>NZ_ANAD01000023.1:24-29311 GCF_000341245.1 Nocardiopsis halophila DSM 44494
GTGAGCGAGACGGTCACTTCCTCGGAGTAGGGCCCGGTGTGCCACCCCTTGTCGGCGCGGACCTGGACCAGGTACCCCGTGCCCGGGCGGGGCGACTCCAGGGTCCAGGTGCGCTCGTGGGCGGGCTGGGGGCGCTCCTTCTGCCAGGTGGGGGCCCGGTCCCCGGGCGGCTCCTCGGCCCAGCGCACCCGGTAGTCGGTCGCCCCGGGGACAGGGGCCCACGCCAGCCGGACGCCCGGACCGGGCCCGGTCTCGATCCGGGGCTCGGGGGCGGTCTTAGGGCCGAACCCCACCTCGGGCAGGGGGCGCGGGTAGGGCCCCCCGTAGCCGAACTCGGCGTCCAGGGCGTCGGCGTAGGCGGCGGCGATCTTCAGCTCGCCGCGCGCGTTGGGGTGGGTGCCGTCGTAGGTGTCGCGCTCGGGGACGAAGGACTCGGCGTCGGCGACGTCGACCGGGACCACGCGGGCGCCGGGCTCGGAGTACTCCTCGGCGACGCCGCCCAGAACCGAGTTGTAGCCGCCGACCCGGGCGGAGAAGGCGGGGTCGTCCAGGCCGCGCTGGGTGGGCAGCACCTCGGCCAGGAGGACGTGGGGCGGGTCCCCGCCCTGGCGGGCGGCGTCCAGGAAGGCACGCAGGTGCTCCTCCATCTCCGCGGCGTCGCTGCCCACCCATCCCAGGTCGTTGATGCCGAGCATGACCAGCAGCACGTCGGGGTCGTGCTCGGCGACGGTCGGGCCGATCTCCTCGGAGGCGTCTTCGAGGGTGCGGCCCCACACGGCGTCGTGGGCGGTGCCGAAGCCGGGGTCGGCGTACCCGTCGTGGCCGTCCAGGTCGGCGGTGGCCCGGTTCTCCACCCCGTCCTTCGGGCCGACGAACTCCAGGTCGGGGTCGGTGGCCGAGAGGTGGTTCCACAGGCGGTAGCGCCAGGTGGCGTCGCCCGTGCCGCCGTGGGTGATGGAGTCGCCGACCGGCATGACGCGCACCCCGCGCCCGTCGTCGCCGAGGACGGAGCCGCCTCCGGACGCCGAGGACAAGGCCGAGGACGACGGGTCCCCGCCAGGGTCCGGCGCCCCGCTCCCGCCGGCGGGGTCGCACCCGGCGGCCAGGGCGGTGGCGAGGCCGGCCGCGGCCAGGACGGCGGCCGCCCGGGACCGGGGGCGCGTCGGGTCGAGCATGCACACAGCCTTCCAACGGCGACAAAAGCGGCCTACCTGGAGAAAGACCGCAGCCGACCCCACCAGGTATACCCGGCGCGGGTCACACGGGGACCACCGCGGGCACACGGCCCGGCGGCGGTCACGGGACGGGGCGGAGAGCGCGGGGCGGGGCGGGCCGGGTCAGTCCGCCGGGCGGACGCCGCCGGTGACGATGTCCTGGACACCGCCCGGGGCGCCCTCGGTCGGCCATTCCCACCAGAGCACGAGAGGGTCGTCGCCTTCCTCGATCTGCACTCCGAAGAGGACGCCGGACAGCGAGCCGCCCGCCGCCTCCTCCAGCTCCGAGTCCGCGGGATGGAGAGCGAATTCGGCGTAGGCCGCTCCGTGGAGACCGGGCGGCGCATCGACCGGTGTGAACGTGCTCAGCACCTCGCCTGTCGGGGAGATCTCGTTCACGAACCGGACGACGGCCTGATGGGCGTCGAACTGGTCCGCAGGATAGCCCGAGAGCACTTGGAGGCCGCCCACAACGGGGTCCGAGTAGACGGATTCGGTGCCCTCGGGGAACGGCGTCTCCTCAGGGTCCAACTTCTCCCAGTCGTTGTGGACGGGAAGGACGAGACCGTCGGTCTCGACGGTGCGCCATCCTTCGGGAAGGGCGTCCCCGCCTCCTTCGCCTTCCCCTTCGTCCGCCTCCGCCTCCTGGGTCGGCGCGGGGATGCCCTCTCCTGGCGGCCAGACCGAGGACTCCTCACTCTTGAACTCTTCGGCGGTCATGGCCGCGGACTTCGTCGGTGCGTCCGTGCCGGAGGAGGCGTCGGCATCGGCGGTCCCGGGAGGCCGCAGGAAGGTGACCGACAGGAGGACGGCGGAGCCGCCCGCGGCGAGGGAGACGAGGAGGGAGAGGCGTGACGTGCGCATCGGGGGATCGTTCTCGCAGGGTGGTAGGGGTCAGGGGCAGGGGCGGGTGCTCAGTCGCCGATCCATGCGCGCCATCCGTCCGGGGCGGGGCGCAGTCCGTTGAGCAGGGCCATGGCGTCGTCGGCGTCGAAGTCGTCGGCCCTTAGGAGACGCACGAGAACCGGGGCGGACTCCTGCTCGACCTGCAGCACGTAGTACGTGCCGCTCACGGCGACGCTCTCTTCGGTCTCGGGGTCGGTGTAGGCGGCGGGGTAGGAGCAGAGGCCGGCCGCATGGACCTCGGGCAGGTCGTACTCCTCGCACCCGTCGTTGGTGCCGAGCGGCAGGTCGAGTTCGTCGCCGCGGTGCAGCGAGGTCGCGTCGAGGAGGGCCTGGTAGGCGCCGGTGTCGTCACCGGGGTAGTCCAGGACGCTCAGCTCACCGAGGGGATCGCCGTCGGGTGCGCTCCAGGAGGCCGCGTAGCCGTCCTTGAGATCCTTCTCGGGCACGGCGGACCAGTCACCGGGCACGGTGTAGGAGATCCCGGCGGCATCCTGACGCTCCCAGCCGGAGGGGTCGGCCTCGTAGTGCACGGGCTCCTGGGCGACCCAGCTGAGATCGTCCGCCCCGGGGATCCCGAGCGCTCCCCCGAACCGCGCCACGATGGACACCGCGACGATGAGCGCCCCGACCAGGACCACTATGAGGGCGGGCTTCGAGAGCCGTCGTTCCATTACCGCTTTCCATCCGTCTTACCAGTGGCAAAGGCCAGTGCTCAGGGTGTGCTCAGGGGTTCACTCCGCGGGGCGCACGCCGACGGTGACGACGTCCGCCGCGTTGTGCGGATAGTCGTCCTCGGGCCAGCCCCACCAGATGAGGACGGGGGCGCCATGCGGGAACGGTTCCACTGCGTAGAGGAGGCCGCGAACGGCGCCGCCGACCTCGTCCGTCAGGCGCGGAGAGAAGGGCTCGAACGTGACCTCCGCGACCATCGCGTCGTCGGTTCCGGAGGCGGGGAACTCCCCCTGCATCGTGGGGCCGGCGACCTCCCCCGCCATCTTGAGCTGATTTCGCGTGGAAACGACCGCTCCGGTGGCGTTGCGGGAGGAGGTCATGTGGGTGAAGACCTGAGCGCGGCCGAGCCGGAGCCCGCCGCCGTCCGTCTCGGCGAGGACGGGGCCCTCCGCCTCTTCGCCTCCTCTGCCCACCGCCCACGATTCGGGTACGGGAATGTCCAAGCCGGCCTCCGTGGTCAGGGCCCATCCCTCGGGAAGCCCGTCCGCCGACGCCCCGGACGCGGAGCCGCCATCGCCGGGGGGCCAGACCACCGACTCCGCGTCCGCGAACTCATCGGCGCTCATGGCTGCGCTCTGCTCGGCGGCACCACCGGTACCGGCCGACGTGTCGCCGTACCTCCACAAGAGGCCGGCGCCCAGGCAGAGGACGAGGAAGCCCGCGGTCAGCGAAAGGGCGGTGGAGGAGGGGGACATGCGCATGGGGACCTCTCACAGGATCAGAGAGAAAGGGCGGAGATTCAGGGGAGCAGCCCGCCGTACTCCGGACGCACGGCGTCCATGAGGTCCGTCGCCGTGGAATCGGTGTCCTCCACGACGAGGACCCGCACGAGCACGGGGGCGGAGTCGCGCTCGACCTGGACAGCGAGGTAGGAGGCGGTCATGCCGTCGATCCGTCTTCCGCTCTCCGGGTCGAGGTAGGCCGCGGCGAAGGAGCAGGAACCGGCGAGGTAGAAGTCGGCCGAGTCGTATTCCCAACAGTCATCGTTCCCGGCGAGCGGGAGGTCGAGCTCTTCACTTCGCTGGAGGGAGGAGGCCTCGACGAGAGCGCGGTATGCGTCGGTCTCGGCGTCCGGGTAGTCGATCACGCTGAGTTCCCCGGTGGTGCCACGGCCGCCCGGTGAATGCCACGAGGCAGCGTAGCCGTCCTTGAGGTCGCTCTCCTCCACGGGCGCCCAGTCACCGGGGACGGCATAGGAGATCCCGACCGCCTCGTGCCGCTGCCACCCCTCCGGGTCGGGCACGAAGTGATAGGTATCGACCGGCTCCTGCTCGAGCCGGCTCAGACCGTGGGCGACGGGAACGACCACAGCCCCTCCGCCGAGCCGCGCCACGACGGACACTACGGCCACCACCACCGCGAGCCCGAGCACGAACACCGCGGGCTTGCCCGGCCCTGATCTCATTTCACCCACCTAGACCTGATCGCAAGGGGCAGGCCGTTCATTCGACCAGGCGCCGTTTGTCGGGGAACTCAGCCACATCAATGGGCGATTGCACTACGAGCGGACCATTGAGAAGTCGAGTTTCAAGATTTCCGGTGATCGCTTTCACAAGGAACTCCGCTGTGGACATATCATGATGCTCCCACGCCTCGTCCCGATAGTCGACAACCACTGACCAATCATCGGGATCACCTTCAGTGAGCCAGTAAATGTGTGCACCACCGTCATCCCCCCACCGAAGAACCCCCGGGCGAGCAGGATGAAATGGAAGCACCCCTCCACGCATCTTCAAAAAAGGCGATGAATCGATCACATCCGCCCACTCATCCGGAAATTCATCACGATTTTCGCTGTAAATATATGCCATGTCTCGGGCCCTCCAGAGCCACCCTGCACCCCCCTCAGCCCACCACCGAGGCGAGTCAATTCTCAGCGAATTTACAACAATCGCTCCGTATGAATCAACGATCTTCTTATAGTCCCGCGGAAGCCCTGTTTCAAAAACCTCCTCGACGCGACCCCAATCGACACTAGGATTTGTTTTCAATCGACTTCTACCAACCAACCCCAGAAAATCTGAANCCGCCACGACCCCTCCTCATCCGGCACGACAGACACTTCCATCCTGGTACCCATATTCATCCTCATTGAGTACGCAGACATCCCACCTGTCACCTGAACTCGCAATACCTTGCATGTGAATCGCCCAGGGCCTCGACGACGACCCTCGATACAAGGGCTCCACCGTGTACACCACCTCCTTATCTCCCTTTAGATGCCTAGCTGCCCTGTTCTCAATCCTCTTCATTCCAGAGGTATTTGCACGACTATATACAGCAACGATATTCTCGGGCACCCCCCTCCCATGGAATCTACTAGCAATCAGATGCCCCTTGTCATCCTGTTCTGAGACATACCCTGGAGGTGCAGGGCCTTCCGGATTAAGACGCTCCCCCTTCGGAACCAGATCTTCCTTTCCGCAGAATCTTCCCGTCGCCATCCCCCTCTGGTCGTTCCCTTGAATCGGGCTATAGGATATGAAGCTCTGACACTCACCATCCTCGCGCTCACCCGCACCCCCGAAGCCTACCTTCTCTTCCACCGCCTCAGCTGCTTCTTCATAGCTGCCATAATCGGCCAAATCAACATCGACCACCTTGATCCTCGTCCGCTCTTCTGCCTTTTTGCGGGTTTCGTCGATTTGACCTTGCGGGATCGGATTCTTGATCGCCGGACGCGGTTGCGGCGTATCGAGGATTTTCGCGAGGATCGCCTTGCGGGGGTCGACCTTTGGAGGAGCCGGGCGTGATGGGGCACCGCCCCGGCCTCCGCCGCTGCTCCGGCCGCTTCTCGGGTACCAGGCGCCTCCTCCCGGGGGACGCCAATGCGTCCCGCTCGAGAAACTCCCCGTTGCCGTGGCCTGGCGAGGGGGCCGCGGCCCACGCGGCGGCGGCGCCGGCCGTGTTCCGTTCTTGCCCCTGATCCGCAATCCGGTATGTGACCGCGATCCGATGAACCTCCCGGCCACCCATGCCGCCCCCGCACCGACGACCGTCCAGCCGAGCTTCACGTTCCGCTTGGCGTTCGACCAGCTATCACGAAGCCAGCGCGGCGTCGTGATCGAACCTCCCCCGCCGTAGCCTCCGCCCCCGAGCCCGGGGACCACCGGTCGCCAGCAGCGCAGCGAGAGCACACAGTGTCCTGTCGGGTCGGTATTCGCCACCGGATCCGCATTACCGTACGTGTAGCGGTTGGTCTGAACCGACGGGTCGGGCTTCAGGGTCATCGTGTCCCTTGAGGCGAACCTCCCGGTCCCCGGCTGGTACCAGCGGGCGTGCATGTTCACGTCGCCGGTCGCCGGGTCCGTCCACTCGCCCTGGTAGCCGACCGAGGCCTCCTGGCCCTGGGCCTGCACCACATCGCCGAACGGGTCGTAGGAGGCCGAACCCAGAACCTCGCCCTCCGGGGTGAAGGCCGCCAGCAGGTCGGAGTGCGTATTGCCGAAGGCCAGCCCCGGCTCGCCCTCGCCGTCGGCGACGCTCAGCAGCGCCCCGTTCTCGTCGCGCCCGTAGGAGGAGAGCACGTCGCCTCCGGGATCGGTCACGGTGATCGGGTCGTTCTCCCAGCCCGCGTAGGAGAACTCCGACCGCTCTTCAGCGGAGAGGACCCCGTCGTCCTGCGCACGCGACACCACGCGCCCCAGGGCGTCGTAACCGTAGGACACGCTTCCGTCCCCGGCCGTCGTCATCCGCTCGAAGGCGTCGAACTCCGGCGTCCGCGCGACCCCGGAGACCACCGATTCCGCCAGAGTCCCGCGCGGCGTGTACTCCCATCGGTCCCCCGCACTGGACGAGGTCAGGCGGTTGCGCTCGTCGTACTCGAACTGCACGTCCCCGGCACGCACACGGTTCCCGGAGGCGTCCCACTCGTACTCCGTCACGTCTCCGGACGGATCGGTCCACGACACCAGGCGCCCCGCGCCGTCGTAGGAGAAGGACTCCGTGCCCGCACCGGCCGTCCCGGTGGTCGTCCTGCCGACCGTGCGCCCTTCGGCGTCATAGGTGTAGGAGACCGACGGCCCACCTGCAACCGCGTCGGATGCGAGACGGCCGAGGGGGTCATAGCCCAGTTCACGAACAGCGCCGGCGTCGGTGGACACCGTGACCGGGCGGCCCTCGCCGTCGTAGGAGGTCGCCACCGTCGCGCCGGTCACCGGGTCGTACTGGCTCACCACGCGCCCGGCGGCGTCCCGCTCGAACGTGGCGGTCCCCGTCTCCTTGTCGGTCCGCGACTCCAGGCGCCCGGCGGCGTCGTAGGCCATCGTCACCGACGGCACCGGCTCGCCCGTCCCGTCGGTCTCGGGCCCGAGCAGCTGCGCGAGGTTCCCCCGGTCGTCGTAGACCGCCTGGACCTCACCGAGCGCCGTGCTGATCCGGTTCAGGCGCCCTGCCGCGTCGTATCCCAGGCTCCTGTTCGCGGCGACCGCATCGCCGCCCGTCCCGGACTCGGCCACCAGCTGGCCGAGGGCGTCGAACTCGCGGGTGCGCACGACCCCGCCCGGGGCCTCCTCGCGCACCGGATTGCCGCCGGCGTCGTAGAAGGTCCTCCACGTCCGGTCGGCCTCGTCCGGGGTCGCCTCGGTGGCCGGTTCGGTCAGGGACTCCACCAGGCCCACGGCGTTGTAGTCGGTGATGACCGAGTTCCCGCGCCCGTCCGTGGTGCGGGTCCTGCGATCCATCGCGTCATAGCCGAACGAGGTCGTGATCGTCTCGCCGTCCGCGACCGGCTCGACCAGCCCGACCATCCGACCCGCGGCATCGAAGTCCCTGCGGACCGTGTTCCCGAGCGCGTCGGTCGCCGCCACCTTGTTTCCAGCGGCGTCATACGACAGGGACGTACTGGTCCGCTCGTCGGTACCGGCGCCCGCAGTAGCGGTCTCGGTCATCCGACCGGCGAGGTCGAAGGCCGTCGTATGGACGGTCCCCTCAGCGGTCTCGGCCCGGACCGCCCGTCCTGCCAGGTCGTAGGCGAAGTGCGTCCGGCCGCCGGCCTCGTCGGTCGACTCGACGAGCTCGCCCGCGGCGTTGTACGCCGAAGTCCGGGTGTGGCCCAGGGGGTCGGTCATCGACACCACGCGGCCGCCCGCGTCATAGGCGTACTCCGTCGTATAGGCAGCGGCCTGGGGCAGCCGCTCGACCCGGGTCTCGGTCACCTGGCGGCCGAGGTCGTCGTAGGTCGCCTCGGTAAGGGCGCCCGAGGGGTCGGACACCGCGGCCGTCTCTCCGGTCGGCATCGAGAGCATGACCCAGCGGCCCGCCTCGGCCCCCTCTTCGGCCGGCGGGTCGGTGACCACCGCGAGGTTCCCCAGCTGGTCGTAGGAGTAACTCCGGGTGGCCCCCAGGGCGTCGGTCTGCGCCGTCTTCCTCCCCAGGTCGTCGTAGGCGACGGTCGCCCGAGGCGCGATCACGGCCCCGTCCGGGCCGGTGTACTCAGGGGCGGTCTGAGCGACGACGCGGTCAGCCGCGTCGTATTCGGTCACGGTCGTTCCGCCTTCGGCGTCCACTTCGTGGGTCCGGTTGCCGAAGGCGTCGTAGCCGTAGAGCGTGGTGGGACGTCCGCGTTCGGCGGAGCCGCCCTCCGACTCGATGTCCACCTCGGGCCCGCGGACCTCAACCAGGTCGCCTCGGGCGTTGTAGCGCATGTCCGTGGCGTAGTCCGAGGCCGACGCGCCCTCTACGGCCCCCCTGGGGTCGACTTCGCGCACGACACGGTCGAAGGCGTCGACGGTGTACCGGGTGACGAGGTCCTCGTCGCCGTTCTCCACGGTCTCGGAGACCAGGTTGTCCCCGGCGTCGTAGGCGTACCGGACCTCTTCGACACGTTCGGCGCCGGCGGCGGTCCGACTCTCGGAGAGCACATTGCCGTTGCCGTCATAGGAGTAGGAGGTCGAACGGGCCAGCCCCTCCGGATCGAGGACCTCCTCGGTGAGGAACGATGCCGCGTCATAGGTGGAGACCGTCCGTTTCTCCCCGCCTTCGGTCGTATGGGCGACGGTGTTCCCGGCACCGTCGTACTCGAACTCCTCGAGAACGACGTCACGCGGCTCGTTTTCGTCGTTGAGCACCGCCCCCTGAGCCGTCACGCGGGCGGGGAGGCCGTCGGCGTAGTAGTCGTAGGCCGTCGTGCGGCCGACGGCATCGGTGACCGAGGCCAGACGCCCGGCGGGGTCGTAGGCCCGCGACTCCAGCACCAGGGTCGTCGGCTCGATCGGCATGTCGGGGTGTCCCGTCCAGCCGATGAGCCTCTTCTCGGCCACCTCTCCGCGGAGGGTGTAGGTGGTCTGGAACTGCGTTCCCTCGGCGTCGATTCGGGTGACCACCGCCCCCGTGGCGTCGTAACCGGTGCGGGTCACGGCTCCTTCGGGGCCGGTGTGGGCCTTCTCCCGGCCGTGGTCGTCGTACTCCCACGTTTCGACGCGCGCGGCCCCCTCGGCCTCGAGGTCGGCCGTCTCGGCCGTGAGCCGGTTGCCGTCGGCGTCGTAGGTGTAGGTGGTGCGCGCGGTGTGGCTCGCCCCGGTGACCTCGTTCTCCACCGTCGGGGCGGTCTCGGTGAGCACGCGCCCGGCGCCGTCGTAGGTGTAGGCCGTCGTGGCCGACTCGCCTTCGGGGCCGTCCGAGGCGGTCTCGCTGAGGACCCGCCCCAGGCCGTCGTAGGTGAAGGTCGTCGTCAAGCCGTTGGGGGCGACGACCTCGGCCCGGTCGCCCGCCGCCGTGTACGCGTAGCGGGTCGTACCGCCGTTGGGGTCGGTCTCCGAGGCGAGCAGCCCCGCCGGAACCGTTCCCCCGCCCACGGCCGGTTCGGTGCCGTCCGTGTAGGTGAAGTGCCGCTCCCGTCCGTTCGGGAAGCCGTCGGTGGGCGGACCCGACTCGGACCGCTGCTCACCGTGCTCGGTGTAGGCCCACCATGTGCGGAACTCCTCGTCGAGGAAGTCCTGCGAGCGCGGGTCGTGGTAGCTGGTGAGCTGGTCGTTCCTCGGGTCGAAGGGGTCGTCCGCGTTGTGGAAGTAGTGGAACCAGTCGGCGAAGCAGTTCTCGCCCGCCGTGTCACGGCAGGTCTTGCGCCCGATCCGGTTTCCCCGCTCGTCGTTGTAGTACTCGGTGACGGCCCCGTTCGGGTCGGTGACCTCGGCCAGGAACCCGCCGACGTCGTAGCCGTAGGTGGTCGTGTAGCCGAGCTGGTCCTCTGTGCGGATGAGCCGGTGGCCTTCGAGCGCGTCGTAGGTCGACACGGTGGTGCCGCCCCTCGGGTCCGTGACGGTGACCTCCGCCGTGGCCTCCGGCTCCTCGGCGCCGGTGTCGCCCCGGTACACCCGGTCGCCGTAGAGCCATTCGCCCCCGTCGGCGTCCACATGCCGCTCCACACGCGAGGTGGACTCGTCATAGGAGAGGGCGTCCTGCACGCGCTCCTCCGGGGAGAGGGCGGAGACGAGGCGGTCGGCGGGGTCCTGCCCCGATTCGGCGTGCATGCGGACGGTGTCGGGGTGCAGGGGCCGCTGGTACACGGCGACCTCGTCGATGCGCCCGTCGAAGGGGAACTCCCCCTTGGTGTCGCGGGTGGCGGGCCAACCGGAGTCGGCGACGCCCCGTCCGGCGTACAGGAACTTCATCGCCCGGTGGTCGACCTGGCCCTCCAGGCTGCCGACCTGCTCCCCGTCGATGTACAGGCGCTGTTCCGTACCGTCGGAGGTCAGTGCGACGTGGTGCCATCCGCCGTCGTTCACCGGCTCCGGGGAGACGATCGAGGAGCCCGCGCCCTCGGAGTTCCAGAACCCGCCCCGCAGCTTGCCGTCGGTCCCGACGTAGAGCACCGGCGTTCGCTGGTCCGGGTCCTCCTCGGCGTCCATGGCGCCCAGGACCGTGCCCTCGCCGGTCGTGGAGATCCACGTCTCGACGGTGATCCGTGTGCCGATCCGCTGCAGGAGCGAATCGGGCAGGGACGCATGCCCGACGCCCGCGTCGAGGGAACCGCCCGGGGTCCCGGCGAGGGGGTGCTCCGAGCCGAGGGCCCCGTCTGCGGTCTCGACCGGCTCTCCGCCCAGGGCCTCGTGGATCTCGTCGGCCGAAGAGGTGCCTTCGCCCTCGTCGAACCGCCAGTAGCCGTACGGGTTCGCGTCCAGGACGGCGGCCCGGTAGTGCGAACCGTCCTCGTAGGAGTAGCCCGTGCAGCCGCCCTCCGGGTCGCAGACCGAGGTGAGGCGGTCACCGTCGTACGTGTAGGTCCACTCCGCCGAGGTGCCGTCCGGCCCCTCGGCCGTGACCGATGAGACGTGGCCGTCGGACCATGCGAAGCGGAGCAGCCGCCCTCCGGCACCGCTCGCCGTGGACAGGCGGCCGTCGCTGTGCTCCAGCGTCTGCTCCCGTCCCCGGTGATCGGTGACCTTCACAAGGGCCCCTTCGGCATCGAAGAGGTAGGAGTCGCCCTGCTTGTCCATAAGGCGCCATCCCCCGCCGTCCGTGGCACGGAGCGTGGCGAACATGCCCTTGGGCGGGGTGAAGGAGCCGTCGCCGTTGCGGGCGAACCGGTACTGGCGGCCGTCCGGATAGGTCACGACGGCGTTGCCGGTCCCGTCGGCGTCGGTCAGCAGCCGCATGTCGAAGCGGGTGCTCCACCCGGACCCGAACATGCCGTCCTGACGAGGGTCGGCGGAATTGAAGGTGCGCGTCACGGTGAGCGGCGGTCCCGGGGTGGGGACCGAGGCGTCGGTCTCGGCGCGGGTGAAGTTGCCGAGCAGCGGGTCGACCTCGCCCTCGGCGCCGACCGTTCCGCCCGCGGCGAGCCGAGAGGTGACCGCGGGCTGATCGGGCTCGGCCCCGACGGTCAGCCAGGGCCCCTCCGTGGTCTCTCCGCCGTCGCGCACCCAGACGGTCCAGGAGTAGTGGCCGCCCCATTCCATGAGGCCGTCGGGGAGTTTCCAGGAGGTCTCCTCCTGCCAGCCGGAATCGGTGCACTCCCAGTCGGGCCACTCGCCGTCACAGAAGACGAACCAGAATTCCAGGCTGTCGTCGGGCCAGGAGTCGTTATTGCGGCCGACCGCCGTGAACTCCGGCCTGAGCGTCGCAACGGTCGCTCCGTCGCGGGGGCTGTAGTCCACCAACTGCGGCGGCAGGTCGGGGACCTCGAGCTTGAGCTGGGCGGTTCGGGGGACGCCCCAGGCGGCGAACGACTGGGCCTTGTGCGTCATGTCGAACTTGACGGTCCACTCGCCGGGAGGCAGCGGTCCGACCTTCGCCTTCACCGTGACCGTCTCCCCCGTCGAGACGTTCTCCGGCATCTCGGTCGTCGGGGCCTCGTGGTAGACGCGCTCCCCGTCCGGTCCATAGAGCCCATAGCTCAGCTCGTAGCCGTTGGAAGGCGTCCAGGTCTCCTTGCCCCGGTTGGTGACCTCGACGTCGACGTAGGTGGCGCGATTCGCGGTGGGCGCGGGGTCGGCCTCCGGAGGGTCCTGGGCGAAGCCGTAGTCGGCGCGGTAGGGGCTGTAGACGACGGTCATGTACGGCGCGCCCCACGATTCGCGGCTGCCGAACTTCTTCCAGCCGTAGCTGTCGGACGTCGAGGCCCTGACGGTCAGGCCTTTGTTCGACTTGTCGCCGTCCACCCAGGCCTGGACGAGGTCTCGGCCGCGGTCTCCGAGGTCGATGCCCTCATAGGCGGCGGGACAGGAGCTGGAGGAGGCGCCCGCGGGCATCCATCCGTTGGCGAAACTCTCTCGGCCGAGCGGGGTCGAGTCGTACTTCGGCCCCGGGTACCCCGCGATCTTCTTCTGGTTCCACGAACCGGTGACCTCGTGGACGGTGACCGGCTTAGGGGTGCAGGAGTAGGACCAGTGGTTGAACAAGTAGAGCTCGGCGTTGTAGATCTTGTGGTGCTCGAGCTCCTCCACCATCGACGAGAAGCGCAGGTACGAGGCGGCCTTGGTCGACCCCCCGTTGTAGGTGCCGGCCTTGAGGTCCCTGTCCTTGTAACGCGACGAGCGGTAGCCGCTCTGGACGTAGGTGTCCTGGGAGGCGTTGTAGTTCCACGCCGCCGTCGGGTCCACCCGCACCGGGTAGGTGCGGTCCCCGCTGGAGAGCCAGTCGAAGTCCGCCGTCACCACAAGGGTCCAGGAGCCGCCCTCCTCGACGAGCTCGAAATGCACCTCGTCCGACTGGGCGCCATCACCCGACCGGGGGTCGATGTCGGAATCGCTCATGTAGCCGGCGGGGATGTGGCCCTCAGAGTCACCGGACTCGGGATCGACGAGGTCGATACCGCCGTCATCTGCTTTTCGCGGCTCCAGACCGTCGAGTTCCAGCGGGAACCGCCACACGGCCCCTTCGGGGCTCTCCGGCGCCTCGTCGAGGACGATGGTCTCCTTGACCGCTCCGCCCCGCAGCGCGGTGAGCTCGATCCCGGCACCGTCGAGCGCACCGTCGTAGACGATGGTGTCGGGGTCGTCCCCGCTCACTTCACCGCGGGCGTCCTCCGTCCCCTCGGCAGAGAAGGCGATGGACCGCCCGTCCTCGGTCTCCATTCTGGCGAGCGGCGCGCCGTCGGCCGTCTCGGAGAAGTCGACGTCGTTCGCATCGGCCTTGTTGCTCCACACGCCGGCGCGCTCAGGGACGAGGGAGGGATCGATCTCCTCCCAATCGCCCTCCTCGTTCTCGAAGTGGAGCGGCTCCAGGGAGAAGTCCGTGGCGAGAGTGCCGTCGGCGTTCCGGTAGGTGCGGGAGAACTCGTCCCGCTCCTCCGGGATCTCCTCGCTGGTGTCCGGATCGAAGCCCTCGACCTCCGGCTTCTCCGGTTCCTCCATGGTCCGGGTCTCGGCCTGCGGAGGCTCGACCGAGGCCTCCTCGGGGACGTCCGGCACCTCCCGCGGCAATGCGTCTTCAGGCGGTTCGACCGCACCGCCGCCGTCGCCTTCGGCGATCGCCTCGTCGGCGCCCACCTCGTGGGGCCGACCGTCCGCACTTCCCATCCGCTGCTCAGGAGTCGCGACATCGGCGTCGGCCACGGGGCTCAGGCGCGGCATCCACACCGTCTCGGCATCCGGGACCAAGGCGAGAGGGGCGAGGACCGCCAAGACGGTCGCGAGGACCGCCGTATGGACGGCGAGTCGACGGGCAGCGGCAGGCAGGGGTCGGGAGGCACGGGCGCCGGGGGTCACGTCGGTCTCCGGGGGTGGGGGATGCGCGGGAGCGCAGGGAACTTAGCCGGTCTTTAAATGCCTGAACAAGCTCTAAGAGAGGACATACCGCCACAAACCTCCTGAATGGCGTGGGTCACACTCGCTACCGAAAGCACTCCGGCCTCCGAACGCACTGGTCGGGCGCGCGGTGTTCAGGTGGACACAGAGCGGGACAATCCCGGCAATGTGATGTGAATCACCCTGTCGGTGCGTTTCTGTGGCGTGGGAGGGAAAATTACCTTCTAGGAACAAGAAGCCGAGGAAGGAAACCTTCACGAGGAGAGGCGGGCGCATGGCCAGCACCGGGACCGATACCGGGCGGGACGGGATCGACGGGCGGGGGCTGCGGGACGAGCTCGCCCGGCTGGCGACCGAGGCGCGCAGGGACGACCTGGCCGACATCGACCGCCGGTCCACCGCCGACATCCTGCGCACCATGAACGCCGAGGACACCACGGTGCCCGCCGCCGTCGCCGAGGCCGTGCCCGCGATCGCCGCGGCCGTGGACGCCGTCGCCGAGCGCATGCGGCGCGGCGGGCGGCTCGTCTACGCCGGGGCGGGGACCGCCGGGCGGCTCGGGGTGCTCGACGCCTCCGAGTGCCCGCCCACCTTCGGCACCTCCCCTGGCCAGGTCGTCGGCCTCATCGCCGGCGGCCCGCGCGCCGTGAGCGACGCCGTGGAGGGGGCCGAGGACGACCCCGACGCGGCCGCCGCCGACGTCACCGCGCTCGGCATCGGCCCGCTCGACACGGTCGTCGGGGTCTCGGCCTCCGGCCGCACCCCCTACGCCGTGGAGGCGGTGCGCTCCGCCCGGCGGGCCGGCGCGCTGACGCTCGGCGTGTCCTGCAACCCCGGCTCCCCGCTGGGCGCCGCCGCCGAGCACCCGGTGGAGGTGGTGGTCGGCCCCGAGCTCATCGCCGGCTCCACCCGTCTGAAGGCCGGCACCGCCCAGAAGCTCGTGCTCAACATGGTCTCCACCGTCACGATGATCCGCCTGGGCAAGACCTACGGGAACCTGATGGTGGACCTGCGCGCCACCAACGAGAAGCTGCGCGCCCGGTCGCTGGGCATCGTCGAGGCCGCCACCGGCGCCTCCCCCGACGATGCCGAGGCCGCCCTGACCGCCTGTGACGGCTCGGTCAAGGAGGCCATCCTCGTGCTGGCCGCCGACGTCGACGCCGCCACCGCCGCCCGTCTGCTCGGCGACAGCGGCGGCCGGCTGCGCGAGGCCATCGCCGCCGCGCTCACCGCCTAGCGCCCGCTCCGCGCGCCCCCTCCCCCCGCCGAAAGGAGTCCCCCGTGTCCGACCGGGACGCCGCCTCGGGACCCGAGGCCACCGCCCGTGCCCTGCTCCCCCTCGTCGGCGGGCAGGCCAACGTCACCTCGATCGCGAACTGCATCAGCCGCCTGCGGCTCGGCCTGGCCGACCGCTCGCTGGTGCGGGACCAGGCGATCAGGGACCTGCCCGCCGTCATGGGCGTCGTGGAGGACGACACCTACCAGATCGTGCTGGGCCCCAAGGCGGTGACCGAGGTCGCCGAGGCGTTCGAGCGGCTGGTGGAGCGCGAGCGCGCCGACGCCCCCGCCGCGCCCGCCGACGCGCCTGGGGACGGGGACACCGCCGAGGTGCTGGCCGAGCGCGGGGCCGCCATCCGGGCGGCGAACAAGCGCCGCAACGCCACCCCCTTCAAGCTCTTCCTGCGCCGCATCGCGAACATCTTCGTGCCGCTCATCCCGGCCCTGATCGCCTGCGGCATCATCGCCGGGGTCACCGGCCTGCTGCGCAACCTCGGCTGGCTGGAGGGCGCCGTCCCCGCACTCACCGCGATCAGCTCCGGGTTCATGTCCCTGATCACCGTGTTCGTGGGGATCAACGCCGCCAAGGAGTTCGGCGGCACGCCCGTCCTCGGCGGCGCGGTCGCCGCCATCATCCCCTTCGCCGGGGTCGCCGACGTGCAGGTCTTCGGCACCGCCCTGTCGCCGGGCCAGGGCGGGGTGCTGGGTGCCCTGGGGGCGGCGGTGCTGTGCGCGGTGGTCGAGCGCCGGGTGCGCCGCCACATGCCCGGCACCCTGGACGTGCTGCTGACCCCCACCATCGCGGTGCTGGTGGCGGGCCTGGCCACCGTCTTCGGGCTGATGCTGGCGGCCGGGGCGCTGTCCGAGGCGATCGGCGCCGGGGCGAACTGGCTGCTCGGGCAGGCGGGCGCCGCCGCCGGGCTGGTGCTGGGCGGGCTGTTCCTGCCGCTGGTGATGCTCGGGCTGCACCAGGCGCTCATCCCGATCCATACCACGCTGATCGACCTGGAGGGCTACACCACCCTGCTGCCCGTCCTGTCCATGGCCGGGGCCGGGCAGGTGGGCGCCGCGCTGGCGGTCTACCGCCGGATGCGCCACGACGAGGGCATCCGCTCCACGGTGCGCTCGGCCCTGCCGGCGGGCCTGCTGGGCGTGGGCGAGCCGCTGATCTACGGGGTGACGCTGCCGCTGGGCCGCCCCTTCGTCACCGCCTGCGCGGGCGGCGCCGTCGGCGGCGCGTTCGTGGGCCTGATGGGCCAGCTGTGGGCGACCACCGGTTCCACCGCGATCGGCCCCTCGGGCTGGGCGCTGTTCCCGCTGGTGCAGGGCAGCGCCGGGATCGGGCCGGCGGTGGCGGTCTACGGCGGCGGGCTGCTGGTCGGCTACGTCGCCGGGTTCGTGCTCACCTACCTGTTCGGCTTCCCCAAGGGCGGGCCTCCCGCGGCGGTGCCGCGGGAGGCCGAACAGGCCCCGGACGCGGTCAGTCCCGGGTGACGATCGGGTTGTTCAGCTCCCCGACCTTCTCCACCGCCACGCTCACCCGCTGCCCCGGCTCGACCGGGCCGACCCCGGCCGGGGTGCCGGTGAGCACGACGTCCCCCGGCAGCAGCGTCATGAAGGTGCTGATGTAGGAGATCAGCTCGGGGATGGGGTGGATGAGCGCCGAGGTGCGGGCGTCCTGGCGGACCTCGCCGTCCACGGTGGTGGTGACGCGCAGGTCCGCGGCGTCCTCCAGGGTCAGCCCGGTCTCGATCCACGGCCCGATCGGGCAGAAGGAGTCGAACCCCTTGGCCCGGGTCCACTGCTTGTCGGTGCGCTGGAGGTCGCGGGCGGTCACGTCGTTGGCGACGGTGAACCCGAAGACCATCTCCTTGACGCGCTCGGCCGGCACCTCGCGCCCCATGCGGCCGACGACCACGGCCAGCTCGCCCTCGTAGTCCACCTGCGAGGACGCCTTGGGGTAGAACACCGGGTCGTTGGGACCGGTCACCGCCGTGGAGGGCTTGAGGAAGACCACCGGCTCGTCGGTGGGCTCCCCGGTGACGTCCTTCATCTCCTCGACGTGCTCGGCGTAGTTCTTGCCGATGCACACCACCTTGCTGGGCAGGACCGGGGACAGCAGCCGCACGTCCTCCAGCTTGGCGCGCTCGCCGGTGAGCTGGATGTTGCCGAGCAGGGGGTGCCCGCTCATCCGGGACACGAAGTCCTGCCCGCTATCGGCGTCGGTGTCGACCAGGCCGAAACCGACGTCGTCTCCGGAAGAGAATCTCGCGATGCGCACGGCTGCCCTACCTAGCCTTCATTGGGGAGACCACGACCCGTCCGAGGGTACCGAGGCCTGAGGGCGCACGGCCCGCACCGCGCGACGCGGGCGTGAACGGTGCGCGCACGACCGTTCAGTACTGCTTACCCTTTGCGGTATGACCGACTGGGATCTGCGCAGGCTCCGGGTGCTGCGCGCGCTCGGCGAGCACCGCACCGTCCGGGCCACCGCCGAGGCGCTGAACATGACGCCCTCGGCGGTCTCCCAGCAGCTGGCCGGGCTGTCCCGGGAGGCCGGGGTGCCGCTGCTGGAGGCGCACGGGCGGCGGGTGCGCCTGACGGATGCCGCGCACGTGCTGCTGCGCCACGGCGACGCCGTCTTCGCCCAGCTGGAGCGGGCCGAGGCCGAGCTGGAGTCGTTCGCCCGGGGCGAGGCCGGGCGGGTGGCGGTGGGCGCCTTCGCCACCGCCATCCCGGCGCTGGTCGTGCCCGCGGCGGCCGACCTGCGGCGGCGCTGGCCCGACCTGGCGGTGCGGGTGCGCGAGGCCGAGGCCGCCGAGGTGTACGAGCTGCTGGCCGCCGGCGAGGTGGACCTGGCGCTGTCGCTGGCGGCCGACGCCCCTTCGCCGCGGGACGCCAAGTTCGAGCGCACGGTGCTGATGGCCGACCCGCTGCGGGCGGCGCTGCCGGCCCAGCACCGGCTGGCCGGCGCCCCGGGGCTTCGCCTGGCCGACCTGGCCGAGGAGCCGTGGATCTTCGGCGACTCCGGACCCTGGCGGCAGATCACCGAGCACGCCTGCGCGGCCGCCGGGTTCACCCCCGACCAGGCGCACGCGGCCGCGGACTGGAACGCGGTGCTGGCGATGGTGGAGGCCGGGATGGGGGTGGCGCTGGTGCCGCGGCTGGCGGCGCCGGGCGCCCGGCCCGGGGTGGCCGTGCGCGAGCTGCGCGCCGACCGGCCGCTGCGGCACGTGGTGGCGGCGGTCCGCTCGGGGGCGGGCGGGCGGCCGCGGCTGGCCCGGGTGCTGCGGGCGCTGCAGCGCGCGGCCGCCGAGCACGCCGACGGCCCGCCCGCCCCGGGCGCATTGTTCAGTGAGCCTGAACAGTCTGCACAGTAATCGTCGATGGACACGAAAGGTCGGCCGCGCGCACACTAGGGGACGGAAAAGCATTTAGTGGCATGAACTTCACATCCCCGACAGAGGTCCTTCCGGACCTCGTGAGGAGCACCGTGGCCGAGACCCCCGCCGATCCGCACGCCTTCGACGCCCGGCCCTACTCCGGCGGCGACCCCTACGCCGACTACCGGGCCACCGAGCACGCCTTCACCTCCCTGGTCGACCTGGCCGACCGCCGCCTGGGCGGTTCGGTCGTCGCCGCCAACGACGAGTTCTTCGCCCAGCGCGAGAACCTGCTCAAGCCCGAGCCGGCGGTCTTCGACCCCGAGGCGTTCGGCCACAAGGGCAAGGTCATGGACGGCTGGGAGACCCGCCGCCGGCGCAACACCGCCGAGGCCCCCTTCCCCGAGGACGGCGCGCACGACTGGGCGCTGATCCGCCTGGGCCTGCCCGGCGTCGTGCGCGGCGTGGTCGTGGACACCGCCCACTTCCGCGGCAACTACCCGCAGCAGGCCTCGGTGGAGGCCGCCTGCGTGCCCGGCACCCCCTCGCCCGAGGAGCTGCTCCAGGCCGAGTGGACCGAGATCGTGCCCCGCTCCCAGCTGCGCGGCCACGCCGCCAACGGCTTCGCGGTGGACGACAGGCGCCGCTGGACCCACCTGCGCCTCAAGCAGTACCCCGACGGCGGCATCGCCCGCCTGCGGGTGCACGGCGAGGTCGCCGCCGACCCCGAGTGGCTGGCGGCGCTGGGCACCTTCGACCTGGCGGCGCTGGAGAACGGCGGCGCCGTCGAGGACGCCTCGGACCGCTTCTACTCCCCGCCGGAGAACACCATCCTGCCCGGCCGCTCGCGCAAGATGGACGACGGCTGGGAGAACCGCCGCCGCCGCGTCCGGGAGAGCAACGACTGGGTGCTCTACCGCCTGGCCGGCCGGGCCGACGTCCGAGCGATCGAGATCGACACCGCCTACCTGAAGGGCAACGCCGCCGGCTGGGTGGAGGTCTCCTTCGCCGACGCCGACAAGGGCGACCTGTCCGACCCCGCGGTGTGGACCACGGTGCTGCCGCGCACCCGCCTGCAGCCCGACTCCCCGCACCGGTTCCTGCTGACGGGGGCGCCCGCGGCCACCCACGCGCGCATCGACGTCTTCCCCGACGGCGGCTACTCGCGCGTGCGCTTCCACGGCAGCCTGACCTCCGCCGGCCTGGAGGCCCTGCGCGCCCGCCACGCGCGGCTCTAGCCCCCTCCCCGCGTTGATCTCGGGGAAGTCGGCCTTATGACGGCACTCTTCAGGCCGTCTTTCCCGAGATCAACGCGGGTTCGGGCCCCTGCGCGCGCGGAACCGCCCCGTCCCCCTCCGGCCGTTCAGGCCAGGGCGGCGGCCGTGCCCACGAACGCGCAGACCAGCACGAGCAGCACCGCCAGCAGCGGCGCCACGAAGCGCAGGTAGGCGCCGTAGCCCACCTTCGCCAGGACCAGTCCGCCCATCACCACGGCCGTGGTGGGCACCCACAGGTTCATCCACCCCGAGGCGGCCTGCCAGGCGGTGACCACGATGTCGGCCGGGACCCCGGCGAAGTGCGCGAGCGGGGCCAGGACCGGCATCGCCAGCGTGGAGTGGCCCGAGGTGGAGGGGATCAGGAACGCCAGCGGCAGGTTGACCAGGAACACCAGCACCGCGAAGAACCCCGAGGAGGTGCCGGACACCGCCGCCTCCATGGAGTGCAGCACGGTGTCGGTGATGCGGGCGTTGTTCATGATGGCGGTGACGCCGCGGGCGGCCACGATCACCAGCGCCGGGCCGATGAAGTCGGCCGCGCCCTGCACCAGGGTGTCGGTGAGCCGCTTCTCCCCCATCCGGCCCATGAGCCCCACCGCGATCGCGGCGACCAGGAACAGCGCCGAGAGCTGCCCGAAGGACCAGTCGAGCTGCCAGGCGTAGGGCGCGGCGTCCGCCTCACCGGTGAGCACGCCCGCCCAGGGCACCACCGCGAACACCATGAACGCGAACACCAGCGCCATGAACGCCACGACCACGGCCTGCGTACGGGTCAGCGGCTCGGGCTCGGCCTGGCGTCCCGCACGCTCGGCCGCCTCGGCGTCCCCGGGCAGGAACCCGACCAGGGAGCGCTCGGGCCGCGCCTTGACCCGCGCGGCGTAGCGCAGCACGTAGCCGATGGTCACGGCGGTCAGCACGGCCCACATCAGCAGCCGCAGCGGTAGCCCGTCGCCGAGCGACACCCCCGCCGCCGAGGAGGCCACCCCGGTGGCGAAGGGGTTGACGGTGGAGGTGAGCACCCCCACCCCGGCGCCCAGGATCACCGCGCCGGCCGCCGTCATCCGGTCGTACCCCAGCGCCAGCACCATGGGCACGATCAGCCCGTAGAACCCCAGGGTCTCCTCGGCGAAGCCCTCGATGGAGCCCAGCACGGAGAAGACCGCCATCACCGCCGCCACCAGCAGCAGGCCGCGCCCTCGGAGCCGGTGCGCCAAGCGGGCGATCGCCCGGTCCAGCGCCCCGGTGGCGAACACCGTGGTCACGAACGCGCCGATGGCCAGCACGAACAGGAACACCGCGGCGCTGCCGAACAGCTCGCCGGCGTTGTCCGGGGCGACCGTGCCGGTGTCGGGGTCGCGGATGCCGTAGAGCCCGTTGACCGGGGCGAGGAACAGGTCCATGAGCCGCTCGCCGACGGTGCGGCCGCCGTCGACGCGCTCGTAGGTGCCCGCGATCGGGGCGCCGTCACCGTCCCTGCGGTACTCCCCCGGCGGGATGAGGAAGGCCGCGAGCCACACGGCGACGGTGACGGCCGCCAGCACGGTGAGCGCGCTGGGGAAGTGCCAGGTGCGGGCCTCGGAGCGGGGCTCCGCGTCAGGGGCGGAGCCGGTCTGCGGGCCGCTCACCGTGCGTCCTCCCGCTCGCGGTGGCGGCGGGCGTACTCCTGGAAGAACACCGCCTCGGCCACCACCGCGCGCTTGAGCTCCTCCAGCAGGACCCGCTCATTGGGCGCGTGGAGGTTGGACTCGGAGTCCTGCGCCCCGAACAGCAGGATCTCCGCCCCTGGGACCGCCTTGGCCAGCCCCGACACCAGCGGAATGGCGCCCCCGCTGGCCATGTGCACCGGTTCGGCGCCCCAGGCCGCGCGCATCGCCTCGGTGGCCGCGCTGTAGGCGGGGCCGCCCGTCTGCGCGGCGAACCCCGACCCGGCGTCCCCGGCGGTCACCTGGAGCGGGATCCCGAACGGCCTCAGCCCCTCAAGGTGGCGCACCAGCGCGCGCTGCGCCTCGGCGGCGTCCTGTCCCGGGTGCACGCGGAGGTTGATCTTGGCGCGCGCGTAGGGGACGACCGCCGCCGCGGCCGTGTCGACGGCCGGCGCGTCCAGCCCCATCACGGTGATGGCGGGCCCCGTCCACAGGCGCCGCCCCAGGCTGCCAGTCCCGATCAACGGCGCCTCGGACCGCACCCCGGCCATGCGGCGGAACTCCTCCTCGTCCAGGGTGGCGCCGTCCCACTCCTCGCTCAGCAGCCCGGAGACGGCCACGTTCCCGTCGGCGTCGTGCAGTGTGGACAGCGCGTGCAGCAGCGCGATGAGTGCGTCGGGCGCGGCACCGCCGAACTCCCCGCTGTGCCGAGGGCCGTCCAGGGTGCGCACCTCCACGACGACCTCGGCGTCGCCGCGCAACGCGACGGTGAAGGTGGGAACGCCGGGGCGCACGTTGCCCATGTCGGCGATGACCATGGCGTCGGACCCGAACAGCTCCGGGTCGCTGGGCGGGTACTCGTCCAGCGGGCCGCCGTACTCCTCCTGGCCCTCGATGACGACCTTCACCCCCACGGGCGGGCGTCCGCCGAACACTCTGAGGGCGCCGATGTGCACGAGGATGTTGGACTTGTCGTCGGCGATCCCGCGCGCGCGGACGGCCGGGCCCAGCGGTCCGGCGTCGAACTCGGTCGGCTCGAACGGCGGGCTCTCCCACGCGGACTCGTCCCCGGGGGGCTGGACGTCGTAGTGGGCGTACAGCAGCACCGTCGGAGCGCCCTCGGGCGCCGGCAGGGAGCCGGTCACCACCGGGTAGGAGCCGGGCAGCTCCAAGGAGCCGACGGCCTCCATCCCCGCCGAGCGCAGCAGCTCGGCCACACGGTCGCGGGCGCGCAGCACGGGCGCCTCGGGGTGGCCGGGGAACGCGATCGAAGGGATGCGAGCCAGGTCCACCAGGTCCGAGCGCAACCCTTCGGCCAGGCCCTCGACGGTCCGGGCGATGTCCCGCATACGGCTCCTCCAGGTGGGTTCGGTCGTGGCCGGGCGCCATTGCCCGCATCCTCCCCGGCACCGCCCCGCATGGCCCCCAGGCGCGCCCCCGCGCTTCGTAAAGAGTGGGTGTTGCCGCGGTCAGGCGCCGGAGGTGGTGGAGACTTGTCCCGGACCCGTTGCGGTCGAGGTTGCCGATGTCGCCGTCGAGGAAGGACACCGCCATGAGCGTGGTCAAGTTCAACGTGCTCACCGTCCCCGAGGGCGGGGGCGCGACGCTGGAGGAGCGCTTCTCCAAGCGCGCGGGGCTGGTCGAGGGCCAGCCCGGTTTCGAGGAGTTCATGCTGCTGCGCCCTGTGGAGGGCACCGACCGGTACCTGGTGTACACGCGGTGGAAGGACGAGGAGTCGTTCCAGCAGTGGCTGGAGAGCAGCGCCTTCAAGAGCGGCCACGCCGAGGCCGCCAAGGACGCCGCGGCGGGGCAGGGACAGGGGCACGGCCATGGCCACGGGCATGGACACGGCCACGGCGGGCCCGCGGCCACCGGCAGCGAGCTGTGGGGGTTCGAGGTCGTCCAGCACGTGGGCGGCGGGGGCGCGTAATCTTCCGCCAATTCCCGGACTGCGGATGACCAGGCGGGGAGCGGGCGCGTTCGCGCGTCCGCGGATTTCTGGGATGCTGGAGGCTCGCTCCCACCCCATTCCAGGAAGGTCCGCGCGTGCCCGAGCGAGCTCCGCAGTCCGGCGGCCGCCGGCGCCGCCGCTACCCGCTTGAGGTACTGGTCGGGCTGGCCGTGATCGTCCTCGGCTGCGCCGTTCTCGTGGCCGACCGCCTGCCCTGGGTCCCCGACCCGGGCGCGGACGGGGCCGCGGTTCCGGCCGCGTCGTCCACGGCCTCCCCGGCGGCCGGCGCCCCCTCGGGGTCGCCCTCGCCGGAGGCCTCGGCCGGTGACGACGGGGACGGCGGCGGGGGCGGTGACGGGGACGACGGCGGGCCCGAGGAGGACGCCTCCCCGATCATGCGCTCGGTGGAGGACGAGGTCGTCTCCGCCGACGGCGACCTGTCCGTGGTCGGCGGCGACACCGAGCGCGTCGGCGACGGCCCGGTGGTCCGCTACACCGTGGAGGTGGAGGAGGGGCTGCCCGGGGAGGCGGAGGACTTCGCCGCCGCCGTGGACGCGATCCTCGCCGACGAGCGGGGCTGGCGCTCCCAGGGCCACTCCTTCGAGCGCGTGGAGGACGGAGCGGTCGACTTCCGCGTCGCCCTGGCCTCGCCGGACACGGTCGACGCCATGTGCGCACCGCTGCAGACCAACGGCTACACCTCCTGCAAGGCCGGCGGCCGCGCGATCATCAACCAGAACCGCTGGGTGTCCGCGGTCGAGCACTTCGACGGCGACCTGGAGACCTACCGGGTCTACGTGATCAACCACGAGGTCGGCCACGCCCTGGGCCACGGCCACGTCGGCTGCCCCGGGACGGGCGAACGGGCCCCGGTGATGATGCAGCAGACCCTCCGTCTGAACGGCTGCGAGCCCAACGGCTGGTTGGAGCCCTAACCCGCGTCGGCGGGCCCGGTGGACACCTCGACCTGCCCGCGGACGGAGCGGATGAGGACGCCGTCCGGAGAGCTGAGGGAGCCGAGGGACCAGTCGGCGGGCCCACTGACCGGGTCGTGGCGCCCCGGGGCCGTGATGTGGCGCCCGTCGCCGAACACCAGGCGCAGGTGCCCGGACGGGAAGGCGATGGAGACCAGCACCTCGGTGCCGACGAGCGCCTGGAGGACGTCCAGGGCGTCACCCGACGCGAGCGGCGCGGCCCCGGGGGCGCACGGTGTCCCCTTGGAGACCAGGCAGTCCTCTGCCAGCTCCAGCACGAAAGGCGGCACGGCGACGACGACACGGCCCTCGTCGCCCCGCTCCTCGACGCCCCCGACCCGCAGCCCGCGGAGTCCGAGGTCCCACCGGTCTTCCCTGAAGCGAACCACGAGACCCAATCCTCCAGCAGGTGGTCGACGAGGTTCCCCATGGTTCCCGGTGCCCGTCACCGGCGGGGCGGCCGCCCNGGGCCCGCTCCTCGTCGTCCTCCCGCCGGTCGGATCACCGCCCTCTTCAGCGCAGTCGCCGGTAGCACCAGATGCGGCGGGTGAGCGCGACGGCGCCCAGGACGAGGCACACCGCGGAGAACAGCACCAGCAGCGGCATCAGCCAGACGACCACGATCCAGTACTGGAAGCTGAACGATCCGCCCTGCGCCCCGATCAGTGTCGGGAGGAAGAGGCCGAGGGCGGTCACGAGTCCCAGCGGGATGAGCCGGAGCACGACCCTCGGGCGGCGGGCCCCGCGGCGGCGGAGCGCCCAGCGCCGCGCGCGGACCACCGCCGTGGTCAGGAGCGCGCCCGCCGCCAGGGTGAGCCCCAGCAGGACCGCGTTGACGATGGTCAGCGGATTGTTCATCGGGGTCGTCTCAACGCCGGCCCGCTCCGCCAGGAGGTTGTTCGTCAGCAGACTCGGTGCCCCCACACCGTTGGTCAGGACGACCACGGCGGTGCCCGTGTCGGGTACGAAGGCCATGTCGCCGGTCCAGGTCGCCAGGGTGCCCCCGTGGGCGACCAGCGGCGCGTCCCCGCCCGCCGGGTCGGGGCGGACCTCCCAGCCCAGGCCGTACTCCTCGGCCCCCGGCTGGGCGGCGTGCATCTCTTCCAAGGACTCCTCGCTCAGCAGGCCGGTGTCGAGCGCGCCCTGGTTGAAGCGCACCCACCGCACCATGTCGCCCAGGGTCGAGACGACGCCGCCGTTGCCCACGCAGCGGCCGGGCATCTCCGGGACGGCGACGGCGGCGCCGAGCACGACCTCGTACCCGGAGGCCAGCCCCTCCGCCGGGTCCGAGCAGCCCAGAGTGGCGGTGGTGTCGTCCATCCCCAGCGGGGCGAACAGCTCCGAGGCGAGGAAGGCGTTGTACGGCTCGCCCGAGACCTCCTCGACGATCCGCGCCGCCACCGAGTAGTTGGTGTTGTGGTACTCCCACCGCTCCCCCGGGTCGGCGGCCAGCTCCTTGTCGGACAGCTCGGCGACGACGTCGGCGGCGCTGCGCGGGGGCGGGAACGCGTACTCGTTGTTGGTCGTGATCGACAGCCCCGAGGTGTGGCTGAGGAGCTGTCGGACCGTGATCTCGCGGGAGCGCGGGTCGGCCATGGTGAACTCGGGCAGGACGTCGACGACCGGGTCGTCCAGGGCGAAGTCCCCCCGCTCCACCAGCAGCATGACCGCCGCCGCGGTCATCGGCTTGCTCATCGACGCGATACGGAAGCGGGTGTCCTCGGTGACGGCCTCACCGTCGCCGTCGTGGCCGCGGAGGATGGTCTCGTCCGAAGAGCCGTCGATCACCGCCACGGCCATGCCGGGGGTGTCGTAGGCCGACCGGTAGGCGTCGACCAGCCCCTCGGCGCCCGTGTCCGCGCGGACCGGCGGCGCACCGGGCACCGCGGTCGCGACCAGCACGGCGAGCGTGAGGACGAGTCGGGCGGCCCCGGAGGACCGGGTGGGGAATGCAGGGAGCATGCGTGGGGTGTTCACGGCGGCAAAGCTAGTTCCGGACTCCGTCGGCCCACCTCACCCCGCGGGGTGAAATCGCGCCGCCGCCCCGGTTCACCGGCGCGGGGAGCGCGGCGGTCGTGGTTGCATTGGCCCCGGCGTGATCCGGCCGCCCGTCTCGCGCGCGGCCCGGCGGAACGGTGCGGCACAGGGTGGTCATGGACGGCTTTGCGACACACGGCGACCGCGGCGGCGACCGGTGGCCCCGGCTCGCCCTGGCCGCCCACTGCGTCCTGGCGCCGCTGTCGGTGGCGGCCGTGGTCCTCATGGTCCTCGCGGGCGCCCGGCCGTGGCAGGTCGCGGCGGTGGTCCTGGCCGCGGTGGCGCTGCACGCGGCGGTCGCGACGGCCCGGCGCCGCCCCGTCTCGGGGTTCGCGGCGGCCTCGGCGGCCATGCTGGGGCTCGTGCTGACACCGATGCCCGGGTGGGCGCCCAGCGCTCTGCCGTCGGCGGGCTGCTTCCTGGTGGTGCTGTGGCGCATCGCGTCCGTCACGGGGTTCCGGCTGCGCCTGGCCGCGCTGCTGGTGGGCGTCGCCGGGGTCGTCATCAGCGGGCTGACCGCCTGGGCGCGGCTCCCGGAGGGCGCGGCGGCGTGGACGGCGGCGGCCCAGGGCGCGATCGAACTGTGCGCGGTCGCCGGGGTGTGGGGCGGCGCGGTCGCGGCGGCCCGGCGCCGGCAGCGGGCCGCCCGGGCGGAGCGGGAGCGGCTGGAGGCGGCGCGGTGGGCCGAACGCGCGCGGATCCGCCGCGACCTGCACGACGTCATCGCGCACTCGATCACGGTGATGGTGGCGCGCGTGGACGCGGCGGCGGTGACGACCGGCGACGACGGCACGCGCGAGGAGCTGGAGGACGTGGCCGAGTCGGGCCGCGACGCGCTCGGGGCGCTGCGCGCCATGCTGGCCGTGCTGGACGCGGGGCGCCCGGACCGTACGGAGGCGCTGCCGGCCCTGGCCGCCCTGCCGGATCTGGTGCGGTCGGCGTCCACGCCGGTGCACCGGGTGGCCTTCGAGGAGGAGGGGACGCGCGGGACGATGGCGATCGACGCCGAGGCGGCGCTCGTGCGCGTGGTGCAGGAGGGGATCACCAACGCGTTCCGCCACCTGCGGCCCCCGGTCTCCGTGGAGGTCCTTCTCCAATGGCGGGAGGGGGAGGTCCTGCTCCGGGTCCGCGACGACGGCGGCCGGGGCGCGCTGGACAACGGCCCCGCCGGGACCGGGCTGGCGGGGTCCCGGGAAAGGGTCGAGGCCGCAGGCGGGATGTTCTCCGCGGAGCAGGAGGACGGCGGGTGGGTCCTGACGGCACGGCTACCGACCAAGGAGCAGCGGTGAGACCGGTACGGGTACTCCTGGTGGACGACCAGGTACCGCTGCGCCGCGCCCTGCGCACGGTGCTTTCGGCCGATCCGGGCATCGAGGTCGTCGGGGACGTGGGCGAGGGGCGGGCCGCGATCGAGGCGGTGCGCTCGCAGGGCGTCGACGTGGTGCTGATGGACATCCGCATGCCGGGGCTCGACGGCGTCGGCGCGACGAAGGAGGTCACGCGCCTGTCGCCGTCGACGCGGGTGCTGATCCTGACGACCTTCGACGCCGACGAGCTGGTGGCCGCCGCAGTGCGGGCCGGAGCGAGCGGCTACCTGACGAAGGACACGCGGCCGAACGCGCTACGGAAGGCCGTCCACGACGTCGCGGCCGGGACGTCCGCCTTGGCACCGGGGGTGGCGGCCACGGTCATCGACCTGCTCCGCGAGGCACCCCGCGCCGAGCCCCGGACCAGTGCCGAACCGCTGGGCGCCCTGAGCCCGCGCGAGGTCGACGTCTTCATGCTGATCGCGGCCGGCCGTTCCAACACCGAGATCGGCGAGGAGCTGTTCCTGAGCCAGAACACGGTGAAGACCCATGTGCGGGCGGTCCTGACCAAGCTGGGCCTGCGCGACCGCGTGCACGTGGTGATCCACGCCTATGAACACGGCCTGATCCAGCGGCCGCCGGGCTGACTCCGCCGTACGCCCTGCTGTTTGGAATGCGGCGGGTTCCCAGCCGTCCGCGCAGGTGCGGCTTGCTCAGACAGAGCTATGGGCCCGACAGGGTCGAGCCGCCGTCGCACTCCAGCAGGCGCAGAAGGTTCGCGTTGCGCTCGGCTATGAGCAGCCTCATGTACTCCTTCAGCACCAGCGTGTCGGCCACGCGCCCCAACGGCCCCAAGGGAGAGGCGAAGTCCACCCGGTCGGTCATCAGACACGAGCGGTCCTGTAACCGGTGGAAGGCGTGCTCATGGCACAGGCGGGCGAAAGGGCCCCGGACCTGCTCGCCGACGAAGAAGTGCGGGGCGTCCATACGGGTGATGCGACTGCCCACCCTCCAAGTGATTCCGAAGTGGCGGGCCTGGAAGGTGACGGTGTCGCCTTGGTCGAGCAGCCCGCAGGCGCTGGTGCGCACGACCCTTTCGCGGTAGCGCCGCATGATGTGGGGGTGCAGGTGGGGATCCGCGCAGGCCCGGAAGACCTTGTCAAAGGGAGCAGGGATGACGGTGGTCAGCTCGATGTGGGGCACGCGCGCATCCTAGGCTCCTGAGCCCGCCCGGCGAGGGATCGCGGTCCCTCGCCGGGCGGGGTGGCCGCCCTCCCCCTCCGTGCCGGGGCGGCCGGGGATGCCGCCGGTCCGGAGGCATGGACCGGCGGCGGGTCGACGGGGAGCGGGGTCGTGTCCGCAGGCCTGGTGGAACTCTGCGGGCCCGGCCGCCCCCGGG
>NZ_ANAD01000024.1 GCF_000341245.1 Nocardiopsis halophila DSM 44494
TCCCCCGAGATCAACGGCGAGGAGGGGGCGCGCACCCGGGGCGGGGCCGCCGGTCACGCCGCAGCGGTCGCACCGTTCACAAGGACGCGGCCGAAAGCTCTACCACTCCAGCGGACACGACCGGGAGCGGTGGCCCGCCCGCCGCGCCGCCCGGTGTCGGAGGCGGGGCATCGGGCGCGGCGGGTGCACTTCCGCTCGGTGTTCAGTCGGTTATTCCGTGGCCGAGTTCCTGAGGGCCGCCACCTCTGCGGCGCGACTCTCGGAGGGCTGTTCCATAAGGGCCGCGAGGTCGTGGCGCTCGCGTGCGGCCTTCTCGAATTCGCGCGCATCGCCGCCCTTCGCTCCAGGCGGCACGAGGCTCAGGCACCGGTCGGCGCGCCCCAAGAGGACGCCGAAGACCTCCAGGTCATGGCAGGCGAGTCCGAAGCCGTGGACCGCGTGTTCGGCCGTGAACAGCAGAGCGGAGCCGTCGCTGGTGTAGCCGACGCCCCAGGAGGGCGCATAGCGCAGGGCCAGTTCGACGAAGCGGGCGTACCGGTCGCCGCCCAGGCGGGGCGGGGTGTAGCTGATGCTCATGCCGCACACCCGGTTCCGTCGTCGGGGAACTCCTCCGGGAGGCGGCGGAGGCCTTCGACCACGGCCTCCAGGGGGATGTGCGGAGCGGCCCGCAGGACGCCGCGCGCCGCATCGGCGCGGATGGCGAGAAGGGCTTGCCGGTCGCGCCAGTTGCCGGAGCGCACGGGGACCGCGAGGACGGACAGTAGGGCGTCGATGAGGTCGTCGGCGCCGGCCGTGCGGTAGGCGGGGCACGGCGGCCCGGTGGTGGTGCGGCGGGTCATCGCGCGGCCTCCGCCCGGACGGCGAGCAGCTCGCGCACCAGCGGGGCGAGCTCGGCACGCAGGTCATCGAGGCCGTCGGAGCGGCGCAGGGGCGGCGCGGTCACCGCGCACGGCACGGTCGGAGCGGCCTGGCGGAAGCGGCTGCGCGAGTGCCGGCCGCGCGGTCGCGGAGTCGGCACCAGAGCCACCAGGGCACGAAGAAATCGCAGGTAGGACACGGGTCCCCCAGGGGGTCGAGCCGGATGGGAGGTCCGGCGGGAACTTCCAGGTAGCCCAATGGTGACCCACGGCAACGAAATCTGCAATATCCAAGTAGCATGAATATTGAAAGTCGAACGCAATAGCCATGTCTGATGGATGGTGCACTTAATGTCGGATTTCCGTGCACGGAGCGTAGGATCGGGGCGTCCGACCCCCGTGAGGAGCCCTGACTTGCCTGCAAGCCCAACGCTCCGGCGCCGCCGCCTCTCGCAACAGTTGGACGCGCTCCGCCAGGCCGCAGGCATGACCGTGGATGCCGCGGCGAAGGCCGCGAAGAAGCTCCGTCCGGACCGACCATGGTCAGCCGCGAAGATCACTCGCTTGGAGAACCGTGAGTGGCGGCGGCTTCAAAGTGATGACGTTCTCGCACTCCTCGACGTCTATGGGGTCACAGATAAGGCTGAACGGGACGCCTACGTCCGCCTTGCCCTGGAAGCAAGCCAAACCGGCTGGTGGGTGGGGTACAAGGACGTGCTCGGGGCCGGCGCCTACGTGGATCTGGAGACCGAGGCATCGAGGATCCGGACCTACCAGCCACTCGTCATCCCCGGCCTGCTTCAGACCGAGGAATACGCCCGAGCCGTCGTTCGCGGTCATACGGTGACCGACGACCGAGAGGTGGAGCGACGGGTGGAGGCGCGCATGATGCGACAGCAGATCCTGTCCCGCACTGATGGACCGCGTCTGTGGGCCATCGTTGATGAAGGGGTACTGCGGAAGGTCCCGGAGTCAGCCATGCGGGAGCAGGTGCGCCACCTCATCGAGATACAGGCGTCAAGGCGCGTACAGTTTCAGATCATCCCGGACGCCGCCGGACCGCATGCGGGCATGGGCGGTTCGTTCGTGATCCTGGACTTCCCGAGTGATCCCAGCACCGTCTACCTGGAGCACTCCATGTCCGGGCTCTTCCCGGAGGACAGCGTAGAACTTGAGCACTACGAGACGGTCTACGATCATCTGCATGCAAGCGCGCTCTCCGTCGAGGAATCGACCGCCTACCTGAAGCGCCTGCTCATTGATCACTAAAGGAACACCATTGTTCAAGGAACCCCGCAACCTGGTCTTCCGTAAGTCGAGTTACAGCGTCGGCAAGGGCCAGGACTGTGTAGAGGTCGCCAACACCCCTGACGGCGCCGCCGTACGCGACTCCAAGCATCGAGATGCTGGGCACATCGCCTTCTCAAAGGAGGAGTGGGCTGTGTTCCTGACCGATGTGAAGGCGAGTCACCTGTAAGCACGAGAACGAGACGGGCCCTAGCCTCAGCAGGGCCCGTCAGTGCTTCTCCGAGCGCAGCTCACCTAGCCCGACAGGCAGTGGCGATCAGCGTACCCAACAGTTCGGGGGCAGGGGCTGGGTGGATGCGCACGTCCACGTCGGTGAAGCCGTATCTGGCCAGGAGGTCGGCCCACTGCTCCGGCTCGTACGCCCACCGGTACAGCCACACCGGCCGCCCGGTGAACCCGGCCCCGTACATGCCTTGAGGGCCGTAGGCGCCGGGGACCGCCGGTGCATGGGAGAAAACGAGCCGGCCGCCGGGCTCCAGACGGTCGAGGATGAGGGGCAGCAGACGCTCCGGGTCGGTGAACCACACCGCGCCCCAGATGGAGTAGACCGCTTCCCAGCGCCGTCCGCCCGCGCCGGACAGGAAGTCCACCACCTCTGAGCGCACGAACTCCGCGTTCGCCAGGTGGCCCCACCGGGCGGCCGCCCGTTCCCGCTGTACAGAAGAGACGTCGACCCCGGTGGCGTCGATGCCCTTGGAGGCGAGCGCGGCGACGGCGTTGCCGCGGCCGAACCCGAGTTCCAGGGCGGTGGCGGGCTGGCCGAGCAATTCGTCGCCGGGCCCGTGCCCCTCGTACTGGCACCAACCGAAGGCGTTCTTCAGGGCTTCTTCGGGTGTCTCGGCGTCGGCCTGTCCAGTGCCGTAGCGGTCCCAGTAGCCGACAGGGCTGGTGGTCTGCGCGGGGTCGATGCGTGTGCTCATGATCTCCGGTACCCGTGTGGCCGCTGCGTGGTGGCCGACACGGTAGCGCCAGGTGCTCCATGATCACCGGTGAACACAGCAGCGGGGCCCGAGCGATGTGCTCGGGCCCCGCGTGGTCAGAGGGTCAGTGGCAGTCGGAACCGGGGTAGCAGGGGGTGCACTTGGCACCGTCGCGCTCCCACAGCGGCCAGTCGACGGCGAACCCGTTGTGCTCGATGATGTGGGCGGTCTCCATGACCGACCCGTCGTACTTGAACTCGATCTCGGGGATGTGCTCCAGGAAACGGCCGCCGAAGTGGCGGTGGCAGAACTCACGGTAGTTGACGGTGTCGAGGATGAAGCCGTGCACGGCGATGTCGATGAGCGGCCCGCACCCGAGCCCGAGTTGCCGGCCGTTCTTTTCCATGGCGGTGATCAGGTAGGCCACAGCCTGCCCGAAGCACCTGTTCGCCATGACCGTGTCCCACGGGTGGTCGCGGGTGAGCAGGGCGATCTCTCGGTCCCACATGTCGGCGGGAACGAGGTCGCGGGGGTCGCGGGGAGCGGTGCGAACCGCTTCCTTGGCAGCGGTGATCATCGGCGGGTTCCTCCTACGAGGGGAGACCTGTCGGACACCTTCCAGGAGACGGCTCGGGGGACGCGGGGCTCAATGACGTCGGGTGAGGATGGCATTGCCCCGCGGGGCAATGCCTCCGCCGGTGGCTCCGGGCTAGCCTCGCACCACCCCCTGTCGGAGGTGCCCATGCCGCCGATCACCCGTCGCCACCGCGCCGAACTGGCCCGCGCCGCCGCGCAGATCCGTGTAGAGGGCCAGCGCTCCGGACGGAGCGTACAGGCGGTAGCCGCCGAGATCGGTCGGCGCCTGCCGCAGATCCGTCCGCTGGAGGCCCACCGGCATGCCTACGCGTGGACTCGCCGCCAGCTCGCCGACGCCGTCGTGGAGGCGATACGCGCACGCGGGCTGGCCGACCCCGGGCTCACCGAGGCTCGCATCTGCCGGTGGGAGCACGACGGGGTCCGCCCTTCCGCAGATTACGCCGAGGCGCTGGTCGAGGTGTTCGGTGTTCCCCCGGCGCGCCTTGGCCTGACCGCCCCCGGCGCGGATTGGTACCGTCAACCCCACCCGTGCGCCCAGGGAGTCACCATGGCCGACCACTCACCGCTGACTGCGGTGACCGACAGCATCGCGCTGCACCTGGAAGTGGAGGGGCCGACAGGTGGACCGCAGACCCGAGAACAGGTGCATCGGGCCCTGGAGTACTTCGCCACACGCTATGGGGACCATCCGCCAGCGGTGATGGCTTCCGAGGTGCACCGGTGCCGCGGCCTGGTCGTGGGCATGCTCGCCCGCCGTCAGGCCGACCGGGACCGCAGGGAGCTGCGCACCTTGGCGGGGTGGCTGTCGGGGTTGCTTGGGGACTTCGTGTTCTCGGCCTCCGACTACGAGGGGGCCCTCATCCATCTGGGCACCGGCGCCCGTCTCGGAGCCGACGTGGGGGATGCCCGTCTGGCGAGCTGGAGCGTGGGAGCGCAGTCCATGGTCGCCGGCTTCCGCGGCCGCGATGCAGACGCCGTGGACTTGGCTGTACAGGCGGGCGAGCTTGCAGCCGGATCGCTTCAACATGCGCAGATGGCGGCGTGGTGCGAGCTTCGGCCGCTTGCCCGTATGGGGCGATCGCGGGAGGCCCGGGAGGCGGCCCGGCGGGCGCAGCGGAGCATGGAAGACGCTGAGGAGGAGCCCAAGACCCGATGGGGGTTCGACCGGCCGGAGCTGCACCAGCACCTCGCGGAAGCGCACCTTGTGCTCGGCGATCTCGCGGATGCGCGACGCCACGCCGGGACCGCACGCGGGATGAAGCGGATCGGATCCGGTGGGTGGGCGGCGGCGACTGCGATCTTGGCGCGCACTGCCGCTGCCGACCATGATGCCGAAGGGGCATGCGCGCTCGCCGACGAGCTCTTGGACACGGTGCCCGCGGCTTCCCTGCGGGAGACGACTCGCCACCGCCTATACGCGCTCCAAGACGACCTGGCAACCGCCTCTGTCGTCGGTCCTGCCTCCCGGGCGTTCGCCGATCGCCTGCGGGCGCTGCCCGCCCATGTACCGATCCAGCGGTCCAGTCCTGAGCCTAACGGCCAGTAGTACCGACTGCCCGGCCCACGGAGTCTCACCTTGGCCTTCCGGGGAAGACGGCCGCCTGGCGATCGCGGCGCCGGACCACTGGGGTGGGGTGGGCCCGCCGAGCAACACCAGCCCAAAGCAAGGGACGGTGGGGATGCGGCCCCGCCCCGGGGGCTTAGGAGGATGCTGGAGGGCGTGACGAGGATGGAATTACAGCGTGAGGTCTGCGGCTATGGCCGGGAGTCCGAGTTGCTCGCCTGGAGCACTCCGATCGGTGAGGAGTCTGCGCGTTTCCTCGCCCGCTTCCTGGAGCTCGGCGACGACCGCGACATGGTGTTCTGCTACGACCTGACCGGTCGCGCGCTGGAGGAGGCCGCGCGGCTGGCGGGCTTCGAGATCCGGTCCGACCTCGACTACACCCTGGAGGCGTTCGCGCCGGATGGCTGACGGCCGGGGCGGAGGAGCAGCCCGCTCCCCTGGGGCCCGGCCGTCGGGGCGGGTGAGGGGCGCGGCGCCGCACCACGGGGGTGGGGTGGGCCCGCCAAGCAACACTGGCCCAAAGCAACGGACGGTGGGGATACAACCCCGACCCACCCCACTACCGCAGCCGGACAGAGCACGGGTCGCCCCCGGCCCCCTGCCCTGCTAGCGCTGCTCGGCTCAGGCCCGGGCTCTGCCCTTCCCTCCCGCTCCCTCCCACACACGCGGTGCCGCACCACGGGGGCGCGCCGAGCAACATTGGCGCGAAGCAAGGGACGGTGGGGACGGCGGCCCCGGCCCCGAGGGCCGGGNNNNTCCTCCTACTCCCCGTGGCCCTGGCGCATGAGGCCGTACCTCACGGCCTGCTCCAGGGCGGTCCACGAGGCGTCGATGACGTTCTCGCCGACGCCGACGGTGGTCCACTCGCCGCGGCCGTCGCCGAAGGTGACCAGGATCCGCGTCACCGCGCCGGTGCCGCCGCCTTCCAGGATGCGGACCTTGTAGTCCACCAGCCGCAGCGCCGCCAGCTCGGGGAACACCCCCTCCATCGCCTGGCGCAGCGCCCGGTCCAGGGCGTTGACCGGGCCGTTGCCCTCGGCGGTGGCGATCACCCGCTCGCCCTTGACGTGCAGCTTCACGGTGGCCTCGCTGACCGCGGCCCCGTCGGGGCGGCGCTCGGTGATGACCCGCCACGATTCGGCGGCGAAGAGCTCCGGGGCCTGGCCGAGTTCTTCCCGCAGGAGGAGTTCGAGGGAGGCGTCCGCCGCCTCGAAGCTGTACCCGCGGGTCTCCATCTCCTTGATCCGCTCGACCGCCCGCGCCGCCGGCGCCCGGTCGCCGCCCAGGTCCACGCCCAGCTCCTCGGCCTTGAGCTCGATGGAGGCGCGCCCCGCCATGTCGGACACCAGCATCCGCATGACGTTGCCGACCTGCTCCGGGTCGGTGTGCTGGTACAGGTCCGGGTCGACCTTGATGGCCGAGGCGTGCAGCCCCGCCTTGTGCGCGAACGCCGACACCCCCACGTAGGGCTGGTGGGTGGCCGGGGCGATGTTGACCAGCTCGGCGATGGCCGTAGAGACCCGGGAGGCCTCGGCCAGGCGCCCCTCGGGCAGCACCTTCCGCCCGTGCTTGAGCTCCAGCGCCGCGACCACCGAGAACAGGTCGGCGTTGCCCACCCGCTCCCCGTACCCGTTGGCGGTGCACTGGACGTGGGTCGCCCCCGCGTCCACCGCGGCCAGGGTGTTGGCGACCGCGCACCCGGTGTCGTCCTGGGCGTGGATGCCCAGCCGCGCCCCGGTCCCCTCCAGGACCCGCTCCACGGTCCGGCCGACGCCGGCGGGCAGCATCCCGCCGTTGGTGTCGCACAGCACCGCCGCGTCGGCCCCGGCCTCGGCGACGGTGCGCACCGCCTCCAGGGCGTACGCGGGGTCGTAGAGGTAGCCGTCGAAGAAGTGCTCCAGGTCCACGAAGACCCGGCGCCCCTCGGCCCTCAGGTGGGCCACCGTGTCGGCGATCATCGCCAGGTTCTCCTCCGGCGTGGTGCGCAGCGCACGCTCCACGTGCCGGACGTCGCTCTTGGCCACCAGCGTCACCACGGGAGCACCCGAGTCGCGCAGTGCGGCGACCTGTGGGTCGTCCGCCGCCTCGGCCCCCGGCCGGCGGGTCGCGCCGAACGCGGTGAGCCGCGCGTGCTCCAGGTCGAGCTCTTGTGAAGCCCTCCGGAAGAACTCGGTGTCCTTGGGGTTGGCCCCCGGCCAGCCGCCCTCGATGAAGCCCACGCCGAAGGTGTCGAGCAGCCGCGCGATGGCGAGCTTGTCGGCGACGGTCAGTGCGATCCCCTCGCGCTGGGCCCCGTCGCGCAGTGTCGTGTCGAAGACGTGGAAGCTCTCGTCTGGCATCGGTGGTACTCCCGAGTCGGATGCTGCCCGTGGTGCCGGAGCCCGCCCGCGCGCCGCCAATAAAAAAGACCCCTCGTGGACACGAGAGGTCGGCGCGCCGGCGGGGTCCGCTTTCAGCCGGCGCGCCTCACGATAATGATCACCTGAGACGGCACGCGGCCAGTCTGCCACAGCGTCCCCGCAGAAGCGGAGTTCACGGCGGAATCGTCTCACGATTCGGGACGGAGATTCCTGGATCCGGACGTGCGCGGGCCGTTCGGCGGGCACGTCGGCGCGCGCGTCGGAGGCGTGCCGCCCCGGCGGGAGCAGGGCCGGGGCACGGTCACCGCCGGGGTCTCAGGCCTTGGGGAAGGTGCGGATCCACCCGTGGGTGTCGGGCCGCTTGCCGTACTGCAGGGCCACCAGCTCCTCGCGCAGGCGCATGGTCACCGGGCCCGGCTCGCCGGTGCCGACGGTGAAGGCGCCCTGGGCGCTCTTGACGTGGCCGACGGGCGTGATGACCGCGGCGGTGCCGCAGGCGAAGACCTCGGTGATCTCCCCGCTGACCGCGCCCTGGCGCCACTCCTCGGTGGAGATGCGGCCCTCCTCGGCGGGCACGCCCAGCTCGGGCGCGAGCTTGAGCAGGGAGTCGCGGGTGATGCCGGGCAGCAGCGTGCCGGTGAGCCCGGGGGTGAGGATGCGGGCGTCCTCGCCGGAGCCGAAGACGAAGAACAGGTTCATCCCGCCCATCTCCTCGACCCAGCGGTGCTCCACCGCGTCGAGCCAGACGCACTGGTCGCAGCCCTGCTCGACCGCTTGGCGCTGGGCCAGGAAGCTGGCGGCGTAGTTGCCGGCGAACTTGGCCTCACCGGTGCCGCCCGGGGCGGCGCGGGTGTAGTCCTCGCTCAGCCACACGGTCACCGGACGGACGCCGCCGCTGAAGTAGGGGCCCGAGGGCGAGGCGATCAGCCCGAACAGGTAGCTGGACGAGGGCCCGTTGACGCCCAGGCCGACCTCGGTGGCGATCATGTAGGGACGCAGGTAGAGGCTGGCGTCCTGCTGCGTGGGGATCCAGTCCCCGTCGTGTTCGAGCAGCAGCTCGATGGAGCGGACGAACAGCTCCTCGGGCAGCTCGGGCATGGCCATGCGCCGGGCGCTGCGGTTCATCCGCTCGGCGTTGGCCTCGGGCCGGAAGCACGCGGCGGTGCCGTCCGGGTGCCGGTAGGCCTTGAGCCCTTCGAAGATCTCCTGCGCGTAGTGCAGGGCCTTGGTGGCCGGGTCGAGCACGAGGGGCCCATAGGGCTCCAGCTTCGCGTCGTGCCACCCCTTCCCCTCGGTGTAGCGGATGGTCACCATGTGGTCGGTGAACACATTGCCGAACCCGGGGTCGTCCAGCAGCGCTGCTCGCTCCTGCGGGGTCCTCCGCTGGGACGAGGGCCGGACGTCGAACGTCAACCCGCTTGTGGTGGTGCCGTTGCTCATGGGTCTCTCAGGTCCTCTCACCTACGTCGGTCCGGCAGCGCTGCCGGTCCGGGTTCCAGTCTGACGGAAGCGGCGCGTCCGCTGCCAGTGCCCGGCGGGCGGGCGACGGCGGCGGACCCGGGCGCGCCGTAGGAGAGGGCACCTGGGAGGAGGGCTCCCGGTCCGGCCGCCCGGCCTGGTGGGGGTGCAGGGCCGAACCGGGAGGGGGTGTCGCGGTTCAGTCCTGCCCGGCTACTCGGCGGACCAGGTCGTCGCCGATCTGCGCGGTGGAGCGCGCACTCTGCTCCTTGGCGCGCACCTGCAGGTCCTCGGCGACCGCGGCCTCGACCCGCCGGGCGGCGGCGGGCAGGCCGAGGTGCTCCAGCATCAGCGCGACCGAGAGCACCGTGGCGGTCGGGTCGGCCTTGCCCTGCCCCGCGATGTCCGGGGCGGACCCGTGGACCGGCTCGAACATGCTGGGGAAGGCGCCGACGGGGTTGACGTTGCCGCTGGCGGCCAGCCCGATGCCGCCGGTGATCGCGGCGCCGATGTCGGTGATGATGTCGCCGAACAGGTTGTCGGTGACGATCACGTCGAACCGCTCGGGCTGGTTCACGAAGAACATGGCCGCCGCGTCCACGTGGCAGTAGTCCACCGCCACCTGCGGGTACTCGGCCCCCACCTCGCGCACGGCGCGCTGCCACAGGTCGCCGGCGTAGGTGAGCACGTTGTCCTTGTGCACCAGGGTGAGCGTGCGGCGGGACCGCTCGGCGGCCTTGGCGAAGGCGTAGCGCACCACCCGCTCCACGCCCATCCGGGTGTTGACGCTGTCCTGGGTGGCGATCTCGTCCGGGGTGCCCTTGCGCAGCACCCCGCCCATCCCGGCGTAGGGCCCCTCGGTGCCCTCGCGGACGACGAGCATGTCGATGTCCTCGGGGGCCCGGTCGGCCAGCGGGGTGGACACGCCCGGGTAGAGCCGCACCGGGCGCAGGTTGACGTAGTGGGCGAAGGCGAAGCGCAGCCGCAGCAGCAGGCCGCGTTCGAGCACCCCGCTGGGCACCGAGGGGTCGCCCACGGCGCCCAGCAGGATCGCATCGTGCCCGCGCAGCCGGGCCTCCACCCCGTCGGTGAGGGTCTCGCCGGACGCGTGCCAGCGGCGGGCCCCCAGGTCGTACTCGGTGGTCCCCACGTCCAGGTCGTCCCCGGCGGCGGCCGAGAGCACCTTCAGCCCCTCGGCGACGACCTCCGGGCCGATCCCGTCGCCGGGGATGACGGCCAGATCAACGGTGCGCGCAGCCATACAGCCAGCCCTGCCTATCGAATCGGTGCGATCCCGGCATCTCACATACCGAGACCGGCGTTACGTTCTCTGAGACAACTCTAGCGCCCCTCGGGCGTCCCGTTGTCCCTGCGCTCGAAGGCGTCCTGCAGGGCGCGGGCGGCCTCTTCGCGGTCCTCGGCGGGGGTGTCGGCGGTGTCGTACATGGCGGTCCTCCTCGTCCGCGCCCGCACAGGGGCGCGCTACGGCGGTGCAGAACAGATGCAGTGCAGAAAGGTGAGGAGACGCGTGTGTGCACACGTGGAGAGCGCGCGGTGGTCCGGCCCTGCGGAAGTGGTCCTGCGGGGCTCCGGCCGGCCCGGGCCCGAGTTGCGGGCGGGGGCGGCGGGGCGCGCGGCCGCGGCGCGGAGTCGCGCCGACGGGATTATTCGGACGACAGAATATCGGATGTCCGATCTTCTCTCCAGGGCCCCCGGGGGAGAAGTGCGGAAAAGACGGCGGGGGGGGNGCGTGCGGAGGGGGTCAGTCCTCCAGGTCCACCTGGCGGGTGGTCTCGGCGCGGATCTCGGTGGAGATCGCCTCCAGCGTCGGGCCCGGGATGGCCGAGTCGACGGTGAGGATGATCAGCGCCGTGCCGCCCTGGGTGTCCCGGCTGACCTGCATGCCGGCGATGTTCACCGAGGACTCGCCCAGCAGCGCGCCCACGGTGCCCACGATGCCCGGGCGGTCGTCGTAGGACAGGAAGGCCATGTGGTCGCTGAGCGCGATCTCCATGCTGTAGCCGTTGACCTCGACGAGCTTCTCGGTCTGCCGCGGCCCGGTCAGGGTGCCCGACACCGATACCCGGCGGCCGTCGGAGAGCACCCCGCGCACCGTGATCAGGTTCCGCCAGTCGGCGTCCCCCTCCCCCGTGCGCAGGTTGACCTCCACCCCCCGCTCCTTGGCCAGCAGCGGGGCGTTGACGAAGGTCACCGCCTCCTCGACGACGCCGCCGAACACGCCCTTGAGCGCGGCCAGCTCGACCACCTTGACGTCGTGCGCGGCGATCTCCCCGCGCACCTCCACGTCGATCCGGGTGGCCAGGCTCTCGGCCAGGGAGGTGAAGATGCGCCCCAGCTTCTCGGCCAGCGGCAGCCCCGGCTTGACCTCCTCGGCCACCGCGCCGCCCTGCACGTTCACCGCGTCGGGCACGAACTCCCCGGCCAGCGCGAGCTTGACCGAGCGCACCACCTGGGTGCCGGCCTTCTCCTGGGCCTCGTGGGTGCTGGCGCCCAGGTGCGGGGCGACCACCACGTTCTCGAACTCGAACAGCGGGCTGTCGGTGCACGGCTCGCTGGCCCACACGTCGATGCCGGCGCCGGCCACCCGCCCCTCCTTGATGGCGCGGTACAGGGCGTCCTCGTCGAGGATGCCGCCGCGGGCGGCGTTGATGACCCGCACGCTGGGCTTGACCTTGTGCAGGGCCTCGTCGCCGATCAGGCCCAGGGTGTCCTTGCTCTTGGGAAGGTGGATGGTGATGAAGTCCGAGCGCTGCAGCAGCTCGTCCAGGCTCACCATCTCCACGCCCATCTGCGCGGCGCGGGCCGGCTGCACGAAGGGGTCGTAGGCGATGAGCTTGGTGCCGAAGGCCGCCAGGCGCTGGGCCACCAGGGCGCCGATGCGCCCGAGGCCGACCACGCCCACCGTCTTGTCGTAGACCTCCACACCGGTGTACTTCGACCGCTTCCACTCCCCGTTGACCAGGGCGTTGTGCGCGGGGGCGGTGTTGCGGGCGCTGGCCAGCAGCAGGTTCACGGCCTGCTCGGCGGCGCTGATGATGTTGGAGGTGGGGGCGTTGACGACCAGGACGCCGGCCTTGGTGGCGGCGTCGACGTCGACGTTGTCCAGACCCACCCCGGCGCGGGCGACGACCTTGAGCTTCGGGGCGGCCGCGAGCGCCTCGGCGTCGACCTGGGTGGCGCTCCGCACGATCAGGGCGTCCACGTCGGCGAGGGCAGGAAGCAGCTGGGAGCGGTCGGCGCCGGTGGTGTGGCGGACCTCGAAGTCCCCCTCCAGGAGAGCGAGTCCGGCGGGCGAGAGTTCTTCCGCGACGAGTACGGAGGGCTTGGGCACAGCGTGATCCTTATGTGGGTTGCCAGTCGGTCTCTGTCGGGTGCGTCGGCCGTGAAAAGTCTAGTCCGGCAGTCGGGATCGCGGGCGGGGAGGGCGAGGGTTGTGATCCTTCCCCCGCATGCGCGGGGCGGACGGCGCGCGCACGCGCCGTCCGCCCGCCGCCGGCCCCCGGCAGGACGCGACCGGGCCCGGCCTCAGCCCTTGAGCCAGCTCATCAGCGGGCGCAGCTCGGCGCCGACCTTCTCGATCGGCTCGTTCTGCTCGGCCTCGCGCCGCTTGAGGAAGTTGGGCCGACCGGCGTCGAACTCGGCGACCAGCTCCCGGGCGTAGGTGCCGTCCTGCACCTCGGCCAGGATGCGCCGCATCTCCTCGCGGGTCTGCTCGGTGATCACCCGCGGGCCGCGGGTGTAGCCGCCGTACTCGGCGTTGTCCGAGACCGACCAGTTCATCTTGGAGATGCCGCCCTCGTAGAGCAGGTCGACGATCAGCTTGACCTCGTGCAGGCACTCGAAGTAGGCCACCTCCGGCTGGTAGCCGGCCTCGGTCAGGGTGGCGAAGCCGGCCTTGATCAGCTCGGCCAGGCCGCCGCAGAGCACGACCTGCTCGCCGAACAGGTCGGTCTCGGTCTCCTCGGTGAAGGTGGTCTTCAGCGCGCCGGCGCGGGTGCCGCCGATGCCCTTGGCGTAGGACAGCGCCAGCTCCCAGGCCGAGCCGGAGGCGTCCTGCTCGACCGCGACCAGCACCGGCACGCCGCGCCCCTCCTCGAACTGGCGGCGCACCAGGTGGCCCGGGCCCTTGGGGGCGACCATGGCCACGTCCACGTCGGCCGGCGGCTCGATCAGGCCGTAGCGGATGCTGAAGCCGTGGCCGAAGAAGAGCGCGTCGCCCTTGCTCAGGTTCGGCGCGATCTCCTCGGCGTACAGGTCGCGGTGGATGTGGTCGGGCACCAGGACCATGATCAGGTCGGCCTCGCGGGTGGCCTCGGCGGGGGTGAGCACCCGCAGGCCCTCCTCCTCGGCCTTGGCGCGGCTCTTGGAGCCCTCGGCCAGGCCGATGCGCACGTCCACCCCGGAGTCGCGCAGCGACAGCGCGTGCGCGTGCCCCTGGCTGCCGTAGCCGATCACGGCGACCTTGCGCCCCTGGACCGTGCTCAGGTCGGCGCTGTCGTCGTAGTACATCTGTGCTGCCACGTCGGAGTGCTCCTTGCTCGTGTTTCTTGTCGTCTTGTCCGCCGCCCGCCGCTCGTCCGCCGGGGCGCGGCGCGGGCTCAGGCGCTGCGCTCCACCGGGCGCAGCGAGCGGTCCGTGATCGACCGGGGGCCGCGGCCGAGCGCGACCAGGCCCGACTTGACCAGTTCCTTGATCCCGTAGGGCTCTAGGTTGCGGATCAGCGCATCGAGCTTCTCGGGTTTGCCGGTGGCCTCGATGACGACGACGTCGGTGGAGACGTCGACGATGTTCGCGCGGAAGAGCTCGGCGGTCTGGACCACGTGGGGGCGGCTGGAGGCGTCGGCCTTGACCTTGGCCATCAGCAGTTCCCTGCGGACCGATGCGTCGTTGTCCATCTCGACGATCTTGATGACGTTCACGAGCTTGTTGAGCTGCTTGGTCACCTGCTCCAAGGGGTGGCGGTCGCAGTTGACCACGATCGTCATGCGGGACAGTCCCTCGTACTCGGTGGTGCTGACGCTGAGGGAGTGGATGTTGAAGCCGCGGCGCGAGAACAGCGCCGAGGCGCGGGCGAGGATGCCCGGGGTGTCCTCGACGAGGACGGAGAGCGTGTGCTGGCTCATGGGTGGCTGGCCTTTCTGCTCGTCGCTTCTCGTGGTCCTCGTCAGTCCTCGTCGCCCCAGTCCGGCGCCATGTCGCGCGCGTACTGGATGTTGTCGTTGCTGACGCCCGGGCCGACCATGGGCCAGACCATCGCGTCGTGGTGGACCGTGAAGTCGACCACGACGGGGGCGTCGTCGACGGCCATCGCCTTCTCGATGGTGGCGTCGACGTCCTCGGGCCGCTCGCACCGCAGTCCGACACAACCGTACGCCTCGGCCAGCCGCACGAAGTCCGGGATGCGGACCTTCTCCTCCTCTTCGGGCGGGGAGGTCTGCAGGTTGGTGTTGGAGTAGCGGCCCTCGTAGAACAGGGTCTGCCACTGGCGGACCATGCCCAGGTTGCCGTTGTTGACCACCGCGACCTTGATCGGGATGCCTTCGATGGCGCAGGTGGCCAGCTCCTGGTTGGTCATCTGGAAGCAGCCGTCGCCGTCGACCGCCCACACGGTGCGGTCCGGCTCGGCGACCTTGGCGCCCAGCGCCGCCGGGACCGAGAAGCCCATGGTGCCCAGGCCCCCGGAGTTGAGGAAGGCGCCGGGGCGCTCGTGCCCGATGAACTGGGCGGCCCACATCTGGTGCTGGCCGACGCCGGCGACGTAGGTGGACTCGGGGCCGGCGATCTCGCCCAGCCGGCGGATGACGTGCTGGGGGGACAGCCCGCCCTCCTCGGCCGGCTCGTAGCCCAGCGGGTACTCCTCGCGCAGCCGGTTCAGCTGGGCCCACCAGGACTCGTAGTCGCCGCGGCGGCCCTCGGACTGGTCCTTGCGCACCGCCACGACCAGGTCGGCCAGGACCTCGCGGCAGTCGCCGACGATGGGCACGTCGGCGTGGCGGTTCTTGGAGATCTCGGCCGGGTCGATGTCGGCGTGCACGATGGCCGCGTCCTTGGCGAAGCTGTCCAGGCGGCCGGTGACCCGGTCGTCGAAGCGCGCGCCCAGGGCGACGACCAGGTCGGCCCGCTGCAGGGCGCCGACCGCCGGGACGGTGCCGTGCATGCCCGGCATCCCCAGGTGCTGGGGGTGGGAGTCGGGGAAGACGCCGCGCGCCATCAGGGTGGTGACCACCGGGACGCCGGTCAGCTCGGCCAGCACCCGCAGCTCCTGGTGGGCGCCGGCGCGCAGTACCCCGCCGCCGACGTAGAGCACCGGGCGGCGGGCCTGGGCGATCAGCCGGGCGGCCTCGCGGACCTGCTTGCCGTGCGGCTTGGTGACCGGGCGGTAGCCGGGCATGTCCAGGCGCTCCGGCCAGGCGAAGTCGGCCTCGGTCTGCAGGGCGTCCTTGGCGATGTCCACCAGGACCGGGCCGGGGCGGCCGGTGGAGGCGATGTGGAAGGCCTCGGCGATGGTCCGGGGGATCTCCGCGGCGTCCTTGACCAGGAAGTTGTGCTTGGTTATCGGCATGGTGATGCCGCTGATGTCGGCCTCTTGGAAGGCGTCGGTGCCGATCATCGGGGTGGCCACCTGGCCGGTGATGGCGACCATGGGGACCGAGTCCATGTGCGCGTCGGCGATGGGGGTGACCAGGTTGGTGGCGCCCGGCCCGCTGGTGGCCATGCAGACCCCGGGGCGGCCGGTGGCGTAGGCGTAGCCCTCGGCGGCGTGCCCGGCGCCCTGCTCGTGGCGCATCAGGATGTGCCGGACCTTCGGGGAGTCGTAGAGGGGGTCGTAGGCCGGGAGGATCGCCCCTCCGGGGATCCCGAACACCACGTCCACACCGGCGTGCTCCAGTGACCTGATCAGCGAACGTGCTCCGGTCATGCGCTCGGTCATCGAAAGATCCTTCGGTCGCGATCCTGGGGGTCCAGCCGTGGCAACAAAAAACCCTCCACCGCGGATGCGGTCGGAGGGAGGCGCGCAGCAACGTGGACTCGGTCAGCTGGCTGCGCGCCGACCAAGTACGAGAATGAGGGTGGTGTTGCTCTGCACGGTGTCAACCTTGGCGAACCCGGGGGCGGGCGTCAACCGATTCCCGACATCATCTCACCATGTGGGATGTGACGTGGCGCATACTCACCCGGCACCGACCCTCGTTCGTCCGTCCTGACCTGGGAAGATATCCGCAGCCGGAAGCGAGCGCGCGCGGCCGGTCCACGATGCGGACGCCCCACCTGCCACACGCGCCGGTCAGGAGGCGGCCGGTCACATCGGGATGCCCGCCCCGCCGCCGACGAGCGCCTCCACGCCCTCGGCCGCCATCGGCCGGGCCACCAGGAACCCCTGGCCGTGCCCGCAGCCCATGGAGCGCAGCTTCTCCAGCTGCTCGGGGCGCTCGATGCCCTCGGCCACCACCTGGACCCCCAGGTCCTGTCCGAGCCGCACGATGGTGTGGGTGAGCAGGGTGACGGTGCCGTCGGCCCCCAGGTCCCGGACGAAGGAGGGGTCGATCTTGATCTCGTCCACCCGCAGCTCGCGCAGGTGGGCCAGGGAGGCGTACCCCATCCCGAAGTCGTCGATGGCCAGCCGCACCCCCAGCCGGCGCAGCGCGGAGAGCCGCTCCACCGCCTCGCCGGGGTCCTCCAGCAGGACCTCCTCGTCGACCTCCAGCGTCAGCACCCGGGCCGGCAGGCCGCTGTCCTCCAGCGCCTGCGCCACCGTCTCCACGAAGCGCGCGGACAGGATCTGGCGCACCGACAGGTTCACGCTCAGCCCGATGTCCCACTCGGCCGCCCGCCACAGCGCCACCTTCTCGCACGCCTCCCGCAGCACCCAGGCGCCCAGCGGCACGATCAGGCCGGACTCCTCGGCCGCGCCGATGAACTCCTCGGGCAGCAGCAGCCGGTCGACCGGCTCCCCCGCGGNGGCTCGCCGTCGGCGTCCTCCTCGCGGCGGCGCCAGCGCACCAGCGCCTCCACCGCGGTGACCTGCGAGCTCTCCAGGTCCACCACCGGCTGGTACTCCAGGGTGAACTCGCGGTCGGCCAGGGCCTGGCGCAGCCGCGCCTGCAGCTCCAGCCGGCCCACCACCTGGGCGTGCATGTCGGCGGCGTAGACCTCCATGCGGCCGCCGCCCTGCTCCTTGGCACGGGCCAGCGCCATGTCGGCGTTGCGCATCAGCTCGCCGGCGTCCATTCCGGACTCGGCGAAGGCCACCCCCGCGCAGGCGGTGAGCACCACCTCGCGGTCGGCCACCTGGAACGGCTCGGCGGCGATCGCCCGGCCCAGCCGCTCGGCCAGGTCCACGACCCGCTGGGCGTGCGCGCCGCCCTCCACCAGCACCGCGAACTCGTCGCCGCCCCACCGGGCCAGGGTCACCCCGGCCACCGCGGCCGCGCGCAGCCGCCGCGCCGCCTGCGCCAGCAGGTAGTCGCCGAAGGTGTGCCCGGCCGAGTCGTTGACCGCGGTGAACCCGTCCAGGTCCAGGAAGATCGCGGCGATCTCCCCCGCGGGGGCCTGCTCCCGGCCGGGGTCGGCGGCCCGCTCCCGGCGGGCGATCATGTCCCGCGCCCGCTCCTCCAGGTAGGCCCGGTTGGGCAGCCCGGTGATGCCGTCGTGGAAGGTCAGGTGGTTGACCTGGTCCTCCAGGGCCACCTGGGCGCTGATGTCGCGGGTGGTCACCAGCAGCCGGTCCGGCTCGCCCGGCTGCTCGTACAGCGAGACGGTGGACTCGGTGTGCCGCCAGGTGCCGTCCCCGGCGCGCACCCGCAGCCGCAGGTGCACGCTGCCCGGGCCGCCGCCCCGCTCGAACAGCCGCACCGCCTCGGCGGTGCGCGGCAGGTCCTCGGGGTGCACGATCGCCGTCACCGGCTCGGCCACCAGGTCGTCCAGGGTGTAGCCGAAGGCCTCGGGGGCGCCGGGGCTGACGTAGAACACCCCGCCGTCGCCCTCCAGGATGAGGATGACGTCGCCGCTGTTGCGCGCCAGCTCGTGGAAGTGGGCCTCGCGGGTGAGCAGCATCCGGTTCAGGGTGCCGTTCTCCTCCAGCAGCCCGGCCATGCGCACCAGCAGCACCAGCACCGCCGACCCGGCGGCCAGCGGCAGCACCGCGGCCACCCCGGGCACGTGCAGCGCCGCCGCGGTGAGCACCACCGCGGCCAGCCCCAGCGCGGCGATCGCGGCGATCTCCGGGGCGAAGCGGTACAGCCCGCGGCCGGTGATCCGGCGCGGGCGCGCCCCGGCCCGGTCCCGGATCAGCCAGGGCAGCGCGCCCAGCAGCGCGAAGCCCAGCAGCCGCACCGGGTACTCGATGCCCCCGGCCGGGGCGTCGCCGGTCAGCCGGGTGACCGCCCCGATCAGGTCGGCCCCGGCCACGATGACGAAGGCCGACATGGCGATCGCCACCGCGCGGCGGGTGCTGTGCGGGGAGGTGAAGGCCAGCGGCGCGATCAGGCACAGCACCGCGATGTCGGCCACCGGGTAGACCAGCGCGAAGCCCAGGTACTCCCCGCCCTCGCCCAGCTCGCTGTAGAGCGGTGCGAACAGCAGCAGCCAGACCACCGCGAACAGCGCGGCCGCCGCCACGTAGGAGTCGGTCAGGTGCCGGGTGACCGGCCGCAGGCCCTGCGGCAGCGGGGCCAGCCGGGTGAACCCCAGCGCGAACAGCGGCAGCGCCACCAGGCTGAACAGGTCGCCCAGGGTCAGCGAGACCGCCGGGCTGGTGGACAGCAGCCCGGTCACCGCCGAGGTGACGGCCCCGGCGCTCCAGGCCGCGGCGGCCAGCCCCAGGTAGCGCAGCGCGGCGGTGCCGTCGGCGCCGTCGGCCCCCATCGGGTCGTCGTCGGCCGTGGCGGCGCGGCGCCGGGCGCTGTAGAGCAGGGAGACCGCGGCCAGGCCGGCGGCCACCCCGGGGGGCCAGTGGCCCATCCGCTCGGTCAGGGTGATGCCCGGCGCGACCTGGACCAGCGTGCCCAGCGCGTACACCACGGTGAGCACCCAGGCCGCACCCAGCCAGATCCGCTGGTCGCCCTTGGCGACGGCCGTGTTCATGGGCACCCTTTTCGGTCGTTGGCGCAGAGCGTGCCGACTCCGCGGCACGGGGCGGCACGGGCCGGGAGCGACCAGGCTAGTCACCCAAGGTCACGCTCGGGTTGAGGGACGGCACCGGGCCCTGCTCAGGCCGTGCCGACCCGCTCCAGGATGAGCTCGCGCGCACGGGCCGCGTCGGCCTGCCCCCGGGTCGCCTTCATCACGTCGCCGACCAGCTTGCCCGCGGCGGCGGCCTTGCCGCCGCGGATCTTCTCCACGATGTCGGGGTTGTCGGCGATCACCTGGTCGACCACCGCGCCCAGCGCGGAGTCGTCGCTGACCACCTTGAGGCCGCGGGCCTCCACGACCTCCTCCGGGGACCCCTCCCCGGCCAGCACGCCGTCCACGACCTGGCGCGCCAGCTTGTTGGTCAGCTCGCCCGAGGAGACCAGCGCGCACACCCGGGCCACCTGCTCGGGGGTGATCGCCAGCGCGGACAGCTCGGTCTCGGACTCGGCGGCGCGCCGCGACAGCTCGTTGAGCCACCACTTGCGGGCGTCGTCGGGCGTGGCGCCCGCCGCCACCGTCGCCTCGACCAGGTCGATGGCGTCGGCGTTGACCAGGTCGCGCAGCTCCTCGTCGCTGAGGCTCCACTCGGCGCGCACCCGCGCGCGCTTGGCGGCCGGCAGCTCGGGCAGGGTGGCGCGCAGCTCCTCGACCCACTCGGCGCCCGGGGCGACCGGGACCAGGTCGGGGTCGGGGAAGTAGCGGTAGTCCTGCGCCTCCTCCTTGCTGCGGCCGGAGACCGAGGCGCCGGTGTTCTCCTGGAAGTGGCGGGTCTCCTGGACGATGCGGCCGCCGGCGTCGAGCACGCCGGCCTGGCGCTCGATCTCCGAGCGGACGGCGCGGTCGACCGAGCGCAGCGAGTTGACGTTCTTGGTCTCGGTGCGGGTGCCCCACTCCCGGGCGCCGACCGGGTTGACCGAGACGTTGACGTCGCAGCGCAGGGAGCCCTCCTCCATGCGCACGTCGGAGATGCCCAGGGAGCGGGCCAGCGCGCGCAGCTCGGCGACGTAGGCGCGGGCCACCTGCGGGGCCAGGTCGCCGGCGCCGGGGATCGGCTTGGTGACGATCTCCAGCAGCGGGATGCCGGCCCGGTTGTAGTCCACGTTGGAGTGGCTGGCGCCGTGGATCCGGCCGGTGGCACCGCCCACGTGGGTGCTCTTGCCGGTGTCCTCCTCCATGTGGACCCGCTCGATCTCCACCCGGAAGGTGCGCGGCCCCTCGGGCGTGTCGACCTCCACGTCGAGCGCGCCGTCGCTGCACAGCGGCTCGTCGTACTGGGAGATCTGGTAGTTCTTCGGCATGTCCGGGTAGAAGTAGTTCTTCCGGGCGAAGCGGCACCAGGAGGCGATCGAGCAGTCCAGCGCCAGGCCGAGCCGGATGGCGCTGGCCACCGCGGCCTCGTTGGCCACCGGCAGCGCGCCGGGCAGCGCCAGGCAGACCGGGCACACCTGGGTGTTGGGGTCGGCGCCGAAGGCGGTCGGGCAGGAGCAGAACATCTTCGAGGCGGTGCCCAGCTCGATGTGCACCTCCAGGCCCAGGACCGGCTCGTACCGCCGCAGGGCGTCCTCGTACGCCACCGGCGCCGCGTCCGCGGCAGTGCCGTTCGTTACCGCGCTGACCATCGCCGCACTACCCGTTTCCGTGCTCGTCGTCGTCACCCCCCGCACAGCGCCGGCCGCAAGGGCCGCCTCCGCGGGGCCTATGAGAAGCCTACCGATGGCCGGGCACCGGCGATGACGGACCGCCGCACGCCCGCCGCACGCCCGGCGCCAAATGTCACAGCCCGCGCACGATTCGGCACCCGCGCGCGGTTCCTCCTGGACGCGGGCGCCCCTGCGGTTACTCTGGCCGCGACCCGTCACCCGTCCGCCGAGGAGCCCGCCCCGCCGTGCCCCGCACCCTGTCCCGCACCCCGGTCCGCGTCCCGGCCCGCGCCGCCGCGGCGCTGCTCGGCGCCGCCGTGCTGGCCTGCGCCGGCGCACCGCCCGCCGCGGCCGCCCCGGACGGCACCGCCCGGGTGGAGCGTGAACAGACCCCGGGGGCGCAGGTGCACCTGGAGGGCGGCGGGGAGGTGCCCACCGTGCTCTACAGCGTGCGGGTGGACGACTCGGCCTCGGTCGCCGCCTACGGCGCCGCCCTGGAGGGCGAGGCGGACCACTCGGCGGCCTACGTCGAGACCGGCTTCACCGCACTGGAGGCGCCCGCGGACGCCGCCGGGCCGGTGGCCTGGGTGGTCGCCAACTCCTACCCCGCACGGCCGCTGGAGGAGCTGTCGGGCCCGGGCTCGGACGGGCTGAGCGAGGAGCAGGCGATCGCCGCCACCCAGGCGGCCGTGTGGCACTTCACCGACGGCGCGGACCTGGCCGGGCCCGGCGCGAGCGGCGGCAACGACGCCCGGGTGGAGCGCTACTACCGGCACCTGGTCACCGGGGCCCAGAGCGCGGCCCCCGCGCCCGCCCCGCCCACCCTGGACCTGGAGCCGCGGCGGATCGAGGGCGCCGACCCCGCGGCACCGCTGGGGCCGCTGCGGGTGAGCACCACCAGCACCGGCCCGGTGCGGGTGGCGGTCAACGGCGCGCCCGGGGCGCGGCTGGCCGACGCCTCCGGCGCGACCGTCGCCGAGGTGGCCGAGGGCGACGAGTTCTACCTGCACGTGCCGCAGGAGCCGGGCGCCGGGGTGGCCACCGTGCACGCCCGCGCCTCCACCGCCGCGCTGCTGCCCGGGCGGGCGTTCGCCGGCCGGAACGGGGTGGCCACGCTGCCGGTGGTCGCCGCCGAGGAGGTGCCCACCGGATCCTCGGCCCAGGTCAAGGCCGACTGGGCGGCTCCGGAGTCCCGGGCGCCCGGCGCGGGGACGCCCCCGCCGGAGTCCGCGCCGAGCCCGCAGGCGCCCGCCCGCGAGCAGGCCGGGGCGCCGGAGTCCCCCTCGCCTTCGGCGTCGGCGGCCTCCCCGGCGGGCCCGCCGCCCGCGGCCGAGGGGGCGCGCTCCACCGGGCCGCTGGCCTTCACCGGGACCTGGGCGGGGCAGCTGGTCGCCCTGGGGGCCGGGCTGCTGGGCGTCGGCGCCGCGGCGGTGCTGGCCGCGCGGCTGCTCCGGAGGCGCCGGTAGGCCCGGTTTCGGCCCCGTGGTTTCGGTCACTCTGGAGACGTGTCCGATTCAGGCCTCGTTCCCCTTGCGCTCCCCAGGTGAACGGGAAATATGCGACACCTCGGACGATTCACCAGAGAAATCCGCCAACCCTGTTGGAAGACCGGAATCGGGTCGCTAGGATCGGGCGGTGCGGAAGTGAAGAATTCGCCCCGCGGCCCCGAGACATCCCGCGGCTCAGGCGATCCCCGGCGCACCCGAGCAGAACCGCTCGGCGACCCTACGGGTGCGCGGCTTCCCCGACCGCTTTCTCCCCCGTCCCCGCCCTTTTCGACCTGGGAGAACGCGGCGCCCCATTTTCCCCGATCCGACCGAACGGGACGCGATTTGACCACGACGATCCACCCCCACAGCACCCCCCGACGCGGCCGCCGCCTGGTCGCCGCCACGGCCGTGAGCGCCGCCGCCGCACTGGCCTTCGGCCTCACCTCGGCCCCGGCTCTGGCCGAGGGCGCCAAGGGGAAGTACATCGGCAACGGCCCCGGCGGTGTCGAGGTCGAGACCACGCACGGTGACATCACGACCAACCTGTTCAAGCTGGAGCTGCAGGACAGCGACACCGTCCTGCAGACCTACTGCATCGACGCCGAGACCGCGATCCGCCCCGGTGCCGGCTACCAGGAGGACTCCTGGGACAGCTACCCGGGCAAGGGCGACACCGCCCAGGCCGGCAAGGTCCACTGGATCCTGCAGAACTCCTTCCCCACCGTCGGCATCGACGACCTCGTGGCGAACTCCGGTGTCGAGGGCCTGGACGAGGCCGACGCCGTCGCCGGCACCCAGGCCGCCATCTGGCACTTCAGCAACGGCACCAAGCTGAAGGAGGGCGGTGGGCACGGCGAGAAGGTCGACGCCCTCTACGAGTACCTGGTCACCGAGGCCAAGTCCCAGCCCCAGGTCCCCGAGCCCGAGGCCTCGCTGACCATCACCCCGGAGACCGCCGAGGGCGCCGCCGGGGAGGTCGTCGGCGAGTTCACCGTCGAGACCAGCGCCGACTCGGTCCCGCTGGTGCTGGACGCCGGCGGCGTCGAGGGGCTCCAGCTGGTCGACGCCGAGAGCGGCGAGCCGGTCGAGAGCGCCGCCGACGGCGACACCCTGGGCATCAAGGTCCCCCAGGACGCCGCCGCGGGCGAGGCCTCCTTCTCCGGCACCATCACGGCCACCGTCCAGGTCGGCCGCCTGTTCCGGGGCGCGGAGGGCGAGAAGGCCACCCAGACCCTGATCACCGCCGAGAACGGGTCCACCGAGGTCACCGCCGGCGCCAAGGCCACCTGGACCGAGGGCGGCGGCGACGAGACCCCGCCGCCGGACGACGGCGACGAGGACGAGGACGAGAAGCCGTCCCCGAGCCCCACGCCGTCCACCCCCGACGAGGGCGGTGACGACGAGGACAAGGGCGAGGACAAGCCCGCCCCCGAGGACGAGAACGAGGACCAGGGCGGCCTGCCGGTCACCGGTGGGGCACTCTACGGCCTGATCGGCGCGGCCGTGGCCGCGGTCGCGGGCGGCGGCGCGGCGATCTACCTGAGCCGCAAGCGCCGGACCGCCTCCGAGGAGGTCTGAGGCGCCTAGGCGCCGCGGGCGTCTGCGCCGTCTCTGCGTGAGACGCCGGGCGTGAGACGCCGAAGGGGGCGGAGGGCCGTCGGCCCTCCGCCCCCTTTCACGTGCCCGGCGTGCCGGGCGCACCCCCGGGGTCAGACCGCGTAGGGGCTGCCGCTCAGGAAGTCGCTCCCGGACCTCTCGCGCAGCGCCGCCTCCACGGCCGCGCCCACCCGGTAGGCCCGGTCGTCGGCCAGCGCCGGGGCCATCACCTGCAGCCCCACCGGCAGCCCGTCCTCGGGCGCCAGCCCGCACGGCACCGACAGCGCCGCGTTGCCCGCCAGGTTGGTCGGGATGGTGCACAGGTCGGCCAGGTACATCGCCATCGGGTCGTCGGTCCGCTCCCCCAGCGGGAAGGCGGTGGTCGGCGCCGTGGGCGACACGAGCACGTCGACGTTGTCGAAGGCCGCCTCGAAGTCGCGCTTGATGAGCGTGCGCACCTGCTGCGCCGAGCCGTAGTAGGCGTCGTAGTAGCCGCTGGACAACGCGTAGGTGCCCAGGATGATCCGGCGCTTGACCTCCGGACCGAAGCCCTCGGCCCGGGTCAGCGCCATGACCTCCTCGGCGCTGCGGGTGCCGTCGTCGCCGGAGCGCAGCCCGTAGCGCATGGCGTCGAAGCGGGCCAGGTTGGACGAGCACTCGCTGGGCGCGATCAGGTAGTAGGCGGCCAGCGCGGTGTCGAAGCTGGGGCAGGACACCTCCACGACCTTGGCGCCCATCGACTCCAGCAGGTCCACGCTCTCCTGGAAGCGCTGCAGCACCCCGGGCTGGTAGCCCTCGCCGGAGAACTGCTTGACCACGCCCACCCGCAGGCCGGCCACGTCGGCGCGGCGGGCCGCCTCGGCCACGGCCGGGACCGGGGCGTCGATCGAGGTGGAGTCGTGCGGGTCGTGCCCGGAGAAGGCCTCGTGCAGCAGGGCCGCGTCCAGCACGTTGCGGGCGAAGGGCCCCGGGGTGTCCAGCGAGGAGGCGAAGGCGATCAGCCCGTACCGGGAGGAGCCGCCGTAGGTGGGCTTGGCGCCCACCAGGCCGCACACCGCCGCCGGCTGGCGGATCGACCCCCCGGTGTCGGTACCGGTGGCCAGCGGCGCCTCGAACGCGGCGACCGCCGCCGAGGAGCCGCCGGAGGAGCCGCCCGGCACCCGGGAGGTGTCCCAGGGGTTGCGGGTGGGCCCGAAGGCCGAGTTCTCCGTGGACGAGCCCATGGCGAACTCGTCCATGTTGGTCTTGCCCAGCACCACCAGCCCGGCCTCGCGCAGCCGCGCGGTGACCGTGGCGTCGTAGGGCGGGCGGTAGTCCTGCAGGATGCGGGAGGCGGCGGTGGTGGGCATGTCCGTGGTGGTGAACACGTCCTTGTGCGCCACCGGCACGCCGGCCAGCGGGCCCAGCTCCTCGCCGGCCGCGCGGCGGGCGTCCACCGCGCGGGCCTGGGCCAGGGTGGTCTCGCGGTCCACGTGCAGGAAGGCGTTGACCGAGCCCTCGACCGCCTCGATCCGGTCCAGGTAGGCCTGGGCCGCCTCTACCGCCGAGGCCTGCCCGGCGGCGATCGCCGAGCCCAGCTCGGCGGCGCTCATGCGGATCAGTTCGTTGCCCATCACTCCTCCTCCCCCAGGATCTGCGGGACGCGGAAGCGCTGGTCCTCCACGGCCGGCGCGGCGTCCAGGGCCTGGTCCGGGGTGAGGCCGGGCCGGGCCTCGTCGGGTCGGTAGACGTTGGCCAGCGGCAGGGCGTGCGAACTCGGCGGGATGTCGCCCTCGGCGGCCTGCTGGACCTTGGCCACCGCGGAGATGATCTCATCGAGCTGGGCGGCGAGGTGGTCGAGTTCGTCCTCGTTCAGCGCCAGCCGCGACAACCGGGCGAGGTGCGCGACCTCATCGCGGGTGATGGCGGACATGGGTTGCTTACCGTTCTCTTCTTGCAGTCAGGGCGCTTCAATCCTATGGCCGTCGGCGGGCTCTCGGCCCTCGTGCGCCACGGCGCCGTGCGCGCGCAGCCACGCGGCGGCCTCGGCGGCCTCCAGCGGCGGGGCGAAGAGCCGCCCCTGGGCGGCGTGGCAGCCCATCGCGCCCACGGCCTCGGCCACGCCCTCGGTCTCCACGCCCTCGGCCACCGCCCGCATCCCCAGGGTGCGGACCAGGTCGATGGCGGAGGCGACGATCACCCGCCCGTCGCCGTCCTCCTCCACCCGCCGCACGAACGAGCCGTCGATCTTGATCTCCTGCACCGGCAGGCCGTTGAGCCGGGCCAGGGTGAAGTAGCCGGTGCCGAAGTCGTCCAGGGACAGCGGCACGCCCAGGTCGGACAGGGCCAGGATGACCGGGGCCACCGCGTCGGCCTCGCTCACCATCACCCGCTCGCCGATCTCCAGGCGCAGCGCCTCGGGGGGCACCCCGTGCCGCCGCAGGCCCGCGGCGACCACGTCGGGCAGGGTGGGGTCGAGCAGCTCGCGGGCGGAGAGGTTGACCGCGACCGGCAGCGCCAGGCCCTCGGCCCGCCACCGGGCCACCTGGGACAGGGTCTGCTCCAGCACCTCGTGGGTGAAGCCGCGCATCAGGTAGGACTGCTCGATCAGCGGCACGAACTCGTGCGGCTCCAGCACTCCGCGCCGCGGGTGGCGCCAGCGCACCAGCGCCTCCAGGCCCACCGGCCGCCGCCCGGCCAGGTCGACGGTGGGCTGGTAGAACATCTCCAGCTCCTTCTCCACCAGGGCGCGGCGCAGCTCGCCGAAGAGGCTGAGCCGGGCGGTGGAGTTGCGGTCCTTGTGCGGGGCGTAGAGCTCCACCCCGGTGCGCTGCTCCTTGGCCACGTACATGGCCACGTCGGCGCGCTGCATGAGCAGCTCGAAGTCGGGGGCGTGGTTGGGGTAGAGCGCGATGCCGACGCTGGCCTCCAGGTCGAAGTCCATGCCGTCCAGGCGCACCGGCTCGGCCAGCGCCACCCGCAGCCGTGCCGCCACCTCGCGGGCCGAGGCGGCGTCGCGCACCTGGGGCAGCAGCACCGCGAACTCGTCCCCGCCCAGCCGGGCCACCAGGTCGCCGGGGCGCACGCTGTGCGTCAGGCGCAGCGCCACGGTCTGCAGCAGCCGGTCCCCGGTGGGGTGCCCCAGGGTGTCGTTGACCTCCTTGAACCGGTCCAGGTCGAGCAGGAGCAGGCCGATGCGGTGGTGGCGCTGGCGGGCCTCGCCCAGCGCCTGCTGGGTGCGCAGGATGAGCAGCTTTCGGTTGGCCAGCCCGGTCAGCTCGTCGTGGTTGGCCTGGTGCTCGCGCTTCACCGACAGGGTGGCGCTGGTGTAGAGCGCGGCCAGCGGGAAGGCGAACAGCGGCACCAGCCAGATGGAGTGCGTCATCGCCACCACGACCAGCGGCGCCAGGCTGAGCAGCACCGCGTTGACGAACAGGCGCTGGCCGATGTCCTTGCCCAGCACGCTGCTCAGCGGCGCCCGCTCGTGCATGGCCACCGCGCACTCGACCAGCACCAGGTTGGTGACGAAGTAGGCCGCCCCGGCCAGGGCCACCAGCAGCAGCTCGGGGCCGTCGGGCACCCAGGGCCCGGCCGCGGCCTGCGGGTGGAACAGCCGCATCACCGCGTCGGCCACCCCGAAGCTGAGCACGTACTGGGCCAGGTTGAAGGCGGTCCGGTGCGGGGCGTGCCGGCGGGCGATGCCGGCCGCCGCCGTGGCCACCGCCTGGACCAGGGCGGCGGCGGGCAGGCCGAAGAAGATCAGCAGCGCGAAGGAGAACGGCAGCGAGGTGGGCGCCCCGCTGGTGGCCGGGGCGTTGGGGGTGGCGATGGGCCGCAGCTCGCCGATGACCACCATGCACAGCACGACCCACACCAGCGGCTGGTCGGCCAGCGCCAGCAGGCCGGCCGGGCCGGTCCACAGCAGCGACCCGAGGAGGAGGCCGCACCCGGCCACCGTGGTGCCGGCCAGGTACAGCCACAGCGGCGTGCCGGCCCGCGGTCCCACGTCTCGGGTGTTGTTGGGGTCCTTCATAGCGTCCTCGGGCAGTCGGGATGTGCGGCGGAGCGGAGGTCTCACCCCTTCCGGCCACCCCCTCGGTCAGATCCGGCCGGTCTCGTCCGGTGCGCGAGCCGCGCCTTCCAGGCACAGCTTACGACGCTTCATCACCAGCTGTCGCCGCACAAGGACTTTAGGTAAGCCTTGGAGGTTTGCGCCCGTTTTCCGTCGCGATGGGGCCGTGCTCCCCGGTACCGACCGCCGCGGCCTGCGAGGACGCCCGCGGCGTGCGGCGCGGCCGGGCCGCGCCGCACCCCGGACTCACCCCTCGTCCGCGTCCTCGCCGGTGCGGGCGACCTTCCTGGCCTCATCCGGCCCGGACGCCAGCAGCACCCGGAAGCCGTCCTCGTCCAGGACCGGAACCCCGAGCTTGAGGGCCTTGTCGTACTTGCTCCCGGGGCTGTCCCCGGCCACCAGGAAGTCGGTCTTCTTGGAGACCGACCCGGTCACCCGGCCGCCGGCCTCGGCCGCGGCCTCCTTGGCGCCGTCCCGGGTGAAGCCCTCCAGCGAGCCGGTCACCACCAGGGTCACCCCGTCCAGCGGACGGGGGCCGGAACCGGCGCCCTCGTCCTCCATGCGCACCCCGGCCGCGCGCCACTTGCGGACGATCTCGCGGTGCCAGTCCTCGGAGAACCACTCCCGGATGGAGGCGGCGATGGTCGGGCCGACCCCGTCCACCGAGGCCAGCTCCTCCTCGGTGGCGGCCTCGATCGCCTCCATCGAGCGGAAGTGCCGGGCCAGGTCCTCGGCGGCGCGCGGACCCACGTGCCGGATGGACAGCGCCACCAGCACCCGCCACAGCGGCCGGGCCTTGGCCGCCTCCAGCTCCTCGAAGAGCTTGTCCACCGTCTTCTTGGGCTCGCCGTCCTGGTTGGCGAAGAACGTCACCACCTTGCGCTCGCCCGTCTTCGGGTCGGTCTTGGGCTCGGTGGTGTCGGGGTCCAGCACCAGGGTGCGGATCGGCAGCAGCCGCTCCACGGACAGGTCGAACAGGTCGCCCTCGTCCTTGAGCGGCGGCTCGGCGGGCTCCAGGGGCTGGGTGAGCGCGGTGGCCGCCACGTACCCCAGCGTCTCGATGTCCAGCGCCTTGCGGCCGGCGACGTAGAACAGCCGCTCGCGCAGCTGCCCGGGGCAGGAGCGGGCGTTGGGGCAGCGCAGGTCGACGTCGCCCTCCTTCTGCTGCCCCAGGGGGCTGCCGCACTCCGGGCAGGTCCGCGGCATGGTGAAGGGCCGCTCCGAGCCGTCCCGCGCCTCGGTGACGGGGCCCAGGATCTCCGGGATGACGTCGCCGGCCTTGCGCAGGCGCACGGTGTCGCCGATGAGCACGCCCTTGCGCTCGACCTCCTGGGCGTTGTGCAGGGTGGCGAACTCCACCTCCGACCCGGCCACCCGGACCGGCTCCATCACGCCGTAGGGGGTGACCCGCCCGGTGCGGCCCACGTTCACCCGGATGTCCACCAGCCGGGTGGTGACCTCCTCGGGCGGGTACTTGTAGGCGATCGCCCAGCGGGGGGCGCGGCTGGTCGAGCCCAGGCGGCGCTGCAGCGCCACGTCGTCGACCTTGACCACCACGCCGTCGATCTCGTAGGCGGGGTCGTGCCGGTGCTCGCCGTAGTGGGCGACGTAGGAGGCCACCTCCTCCAGCGAGCCGACCACCCGGTAGCGGTCGCTGACCGGCAGCCCCCACTCGGCCAGCAGGTCGTAGACGTGCGACTGGCGGGCGAAGTCCACCCCGCGGTGCTCGCCCACCCCGTGGCAGATCATGGTGAGCGGACGGGTTGCGGTGATCCGCGGGTCCTTCTGGCGCAGCGACCCTGCGGCGGCGTTGCGCGGGTTGGCGAACTCGGCCTTGCCGTCGGCGGCCAGCCGCCGGTTGAGCGCGCCGAACTCCTCCACCGGGAGGAAGACCTCGCCGCGCACCTCCAGCAGCTCGGGCGCCGGGCGCACGCTCTCGTCCAGCCGCTCGGGGATCGCGGCGATGGTGCGGGCGTTGAGCGTGATGTCCTCGCCCACCCTGCCGTCGCCGCGGGTGGCGGCCGTGGTCAGCCCCCCGTTCTCGTAGACCAGGTCGATGGCCAGGCCGTCGATCTTGAGCTCGCACAGGTAGGCGTCGACCGGGGCCTCGCCCTCCACCCGGTCGGCCCAGGCCCGCAGCTCCTCGGCGTCGAAGGCGTTGTCCAGGCTCTCCATCCGGCGCAGGTGCTCCACCGGCGCGAACAGGTTGCTGACCGGCGCGCCGACCTTCTGCGTCGGCGAGTCCTGCGTGACCAGCTGCGGATGGCGCTCCTCGATGGAGCGCAGCTCCTGCATGAGCCCGTCGTACTCGGCGTCCGAGATGACGGGCGTCTTCATGTAGTACCGGTAGCTGTGGTCGTCGATCTCCTGCGACAGCTCGGCATGGCGCTCGCGCACCTCTTCGGGGACGGAATCGACGGCGGTCGACTTCTCCGCGCTCACCCAGGGCGTCCTTTCCTCTTCCAGCGCCGTGTCACCGCCGCGGCTCGTCGCGCAGCACGCGCGCCGCCGCCCGGCAGGCGGCCATCGCCTCGCGCGCGGCGTCCGGTGAGGCGCCCGCCAGTCCGCACGCGGGGGTGCACACCACCGCGTCGGCGAGCATCCCGGGGTCGAGCCCGATGCGGTTCCACAGCTCCCGTACAGGATCGACGGTACTGCCCAGGTCGGACAGTCCCTCCCCGCGACGCGGGCCCGTTCCCGGAACGACACCGAGCAGCAGCCCGACGCCGTCCTCCAGGGCGGTGCCCAGGGCCTCGTCGTCCCGCGGGGCCAGCAGCGCGGCGTCCAGCCCCAGGGCGCGGAACCCGCACCGGTGGAACAGCCCCACCGGCGCCTCCTCGGCGCAGCAGTGCACGGCCGGGACCGCGCCGGCCCCGGCGATCGCCCCGGCCAGCGAGCGCAGCCGCTCCTCGACGGCCACCCGGTCCGGGGCGGGGATGCGGCGCAGCCCGCTGGCGGTGGGCACCCGGCCCTGGGACACCGCGGGCAGCCCCGGCTCGTCGACCTGCACCACCAGGCGCGCGCCGGGCAGGCGCGCGGCCACCTCGGCGATGTGCGCGCGCAGCCCCTCCTCCAGGGAGGCGGCCAGGTCGGCCACGGCCCCGGGGTCGGCGAGCATCCGCTCGCCGCCGCGCAGCTCGACCGCCGCGGCCAGGGTCCACGGACCGGCGGCCTGGATCTTGAACACGCCCCCCGGGTCACCGGAACCGCCCGGGCCGGCGAAGCGGTCGTGGCCGTGGTGCTGCACGGCGTCCAGGTCGTAGGAGAGGAAGCTGCGGGCCCGGGCCAGGTCCCGCCCCGGGGCGCGCGCCACGCGCCAGCCGGTGGGCTGCACCTCCACCGGCAGGTCCACCAGCAGGGCGGCGGTGCGGCCGACCGTGTCGGCGCCGGCGCCGCGCTCCGGCAGCTCGGGCAGGTGCGGGAACTCGGGCAGCTCGCCGAAGACGATCCGTGCCGCCTCGTCGGGGTCGGTCCCGGGGTAGGACCCGATTCCGGTCGCGCTCGCGTTCGGCCAGGGGTGGCGTCGGGGCTCAGTCACGTCCGACAAGGGTAGGCGACTCCCGCCGGTCGGCGGCGCGGCGCCGCCGGTGGACCAGCACGCCGACGGCCGCGGCGGCGGCGAGCACCGCCAGGGCCACGGCCAGCGCCGGGGAGCGGGTGAAGGCGCTCCACCAGGCGGCGAGCACCGCCATGCCGCCCAGGCTGTACACCGCCGCCCACAGGGCGCAGCCCGGCAGCATCGCCGCCAGGTAGCGCACGAAGGACATCCGCATGGCCCCGGCCACCAGGTGCACCGCGGTCTGCACCCCGACGGTGAGGTAGACGGCGGTGACCACGGGCGGGCCGAACCGGTCGATCAGACGCTCGGCGCGGACCAGGCGCGGCCCCAGGCGCTCGCCGAGCCGGGAGCGGTGCACGCCCGCCCCCAGGCCCCGGCCGATCCAGTAGGTGGCCTGGGTGCGCACGAAGACGATGGCGTACAGCGCGGAGTAGACGATCCAGAAGGGACGCCCCTCCAGGAACCCGTACTCCATACGCCCTCCCGGCGTCCGCGCCGCCCGGACCACCCGGTCGGCGTTGCTAAGGCTAACCTAACCGGCAGCGGCTAGGAAAGGGCGGGCTCCTGAGCGGGGTCGGTGGCCGCGATCGTCGCCGAGCCGAGCACCGCGTCGCCCTCGTAGAGCACCGCGGTCTGCCCCGGGGCCACCCCGGTGGCCGGCGCGTCCAGCACGATCCGCAGGCCGCCGCCCTCGCACCGCGCGGTGCAGCCGTAGACCTCGCCGTGCGCGCGCAGCTGCACCGTGCAGGCCAGCTCCCCGTCGGCCTCGGTGAGCGCGGACCGGCCGCTCCACACCGGGCGGACGGCGCGGATCGACCCCACCCGCAGGGACGCGCGCGGGCCCACGGTCACCGTGTTCTCCACCGGCTCGATGGACAGCACGTAGCGCCGCTCCGGGGCCCCGCCCAGGTCCAGGCCCTTGCGCTGGCCCACGGTGAAGGCGTGCGCCCCCTCGTGCTCGCCCACCACGTTGCCGTCCTCGTCCTTGATCGGCCCCGGGGCGCTGCCCAGGCGCCGGTTGAGGAACCCGGCGGTGTCGCCGTCGGCGATGAAGCAGATGTCGTGGCTGTCGGGCTTGTCGGCCACCGAGAGCCCGCGGCGCGCCGCCTCGGCCCGCACCTCGTCCTTGGAGCAGTCGCCCAGCGGGAACATCGCGTGCTCCAGCTGCTCGGCGGTGAGCACGCCGAGCACGTAGGACTGGTCCTTGCCCTCGTCGACGCTGCGCACCAGGCGCCCGTCGACCTTGCGGACGTGGTGGCCGGTGCACACCGCGTCGAAGCCCAGCGCCACCGCCCGGTCCAGCACCGCCTCGAACTTGATCTTCTCGTTGCAGCGCAGGCACGGGTTGGGCGTGCGGCCGGCGGCGTACTCGGCCACGAAGTCCTGGACCACGTCGCGGTCGAACTCCTCGGCCATGTCCCAGACATAGAAGGGGATGCCGATCACGTCGGCGGCCCGCCGGGCGTCCCGGGAGTCCTCGACCGTGCAGCACCCGCGGGCGCCGGTCCGGTAGGACTGCGGGTTCTTCGACAGTGCCAGGTGGACGCCGGTCACTTCGTGGCCGGCCTCCGCGGCGCGGGCGGCGGCCACGGCCGAGTCGACGCCGCCGGACATGGCGGCCAGTACACGCAGAGTCATAGCCCCTCCAGCCTATGCGCCCGCCGCGGGTGCCCGGCGCCCCCTCGCGGCCCCCTCGCGCGCCCGCGCCCGTGCGAGGTGGGCCCCCGGTTCTGCGAAAATCGGACCATGGCTCTGTTCCGTCGCCGCCGTTCCCCCGCGTCCGATTCCGCCGTCAACGTCGACGCCTTCTGGGCCGCCTGGCCCGGGCTCCGCCCGGCCCTGGCGGCCGCCGTCGACGCCTCCGAGCCCGTCCCCGAGGAGGCCGCGGCGCGCGTGACCGAGCTGGTGCAGCGCATCCACCCGGCCCTGGGCTGGGAGGTGGGCCCGGCCCCCGAACCCGCCGAGACCGGCCTGGAGGACCTGTCCGCCCCGCTCGACGCCGACCCCGACGAGCTGCTGCGGCGGCTGTCGGAGGCCGACGGGGAGGAGCCCGCCGCGGCCCCGGGCTATGCGCTGACGCTGCGCCCCGGCGCCGACGACGAGGCGCGGGTGCTCTCCGAGCGCTGGTCCCGGGCGGCCCCGGAGGAGCCGGAGTGGCTCTTCCGCCCCGCGGTGCCGGCCGACCACCGCGCCCTGGCCGGGGGCCTGGACTGGAACGGCCACGAGCTGGACCTGTCGCACGCCAGCGTGGAGCTGCGGGTGGATCAGCGGCGGGGCCGGATCGACGCCGGGGTCTACCACCCCGACTTCATGTTCCTCTCCGAGCAGGACCGGGCCGGGGTGGCCGAGCACGTGCTGCTGCTCGCGGTCGGCGAGGACGACCGGGTGCGCGCCGTGGGCGAGGTGAGCGCGCTGGTGGAGAAGCCGCTGGACCCGCTGGGGGCGCCCCNCACCGCGGTCCCCTCGGTGGTCGACCAGCTCACCGGCGGCTCCGGCGGCTCGTGGGTGTCCTTCCGCGCCCGGGTGCCGCTGCGCGGCGTGATCGAGGTGCAGGCCCGCCACCCGCTGCGGCGCCGCGACTACCCCGCCTTCACCCTGCTGGCCCGGATCGAGCTGGCCTACAGCGACGCCGACGACGAGCGCCAGCCCACCGCCGAGGCCGCGGCCGAGATGGACGCCTTCTCCACCCGGCTGCAGCGGCTGGCCGGGGACGACGGCGCCCTGTTCGGCCAGGAGACCTCGGCCGGCAAGCGCCGCCTCTACCTGTACCTGGACCCCGAGGCCGGGGTGATGCCGCGGCTGGAGGAGGAGGCGCGGCAGTGGCCGCACGGGGCCTCGGTCGGCAGCAGCCTCGACCCCGACTGGCGGTTCATCGGCACCCTGACCCAGCCGATCCGCCGCCAGCGGTAGCCCCGGCGGCCCCGGGCGGGGCTCAGCGCCGCCGGGTGCCGTGCGCGGCGCGCGCCCGTTCCACCGCCGGTCCGATCGCCGCGCCCAGGGCCTCCACGTCCTCGGGCGCGGAGTCCCGGCCCAGGCTGAAGCGGAGCGAGCCCAGCGCGGTGTCGGTGTCGGCGCCCATGGCCAGCAGCACGTGCGAGGGCCGGGCCACCCCGGCCGAGCACGCCGACCCGGTCGAGCAGGCGATCCCCTGGGCGTCGAGCAGCATCAGCAGGGCGTCGCCCTCGCAGCCGGGGAAGGTCAGGTGGGCGTTGCCCGGCAGGCGCTCCTGGGGGTCGCCGTTGAGCACCGCGTCGGGCACCGCCTTGAGCACCGCGCGCACCAGCTCCTCGCGCAGCCCCCTCAGGCGCTCGGCGTGCTCGGCGCGTTCGGCCACCGCCGGGCGCACCGCGGCCGCGAAGCCGCGCAGCAGCGGCACCGTGAGGGTGCCCGAGCGCACGTCGCGCTCCTGGCCGCCGCCGTGCAGCACCGGCACCGGGTCCACGCCGCGCGCCAGCACCAGCGCGCCCGCGCCCACCGGGCCGCCGAGCTTGTGCGCCGAGGCGGTCAGCGCCGCCAGGCCGCCGTGCGCGGAGAAGTCCACCGGAAGCGCGCCCACGGCCTGCACCGCGTCGGTGTGCATCGGCACCCCGAACTCGGCGGCGACCTCGGCCAGGGCGGCCACCGGCTGCACGGTGCCCACCTCGTTGTTGGCCCACATCACCGAGACCAGGGCCACGTCTCCGGGGTCGCGCTCGATGGCCGCGCGCAGGTCCTGCGGGTGCACCGCGCCGCGCGCGTCCACCGGGAGCTCCTCGACCACGGCGCCCTGGTGGTCGGCCAGCCAGCGCGCCGGGTCCAGCACCGCGTGGTGCTCCACGCTGCTCACCAGCACCCGGCGCCGGCGCGCATCGGCGCCCGAGCGCGCCCAGTACAGGCCCTTGACCGCCAGGTTGTCGGCCTCGGTGCCGCCGGCGGTGAACACCACCTCGTTGGGGGAGGCGCCCAGCGCCCAGGCGACGTCCTCGCGGGCCTCCTCCACCACCCGGCGGGCGGCCCGCCCGGCCCCGTGCAGGGAGGAGGCGTTGCCCAGGCGCCCGAACTCCTCGGTCATCGCGGCGAGGGCCTCGGGGCGGACGCTCGTCGTCGCGGCGTGATCCAGATACACCATGGCGCCCCCAAGGATACGGCGCCCGCACACGCGCGGCGGGCCCGGGCCTGTGGCCCGGGCCNGCTTGCCGACCTCCTCGGTCAGCTGCGGGGCGACCGTGTGCAGGTCGCCCACAACGCCGAAGTCGGCGATCTCGAAGATCGGGGCCTCGGGGTCCTTGTTGACCGCCACGATGTTCTTCGAGGTCTGCATGCCGGCCCGGTGCTGGATCGCGCCGGAGATGCCCAGCGCGATGTACAGGTTCGGGCTGACCGTCTTCCCGGTCTGGCCGACCTGGAACTGGTTGGGGTACCAGCCGGCGTCCACCGCGGCGCGCGAGGCGCCCACGGCCGCGCCGAGCGAGTCGGCCAGCTTCTCCACCACGGTGAAGTCGTCCGAGCCGACGCCGCGGCCGCCGGAGACCACGATCGCGGCCTCGGTCAGCTCCGGGCGCTCGCCCTGCTCCTGGGCGACGCGCTCGACGACGCGGGCGCCCTTAGCGGCCTCGGAGACCTCCACCTGGACGGCCTCCTCGGCGGCGTCGCCGGCCTGCGGCTCGGCCGGGACCGAGTTGGGCCGGACGGCGACCACCGGGGTGCCGGTGCGCACCTTGGCCTTGGTGACCATGGCGCCGCCGAAGATGCTGTGGTCGGTGACCAGCTCGGCGGTGACGTCCACCACGTCGGTGAGCACGCCCGAGCCGAGCTTGACCGCGGTGCGCCCGGCGATCTCCTTGTTCCCGGCGGTGGCCGAGACCAGGATCGCGCCGGCGCCCTTGTCCTGCGCCAGCTTGGCCAGCAGCTCGGCGGTGGGCGCAACGACGTAGTCGTTGAGCTCCGCCGGGGCGGTGTAGACCTTCTGCGCGCCGAACTCGGCCAGCTTGGCCTTGCCCGAGTCGGTCGCCTCGCCGACCCAGACGGCCGACGGCTCGCCGATCCGCCGCGCGGCGGTCAGCAGCTCGGTGGTGACCTTCTTGACCTCACCGTCGACGTGGTCGACGAGGACGAGGACCTCAGCCATGTCTCTAACCCCTCTTTCGTCTCCGCCGGACCTACAGGAACTTCTTCTCGGCGAGGAAGTCGGCGGCCTTGGCGCCGCCGTCGCCCTCGTCCTTGACGACGGTGCCGGCCGCCCGCGGCGGGGCGGGGCTGGCCTCGACGGTCTCGGTGCCCGCGGCGGCGGTGCCGACCCGCTCGGCCTCGATGCCGGCGTCGGCGATGCCGAGCTTGGCGACCGGCTTCTTCTTGGCCTGCATGATCAGCTTGAAGGACGGGTAGCGCGGCTCGTTGATCTTCTCCACGACCGAGACGACCGCGGGCAGCTGCGCCTCGACGACGTCGTAGCCGTAGTCGGTCTGGCGCTGCACCGTGACGGCCGAGCCGTCCACGTCGACCTTGCCGGCCAGGGTGAGCTGGGGCAGCCCCAGGTACTCGGCCAGCGCGGCACCGACCACGCCGGTGCGCGCGTCGGTGGACTCCGAACCGAGGACGACCAGGTCGAACTCGATCGTGCCCAGCGCCTTGGACAGCGCGTAGGCGGTCTGCAGGGCGTCCGAGCCGTGCAGCGCGTCGTCGACCAGGTGCACGGCCTTGTCCGCGCCCATGGACAGGGCCTTGCGGATGGAGTCGGTCGCCTGGTCCGGACCCATGGTCAGGACGGTGACCTCGCCCCCGTGCTTCTCGCGGAGGAGGAGGGCCTCCTCGATCGCGTACTCGTCGAGCTCGTTGATGACCCCGTCCGACGCGGCGCGGTCCAGCGTGAAGTCGTCGGACGACAGTTTCCGCTCGGTCGCCGTGTCCGGGACCTGCTTGACCAAAACGACAATATTCATGGCCGGTGGCCGACCTCCCTGCACTCCCATGCGTCGCCCGCTCGGACGGCGCGGACGCGGGCGCGTCCGTGGTCCCTAAGGGTGCCAAATGCGCTGGTCGCATCCGGCGGCGGGGGCGCGTTCCGGTCCCGCGCCTCCCGATTCGTCGCTCTCTGACACCCCCGATGTTACTGACTGGTAGCCAGGAGGGCGAACGCGGGTGTGCGCTCAGAGCGAACAGGGCCCGGCCCGGCTCAGCCGCCCAGCGGCGCACTGGGCTGCCAGCCGGTCCACACCGGGGCCGAGCCGAACCCGAAGGAGAGCACGAGCAGCGCGAACAGCACGGTGAAGACGATGACGGCCCAGTAGACGTACATGTTGCCGAAGCCGACCCGGTCGACCAGCTCCAGGGACTGACGGCGGGCGCCCTTGCCGTTGGGGCCGACCATGGTCAGCAGCAGCATCACGAACACCGCGTAGGAGCCGACGTTGTTGGCCGAGTTGGTGTCGGTGAGCAGGCCGATGATGATGCCCACGACCACCCCGACGAGCAGGTACCCCAGCCCGAAGAGCAGGTTCACCCCGATCGTGCGCAGCAGCGCCACCGGCATACTCAGCGCCACCACCATGGTGTCGGAGCTGCGCGGTCCGCGGGTCTGCAGCCGCCGGGCGTGGTCGCCCTTGACCTTGTCCAGCGCGCCCAGCACGCTCACCAGCACCATCCCGACCACGAAGCCGATGGTCGGCACGACCAGCCCCAGGCCGGCGACCAGCGCCGCCAGCGGGAGCAGGTAGAGCTTGGGCAGGTACCAGCGGTCGTCGTCGTGCCCCTCGCCGCCGTAGTCGCCGAAGTAGTCCGAGACCCGGTCGGTGCGGCTGGTGCGCCCGGTGCCGCCGCCGTACTCCCGGGAGGTGGTGTAGCCCTCCTGGATCTCCTCGCCGGCGAACATCGCGGTGCTGTCGGGGGAGGCGTCCCGGCGCTCCTGGCCGACGGGGGTCAGGATGTCGCGGAAGTCCTCGGGGCGCAGGGTGGAGTTGAAGTACTGGGTGTGCGGCCCCTGCGCGGCGTGGTCGTCGTCCTCGGCGTCGTCGGCGTAGTAGGTGCGCACCTCGGGCTGCGGCTCGGCCGGGGCGACCCGGGTGTGCTGGGCCTGCTGGGTGTGCTGGGCCTGCTGCGTGGAGGAGGGGTCGTAGGCCTGCGTCCGGGGGGCCTCGCCGGGCTCGTCGGCCGGCTCCTGCGGGCGCTCCTGCATCGGGGCGTGCACCGTGTGGGCGCCGGTCGTCCCCGAGCCCACGTAGGCCGCCAGGTCGTCGCTGAGCGGCAGGTCAAGGTTGAGCCGGGAGGTCTCGGCGACCAGCTGGGCCGCGGTGGGCCGGGCCGCCATGTCCCGCGAGACCGCGGCGGTCACCAGCGGGCGCAGCTGGTCCGGCATCCCGTCCAGGTTGATCTCGCCGTTGAGGATGCGGAAGAAGATGACCTCGAAGGACCCGGCGCCGTAGGGCGGGGTGCCGGTGGCCGCGAAGGCCACGGTCGCGCCCCAGGCGTGCACGTCGGTGGCCGGGCCCAGCGCGGTGCCCTCGATGACCTCCGGCGACAGGTAGCTGGGCGTGCCCACGAAGGTGCCGGTCTGGGTGAGCTTGGCGCCGTCCACCGCGTGGGCGATGCCGAAGTCGATGACGATGGGCTCGCCGTTGGAGATGATGACGTTGCCCGGCTTGAGGTCGCGGTGGACGACCTCGGCGGCGTGGATGTCGTCGATGGCGCGCGCCATGCCGCCCACGAAGCGGGTCAGGGCGCGCCCGCGCAGCGGACCGTGGTCCTCCACGGTCGCGTCCAGGGTGGGCCCGGGGATGTACTCGGTGACCACCCAGGGCAGCTCGGCCTCGGTGTCGGCGTCGATCACCTCGGCGACGTTGCGGCTGCGCACCCGGCGCATGGTCTCCACCTCGCGGGCCAGCCGGGCGCGCGCGATCGCGTCGCCGGCCACCTCCGAGCGCAGCACCTTGATCGCCACCAGGCGGTCCTGCCGGGGGTCGACGCCCTGGTAGACCACGCCCATGCCGCCCTGGCCGATGCGCCGCCGGATGGTGTAAGGGCCGACGCGTTCCGGCAGCTCCTCGCCCTCGGGGAAACCTGCCGTCATAGCCATTGCCTGCTCATCCCCTCAAACCCCGCATAGCACCACACCAGCTTAGCCGTCGGCCGGGGGCCGTCCGCGGGCGGTTCCGCGGGCCCCGAACGGTTCGGGCAACCCTATGAGTATGACGGAAGCCGGGGGCGCGCGGTTCCGCCGGACCGCCCGCCCCCGCCGCCGCGGCGGGCCCTCAGCCCCCGGCCGGAACCCCCAGCCCCTCGACGACCTGGGCCCCCGGCAGGCGCGCGAGCGCCGTACCGGGCACGATGAGCTTGGAGGTCCGCAACCCGCTGCCGACGACCGCCCGCGGGCAGGCCGCTGCCGCGGCGTCGACCAGGACCGGCCACGCGGCGGGCAGCCCCACCGGGGTGATGCCGCCGTAGGCCATGCCGGTGGCCTCCACCGCGTCCTCCTGCCGGGCGAAGGAGGCCTTGCGCGCCCCGAGCAGGCGGCGCACCGCCCCGTTCACGTCGGCGCGGGCGGTGGCCGGGACGACGCAGGCCGCCATGCGCACCTCGCCCGCGCGCCGGCCCGCCACCACCACGCAGTTGGCCGAGGCCTCCGGAGGCACGCCGTAGTGCTCGCAGCAGGCGGCGGTGTCGGCCAGCTCCGGGTCGATCGGCGCCACCAGCGGCGCCTGCTCCCCCTCGCCGCCCTTGAGGCCCTCCAGGGCCGCGGCGACGGGCGGCGCGAGCAGGTCGGGCCGCTCCCCGGCCGGAACGGCGTCCAGGCCCCACACCCGCATCGGCTCCTCCTTCGCAGGCTCCTCCGTACGCTCCTGTGCACGCGCCGGGCTCAGCGCCCGGTGAACCCGGCCTTGCCGGGGCCCTTCTCCACGAAGCTGCGCATGCCGGCCTTCTGGTCCTCGGTGCCGAACAGGCCAGCGAACTGGACCCGCTCGATCTCCAGCCCGGTGTCCAGGTCGGTCTCCAGGCCCCGGTCGACCGCCTCCTTGGCGGCGCGCAGCGCCACCGCCGGGCCGCCGGTGTAGCGGGGCGCCGCCCCCCCCCCCNCGACCCGGTCCACCAGCCCGATCCGCTCGGCCTCGGCGGCGTCCACGTGCCGCCCGGTGAAGATCAGGTCCTTGGCGCGGGACGGCCCCACCAGCCGCGGCAGCCGCTGGGTGCCGCCGGCGCCGGGGATGATGCCCAGCTGGATCTCGGGCTGGCCCAGCCTGGCGTCCTCGGCCGCGATCCGGAAGTCGGCGCACAGCGCCAGCTCGCACCCGCCGCCCAGGGCGTACCCGGTCACCGCGGCCACGACCGGCTTGGGGATCCGGGCCACCGCGGTGAAGCAGTCCTGCAGGGTGCGCGAGTGCGCGCTCATGTCGGCGAACGACATGTCCGCCATCTCCTTGACGTCGGCCCCCGCGGCGAACACCCGCTCGCCGCCGTAGAGCACCACCGCGGCCACCGAGGCGTCCGCGGCCACCTCGGCGGCCGCCTGCCCGATCTCCCGCTGCACCTGCGCGTTCAGCGCGTTCATCTTGGGCCGGTCCAGCCGGACCACCGCCACCGCCGGGTGGGTCGGGTCCTTTTCCACCCGCACGAACTCCCGCACGCTCTCGCCCACTCCTGCCGCCTTCCTCGCTCCGGGGCCACTGTCCCTGGCTGTCTACCACGCCCTCACGCGAACAGCAGGCGCCAGGTCCCCAGCCACAGCGACAGCCCGTGCGCACCGGCCAGAACGGCGGCCGTCCCGGCCACCAGGGCGGTGTCGGCGGCGGTCCACACGCTGCGCCGGGCGTGCGTGCGCGGCCCGGTGCCGAAGGCGCGCGCGTCCATCGCCGCGGCCAGCCGCGTCCCCGTCCGCACCGCCCGCACCAGCAGGGCGAACACCTTGCCCGCGAACAGCCGCACCGCGGCGGCGGGGTTGGCCCCCGCCTCCAGGCCGCGCGCCCGCCGGGCCAGGGTGAGCGTGCGCCACTGCTCGGCCAGCAGCGGCACCAGGCGCAGCGCGGCCAGCACCCCCAGGGCGGGCCGCTCGGGCACCCGCAGCCGCTGCACCAGCGCGTCGGCGGTCTCGGTGGGGTCGCTGGTGAGCACGGCCAGCACGCACGGCAGGGCGATGGCCGCCAGCCGCAGGCCCAGGCCCAGCGCGGCCGCCGCGCCGGCGTCGCCGTAGAGCAGGTTGACCACCGCCACCGAGGCCGCGGCCAGCAGCAGCGGCGGGAAGAGCAGCAGGACCGGGCGCGCCCGCAGCCCGGCGAAGGGCAGCACGAGCACCACGGCGGCCAGCACGGCCCCGGCGGTGACCGGGTCGAGCACCGGCACCAGCGCGGCGGCCACCAGGAGGGCGGCCAGCAGCTTGGCCGCGGGGTTGCGTCGTCTCAGCACCGTTCCACCGCCGCCTCAGCCATCGCTCCCCAGCCGCAGGCGCGTGTCGGTGAACCCGTCCAGCAGCCGCTCGTCGTGGGTGGCGGCGACCACCGCCCGCCCCCGGGCCCGCAGCCCGTCCAGCAGTTCCACCACCTCGGCCCAGGTCACCGCGTCCTGGCCGAAGGTGGGCTCGTCCAGCAGCAGCACGTCGGGAGCGTGCTCGGGGTCGGAGCTGAGCGCGGTGGCCACCGACAGCCGCCGCTTCTCCCCGCCGGAGAGCGTGAAGGGGTGGGCCCCCTCCAGGCCGTCCAGGCGCAGCCGCCCCATGAGCTCCTCGGCCCGCGCGGCGGCGCGCCGGGGCGGTGCGCCGGCCCGCAGCGGGGCGAACTCCAGCTCGTCGCGGACGGTGCCGGTGACGAACTGGTCCTCGGCCTGCTGGAAGACGGTGCCCACGTGCCGGGCGAGCCGCCGGGCCGGCCAGCGCCCCAGGTCCCGCCCGTCGGCCGCGGCCAGCGCCCCGGCCGGACGCACCCGCCCGCCGTCCGGGCGGGCCAGCCCGCCCAGCAGCGCCAGCAGGGTCGACTTCCCGGCGCCGTTGGCCCCGGTCAGCGCGGTCACGGCAGCGGAGCGCACCACGGCGTCCACCCCGTCGAGCACGGCCCGCCGCCCGCGCGCCGGCCCGCCCGGGGCGCGCGGCTCCAGCGCGCGCAGCCCGCAGGCCTCGACCAGCACCTCGCCGGGGCTCCCCCCGCCGCGCGGGGCCCGGGGCTCGCGCCCGGGCACCCACACCCCGCGTGCGGCCAGATCGGCGCCGTGCTCGGCGAACACCCGGTCCGGCGGGCCGTCGGCGGCCACGCCCCCGCCGGGTTCGAGCACCACCACCCGGTCCACCAGGCCGACCGCGTCGGCCACCCGGTGCTCCACCAGCACCATGGTGGCGCCGCTGGAGGCCGCCAGGCCGGCGACGACCCCGCGCACCAGCGCCGCCCCGTCCGGGTCGAGGTTGGCGGTGGGCTCGTCCAGGAGCAGCAGCCGGGGCCGCATGGCCAGCGCCCCGGCCAGCGCCAGGCGCTGCTGCTCGCCGCCGGACAGGGCGGCGGTGGGGCGCTCCGGCCCGTAGGGGAAGCCCACGGCCGCCAGCGCCTCGCACACCCGCGGGGCGATCTCCTCGCGCGCCAGGCCCAGGTTCTCGGGGCCGAAGGCGACGTCGTCCCCGGTGCGCGCCATCACCAGCTGGGCCTGCGGGTCCTGGCCCACCAGGGCCGCGGCGCCGCGCCCGCGCCCGGGCGGGGCGCCGTCCACCAGCAGCTCGCCCTCGCTCTGCCCGGTGACGGCGGCCTCCGGGCCGGCCAGCCCGGCCAGGGCCTGCAGGAGCGTGGACTTGCCCGCCCCGGAGGGGCCGAGCAGCAGGACCCGCTCGCCGGGCGCGATCTCCAGGTCCACCCCGCGCAGCGCCCAGGCCTCGCGCCCGGCGTGGCGCCAGCCCCACCCCGCGGCGCGCACCCGCGCGCCCCGGGGACCGGTCGGGCTCATCCGCGCGCCGAGGGGAAGGGCGAGAGCGCTCCGGCCCGGGCCAGGGCGCTGGTCAGCGCGCGGCTGCCGACGCCGCCGATCAGCGCGGCGCTGGCCACCACGAGCACGCCGTAGGCGGCCATGAAGTGCGGCGGCCAGGTCGGGTAGTACAGGGTCAGGTCCATGGCCACCGGGGCCAGCCCGGCGGCGGCGCCGGCCAGCACCGAGATCCCCATGCCCCAGCGGCGGTAGCGGGCCCCGGCGAAGACCAGCTCGGGCAGCAGCCCCTGGGCCAGCCCGGCGACCAGCACCATCAGGCCCCAGGAGGTGCCCAGCAGCGCCGAGACGGCGGCCGCGGCCACCGAGGTGAGCACCCCGGCGCCGGCCTTGCGGACGACCAGCATGCCCAGCACGCCGGGGACCAGCCAGACGCCGTAGAGCACGGCCTGGGCGGGCGGGAAGACCAGGAACACCGGCTCGGTCACCGACCAGAGCATGCCCCAGAACCAGAACACCACACCCACGGCGACGCCCAGGACGGCGGCCACGACGATGTCGACGGTGCGCCAGCGGGGCAGGCGGCCCCGCAGGGCGGCCAGGACGGCCTTGACGGACTTCATGCGGATGTCCCTTCGTATCGGTTGCGCGACACGAGGGGGCGTGAGCCAAGAGCGCCCGGCGCACGGGCGGGTCCTACGACTTCCTTCGCCGGCATGACCCGGATCAGGTGTCTAAGGGTCTGCGGTCGGACCGCACTCTCAGCGCCGGAGCGCTCCCCTGTCGTTCCCTCCCATTATGGCCGAACGGTCAACAATGGGACATACCGCCCTGATAACGCCTCTCCGCCGTCTCTCCGCCGGCTCTACCGCCTCCTCACCGCAGCACGATGCCGTCCTCCATCGCCTGCGGCGGGGCGGGCAGCGCGATCAGCCCCATCTCCGCCGGGCAGGTCAGCAGCGGGTGGCGGGGCAGCACCCGCACGGTGTACCCGCAGGCCCCGGCGCGCGAGAGCGGGACCGTCCCGGTGTAGCGCGGCCCTTCGCCGCCGTCCGGCTCCAGCGCCACCGCCTCGGGCTCCTCCAGCCGGTCGCCGTCGCCGACCCGCCCGATCAGCGCCTCCACCCGCACGTCCTCCGGGGCCAGTGCGCCCAGCTCGACCGTGGCGTGCACCTCCAGCCGCCCGCCCACCTGCGGCGCCCCGGCCGCCCCGGCAAGGTCGACATGCTGGATGCGCACCGCCGGCCAGCCGGCGCGCACCCGCCGCTTCCAGGCCGCCAGCTCCCGCGCGCCCTGCGCGTCCTCGGCCAGCAGGAGCCGCGAGGAGTCGGCCGCGCCCTGGTAGAGGCGCTCGGTGTACTCGCGCACCATCCGGGTGGCCAGCACCTTGGGCCCCAGTGAGACCAGGGTGTGCTTGACCATCTCCAGCCAGCGCTTGGGCAGGCCGCCGGCGTCGTGGTCGTAGAACAGCGGCGCCACCTGGTGCTCCACCAGGTCGTACAGGGCGCCGGCCTCCAGGTCGTCGCGGCGGTCGGGGTCCTCCACGCCGTCGGCGGTGGGGATGGCCCACCCGTTGGAGCCGTCGAACCACTCCTCCCACCAGCCGTCGCGCACCGACAGGTTGAGCCCGCCGTTCAGCGCCGACTTCATCCCCGAGGTGCCGCTGGCCTCCAGCGGGCGCAGCGGGTTGTTCAGCCACACGTCGCACCCCTGCACCAGGGCGGTGGCCAGCGCCATGTCGTAGTCGGGCAGGAACACCAGGCGGTGGCGCACCCGCGGGTCGTCGGCGAAGCGCACGATGTCCTGGATCAGGCGCTTGCCGCCCTCGTCGGCCGGGTGCGCCTTGCCGGCGACCACGATCTGCACCGGCCGGGCCGGG
>NZ_ANAD01000025.1 GCF_000341245.1 Nocardiopsis halophila DSM 44494
TCGGCGTCGCGCAGCATCAGGGTGAGCCGCTTGTAGGAGGGCACCCGGCGGGCGAAGCCGATGGTGAGCACGTCGGGGTCGAGCACGTCGTCCACCCAGCCGAGCTCGGCCGCGCTGGCCCCGCGCGCCCGCCAGGAGGCGCGCAGCCGCTCCCCCCCCCCCGCCCCCCNCAGCCGGGCGCGCAGGGTGCGGCGCATCCGCCACAGCTCGGCCTCGTCGGCACCGGACACCTTGCGCCAGCCCTCCGGCCCGGTGAACTCCCCGGAGTCGGGCACCATGCGCGCGGCCAGCTCCTGGGCCTCCTCGGCGACCCAGGTGCGGGCGTGCACGCCGTTGGTGACCGACCCGATGGGCACCTCCTCGGCGTCGAAGCCGGGCCACAGGCCCTGGAACATCGACCGGCTCACCGCGCCGTGCAGCCGGCTCACCCCGTTGGCGCGCTGGGCCAGCCGCAGGCCCATCACCGCCATGTTGAACACGCCCGGGTCGCCGTGGGCGTGGTCCTCGGCGCCCAGCTCCAGCACCCGGTCGGCCGGCAGCCCGGGCACGGCCGGGGAGGGCCCGGCCAGGTGGCGGCGGACCAGCTCGCGCGGGAAGCGGTCGATCCCGGCGGGCACCGGGGTGTGGGTGGTGAACACGGTCCCGGCGCGGGCGGCCTCCACCGCCTCGTCGAAGCCCAGCCCGGCGTCGATGTACTCGCGGACCCGCTCCAGGCCCAGCAGCCCGGCGTGGCCCTCGTTCATGTGGAAGACCTCGGGGACCGGGTGCCCCGCGCCGGCGCAGTAGAGGCGCACGGCCCGCACCCCGCCCACGCCCAGCAGGATCTCCTGGCGCAGCCGGTGCTCGCCCCCGCCCCCGTAGAGGCGGTCGGTCACCGCGCGCATCTGCGGCGTGTTGCCCTCGTGCATCGCGTCCAGCAGCAGCAGCGGGACCCGCCCCACCCGGCACACCCAGACGCGGGCGGTGAGCCGCTCCCCCTCGGGCATGTCCACGGCGACCTCGGCGGGCCCGCCGTCCGGCCCGGCCAGGCGGGACAGCGGCATCCCCTGCGGGTCGACCTCGGGGTAGGACTCCAGCTGCCACCCCTCCGGCGAGAGCGTCTGGGCGAAGTAGCCGTGCCGGTAGAGCAGCCCCACCCCGATCAGCGGCAGGCCCAGGTCGCTGGCGCTCTTGAGGTGGTCGCCGGCCAGGATGCCCAGGCCGCCGGAGTACTGCGGCAGCGCGGAGGTGAGCCCGTACTCGGCGGAGAAGTAGGCCACCGCCGCCGGAGGCGCGGGCCGCCCGGCCGCCTCGGCCTCGGCCGCCGCCTTCTGGTACCAGCGCGGCCCGGACAGGTAGGCGTCCAGGTCGGCGGCGGCCGCCGCGACGCGCTCGGTGAACGCCGGGGCGCCGGCCAGCGCGGCCAGCCGGTCGGCCCCGGCGTCGCCGAGCAGGCGCAGCGGGTCGCGCCCGCCCGCCTCCCACAGGCGCGGGTCGATGTCGCGGAACACCTCCCGGGTGGGCGGGTGCCAGGCCCAGCGCAGGTTGGCCGCGAGCCGGCCCAGCGGGGACAGCGGCTCGGGCAGGACGGTACGGACGGTGAATCTGCGGATCGCCTTCACGCAGCGGCACGCTAGTTCACCCGGCGCCGCGGCACCAGGCGCCGCGCGCGAATTCACGTGCATTCGCCCACCGAATTCCCGATCGGCCCGGTACGGCAGTGACAGAAGACCGTTATGCCGGAATCCACGGAGAGGAAACGGGGCGAAAACGCCGCGGACATCCGAATTGGAAGTGTGACGACTATCACAAAAATATGTGCCTTCGGACTGTCGGAGCGGGGCGCCACGGCGTCGACGATAGGACTGTGGGCGCGGCGGCGATCCGGCCGCGATTCCCCCTCGGACACCAGGTACGCCCTGTTCTCATTCCTCAATGGACGCTGCCCGAAATCGGGTCACACCGGCCACTCGCGGCCCCGCCGCCGCTTGCGAAGAATTGGTGCACACGTGATCGGACGAATTCCTGTACTCGACGTCGCGCCGGCGCTGTCCTACGGCACCGCCCAGGCCGCCGAGGGCGAGACGGTCCCGGTGGACGCCACGGTGCTGCGCGAGGGCCACGGCGCCCTGGGCGCGGACGCGGTGCTCTTCGACCCGCGGGGCCGCCGCCGCGCCCGGGTGCGGATGGCCGAGCGGGCGCCGGGCACCGACCGCTACACCGCGCAGGTGAGCCCCGACGCCCCCGGCCGGTGGACATTCGCCGTGGAGGCCTGGGCCGATCCCTACGCCACCTGGCGCCGCGAGGCCGCCGCGAAGATCCCGCTGGGCCTGGACACCGAGCTGGTCCTGGAGGAGGGCGCCCGGCTGCTGGACCGCGCCGCCCGGCGGGTCCCCCGCCGCCCCGTCCTGGCCGAGGCCGCGCGCGTGCTGCGGGACGCCTCGCTGCCGCCGGCCGAGCGGCTCGCGGCCGGGGCCGGCGGCGAGGCGGCCCGGCTGATGGAGCGCGAGCCGCTGCGCGACCACCTCACCCGCACCCGGCGCCTGCCGCTCCAGGTGCACCGGCGGCGCGCCCTGGTCGGCTCCTGGTACGAGTTCTTCCCCCGCTCGGAGGGGGCCGAGTTCGACGAGGCCGCGGGGGTGTGGCGCTCGGGCACCCTGCGCAGCGCGGCCAAGCGGCTCCCGGCCATCGCCGACATGGGCTTCGACGTCGTCTACCTGCCGCCGGTGCACCCGGTGGGCCGCACCTTCCGCAAGGGCCGCAACAACACCCCCCAGGCCGGGCCCGGCGACCCCGGGTCGGTCTGGGCCATCGGCTCCGCCGAGGGCGGGCACGACGCCGTCCACCCCGACCTGGGCGACCTGCGCGACTTCGACGCCTTCGTCTCCGAGGCCGCCGCGCACGGCGTCGAGGTCGCCCTGGACCTGGCGCTGCAGTGCTCCCCCGACCACCCCTGGGTGGCCGAGCACCCCGAGTGGTTCACCGAGCGCGCCGACGGCACCATCGCCTACGCCGAGAACCCGCCCAAGAAGTACCAGGACATCTACCCCCTGGACTTCGACCGCGACCCCGAGGGCCTGTACGCCGAGGTGCTGCGGGTGGTCCGGTTCTGGATGGACCGGGGCGTGCGCATCTTCCGGGTGGACAACCCGCACACCAAGCCGCTGGCCTTCTGGGAGCGCCTGCTGGGCGAGATCGCCCGCACCGACCCCGACGTGGTGTTCCTGTCCGAGGCCTTCACCCGCCCGGCGGCGATGCACGCCCTGGCCCGGGCCGGGTTCCACCAGTCCTACACCTACTTCACCTGGCGCACCGGCAAGGAGGAGCTCCAGGGGTACATGGAGGAGCTGACCGGCGCGGCGGCGGCCTACATGCGCCCCAACCTCTTCTGCAACACGCCCGACATCCTGCACGCCTACCTGCAGGAGGGCGGCCGGCCCGCGTTCGAGGCGCGGGCCGTGCTGGCCGCCACCCTCTCCCCCTCCTGGGGCGTGTACTCCGGATACGAGCTGTGCGAGAACACCCCGCTGCGCCCCGGGAGCGAGGAGTACCTCGATTCCGAGAAATACGAGTACAAACCGCGCGACTGGGACGCGGCCGAGGCCGCGGAAATGTCGATCTCCCCGCTGATCCGCAGGCTAAACTGTCTGCGGCGCGACCACCCGGCATTGCAGGAACTGCGCAACCTGCGGTTCCACCATGTCGACCAGCCTGAGCTGATCTGCTATTCCAAACGGCTGCCCGGGAACGGCGACCGCGAGGGCCGTGACGACGTCGTGATCGTCGTCGTCAATCTCGATCCGCACCGCACGCGCGAAGCGACGGTCCGGCTCGACATGCCCTCTTTGGGTTTTTCGCCGGAAACGTCTCTGTCGGTACACGACGAGCTCTCCGGCGCGACCTACACCTGGGGTCAGGCCAATTACGTGCGCCTCGACCCGAACGTCCAGACCGCACACGTTCTCACAGTCGCCTCGGCCGGATGATCCGCACGCCCGCCGGCACGGCCGACCGTACTGGAACGCCGACAGGTGGAGTTGCTCCCGTGACCACACCCGCCCCCGTGCCCGACACCTTCACCGCACTGCCGCCCAACCCGCACTGGTACAAGCACGCCGTCTTCTACGAGGTCCAGGTCCGGGGCTTCCACGACTCCAACGGCGACGGCGTGGGCGACCTGCGCGGGCTCATCGAACGGCTCGACTACCTGGAATGGCTGGGCATCGACTGCCTGTGGCTGCTCCCGCTGCAGGAGTCCCCGCTGCGCGACGGCGGCTACGACATCTCCGACTACATGTCCGTCCAGCCCGAGTTCGGCACCATCGCCGACTTCGTCGAGCTGGTCGAGCAGGCGCACCGGCGCGGCATCCGCATCATCACCGACCTGGTGATGAACCACACCAGCGACCGCCACCCCTGGTTCGAGGCCTCGCGCTCGGACCCCGACGGGCCCTACGGCGACTTCTACGTGTGGTCCGACACCACCGACCGGTACACCGACGCCCGGATCATCTTCGTCGACACCGAGCAGTCCAACTGGACCTACGACGAGGTGCGCGGCCAGTACTACTGGCACCGGTTCTTCTCCCACCAGCCCGACCTGAACTTCGAGAACCCCGCGGTGCAGGAGGCGGTGCTGGAGGTGCTGCGGTTCTGGCTGGACCTGGGCATCGACGGGTTCCGGCTGGACGCGGTCCCCTACCTGTACGAGCGCGAGGGCACCAACTGCGAGAACCTCAAGGAGACCCACGAGTTCCTCAAGCGGGTGCGCTCGGAGGTGGACCGCCTCTACCCCGACCGGGTGCTGCTGAGCGAGGCCAACCAGTGGCCCGCCGACGTGGTCGACTACTTCGGCGACTTCGAGTCCGGCGGCGACGAGTGCCACATGAACTTCCACTTCCCGCTGATGCCGCGGATGTTCATGGCGGTCCGCCGCGAGCAGCGCTACCCCATCTCCGAGATCCTCGCCCAGACCCCGCGCATCCCGCACAACTGCCAGTGGGCCATCTTCCTGCGCAACCACGACGAGCTGACCCTGGAGATGGTCACCGACGAGGAGCGGGACTACATGTACGCCGAGTACGCCACGGACCCGCGCATGCGCGCCAACGTGGGCATCCGGCGCCGGCTGGCCCCGCTGCTGGACAACGACCGCGACCAGATCGAGCTGTTCACCGCGCTGCTGCTGTCCCTGCCCGGCTCCCCGGTGCTCTACTACGGCGACGAGATCGGCATGGGCGACAACATCTGGCTCGGCGACCGGGACGCGGTGCGCACCCCCATGCAGTGGACCTCCGACCGCAACGCCGGCTTCTCCCGGTGCGACCCGGCCCGGCTCTACCTGCCGCTCATCCTCGACCCGGTCCACGGCTACCAGGCGCTCAACGTCGAGGCCCAGCGCGGCGACCCCGGCTCGCTGCTCAACTGGACCCGCAAGATGATCCAGATCCGCAAGCGCCACCCCGTCTTCGGCACCGGCGACTTCACCGAACTGCACGCCAGCAACCCCAGCGTGCTGGCGTTCGTCCGGGAGTGGGGCGACGACCGCATGCTGTGCGTCAACAACCTCTCCCGCTTCCCCCAGCCCGTCGAACTGGACCTGCGCCGGTTCGAGGGCGCCACGCCCGTGGAGTGCACCGGAGGCGTGCGCTTCCCCGCCATCGGCGAACTCCCCTACCTGCTCACCCTGCCCGGCCACGGCTTCTACTGGTTCCAGCTGCCGCCGGTCGAGGAGGCGGACGGACCCACCACCGACGACCGCACCCGGGACACCGCATGAACCGGATCGAGGACCTGTTGGCCGCATGGCTGCCGCGGCAGCGCTGGTTCGCCGGCAAGGCCGCGCCCATCGAGGCGGTGCGCATCGAGCGCGACCTGCCCGTGGGCGGGGCCGACCCCGGCGCGCACGGCCCCGGCATGCGCGTGCTGGTGGTGCGGGTCGACCAGCCCCGCTCCGCCGACCGCTACCTGGTGGTGGTGGGGCTGGCCGAGCGCGGCCGGCTGCGCGCCGGACTGGAGCACTGCGTCATCGGCCGGTGCCGGATCCGGGGCGCCCAGCGCACCGCCTACGACGCGCTGCACGACCCGGAGCTGACCGGCCGGCTGCTGGAGGGGCTGGCCCGCGGCGCCGAGTGCGGAGAGCTGCGCTTTCGCACCCGGCCCGGGCACACCGTCCGCACCGGGCTGCGCAGCCTGGTGATCACCGGCGAGCAGTCCAACACCTCGCTGGTCTTCGGCGAGGAGTACGTGCTCAAGGCGTTCCGCCGGCTGTGGCCCGGGCTCAACCCGGACCTGGAGCTCAACGGCGCCCTGGACGGCTCGCCCTACGCCGCGCCGCCGCACGGGTGGATCGAGGCCGACATCGAGCACGACGGCCGGCCGGTGCCGACCACCGTCGCCATGCTCCAGGGCTACCTGCGCAGCGCCACCGACGGCTGGGTGCTGGCCGCCACCAGCGTGCGCGACCTGTACGCCGCGCCCCGGACCGGACCGGCCGACGCCGGCGGCGACTTCGCCGCCGAGGCCGAGCGGCTGGGGGGGGGCCCCCCCCNCACCGCCGCGGTGCACCGGGAACTGGCCCGCGCCCTGCCCACCGACGTGCTCTCGCCGTCCTGCCTGCGCGCGCTGGCCGACGCCATGGCCCGACGGCTGGACGCCGCCACCGAGCAGGTGCCCGAGCTGGCGCCCTACGCCGGGGTGCTGCGCACCGCGTTCGAGGACTTCGCCCGCTCCCAGGCGCCGCTGCCGGTGCAGCGCGTGCACGGCGACTACCACCTGGGCCAGGTGGTGCGCACCGACGCCGGGTGGGTGCTGCTGGACTTCGAGGGCGAGCCGGCGGTGCCGGTGGCCGAGCGGCGGCGCCCCTCCAGCCCGCTGCGCGACGTCGCCGGGATGCTGCGCTCCTTCGACTACGCCGCCCGCCACCAGCTCATCGGCAGCGCCGATGAGGAGCTGCTGGCGCCGATCGCCCGCGCCTGGGCCGAGCGCAACCGGGAGGCCTTCTGCGCCGGCTACGCGGCCGGCGGCGGGACCGACCCGGACAAGCACCTGACGGCGCTGCGCGCCTTCGAGTACGACAAGGCGGTCTACGAGGTCCTCTACGAGGCCCACAACCGCCCCACCTGGCTGCGCGTGCCGCTGGACTCCATCGCCGCGCTGGCCCGGCCCTGACCCCGCCGGCCCTGACCCCGACCGCACCGACCACCCGCCTGGAGCACCCGTGAACCTCGCCCCCGCCGCCGTCGCCCCCGCCGAGGCCGACCGCCTCGCGGCCGGCCGCCACCACGACCCGCACGCGGTCCTGGGCGCGCACCCCGTGCCCGGCGGCACCGTCGTGCTGCGGGCGCTGCGCCCGCTGGCCCGCACCGTGCACGCCGTCCTGGCCGACGGGACCCGCGTGCCCATGGAGCACGACCGCGCCGGCGTGTTCACCGCCGCCGTCCCCGGCGACGCGCCGCCCGACTACCGCATCGCCTGCACCTACACCGCCGAGGGGCCTGAGACCGTCGCCGACGACCCCTACCGGTACGCCCCCACCCTGGGGGAGATGGACCTGCACCTGATCGGCGAGGGCCGGCACGAGGAGCTGTGGCGCGCGCTGGGGGCCCACCCCCGCCCCGAGGGCACCGCCTTCGCGGTGTGGGCGCCCGGCGCCCAGGGGGTGCAGCTCATCGGGGACTTCAACCACTGGGACGGCACCGCCCACCCGATGCGCTCCCTGGGCTCCAGCGGGGTCTGGGAGCTGTTCGTGCCCGGCGTCGGCCCCGGCGCGCTGTACAAGTTCCGGGTGCACGGCCGGGACGGCGGGGTGCGCGACAAGGCCGACCCGATGGCCTTCGCCGCCCAGTGCCCGCCCGAGACCGCCTCGGTGGTGCACGCCCCCGCCCACCGCTGGGGCGACGAGGTGTGGATGAACGAGCGCAAGGCCCGGGACTGGACCCGCGAGCCGATGAGCGTCTACGAGGTGCACCTGCCCTCCTGGCGCCCCGGCCTGGGCTACGCCGAGCTCGCCGAGGAGCTGGTCGCGCACGTGCGCGAGCGCGGCTTCACCCACGTGGAGTTCATGCCCGTGGCCGAGCACCCCTTCGGCGGATCCTGGGGCTACCAGGTCACCTCCTACTACGCCCCCACCGCCCGGCTGGGCCCGCCCGACGGGTTCCGGCTGCTCGTCGACGAGCTGCACCGGGCCGGGATCGGGGTGCTGCTGGACTGGGTCCCCGCGCACTTCCCCCGGGACGACTGGGCGCTGGCGCGCTTCGACGGCTCGCCCACCTACGAGCACCCCGACCCGCGCCGCGGCGAGCACCCCGACTGGGGCACCCTGGTCTTCGACTACGGCCGCACCGAGGTGCGCAACTTCCTCATCGCCAACGCCCTGTTCTGGCTGGAGGAGTACCACATCGACGGGCTGCGGGTGGACGCCGTGGCCTCGATGATCTACCTGGACTACTCCCGCGAGTCGGGCGAGTGGGAGCCCAACGCCTTCGGCGGCCGGGAGAACCTGGAGGCGCTGGAGTTCCTGCGCGAGCTCAACACCGTGTGCCACCGGCGCAACCCCGGCATCGTGATGGCCGCCGAGGAGTCCACCGCCTGGCCGGGCGTGTCCCGCCCGGTCGACCACGGCGGCCTGGGGTTCGGCTTCAAGTGGAACATGGGCTGGATGCACGACACGCTGGAGTACCTCAAGCGGGACCCGGTGCACCGCGCCCACCACCACGGCGAGATCACCTTCTCGATGCTCTACGCCTACAGCGAGAACTACATCCTGCCGCTCTCCCACGACGAGGTCGTGCACGGCAAGTCCTCGCTGCTGTACAAGCAGCCCGGGGACGAGTGGCGGCGGTTCGCCGGCCTGCGCACCCTGCTGGCCTACATGTGGGCCCACCCCGGCAAGAAGCTGCTGTTCATGGGCGGGGAGATCGGCCAGGGCGAGGAGTGGTCGCACGAGGCCGGGGTGCAGTGGTGGCTGCTCGACCACGCCTTCCACCGGGGGGTGCGGGCGCTGGTGGACGAGCTCAACGCCGACTACACCGCCCGCCCGGCGCTGTGGTCGCGCGACTGCGTGCCCGAGGGGTTCCGGTGGATCGACGGCGGCGACGCCGAGGGCAACACCCTGGCGTTCCTGCGCTTCGGCGAGGACGGCGGCACGCTGGCCTGCGTGGTGAACTTCTCCGCCGTCCCGCACACCGGGCGCCGCATCGGCCTGCCGGACACCGGCCCCTGGAACGTGCTGCTGGACACCGATGACGAGCGGTTCGGCGGCAGCGGGTTCCGCGGCGGCCGGACGCGGGTGCGCTCCGAGGCCCAGCCCTGGCACGGGCTGCCCGCCTCGGCCGAGCTGGACCTGCCCCCGCTGGGCGTGCTCTGGCTGGAGCCCGGCCGAAAGGACGAGGCCGGCCCCGCCTGAATCCGGCCGTGCGGCCGAGGCGGCCCGCCCCCGCCGGCCCGTACCTTCTTCCTGTTCACCGTTGGGAAGAGGGGGGAGCGCAGTGGTGGAGAGACGCCGGCGCATCGACGATCTGGACGTGCTGCGCGGGTTCGCGCTGTGCGGGATCCTGCTGGTCAACATCGGGCCCGTCACACAGATGGGCTACGACGCGGTCCTGGCGCTGGGGCCGGGCGAGGCGGCCCCGCTCGCCGCGCCCGAGGCCTGGCTGGACATGCTGGTGGCCGGGCGGTTCTTCCCGATCTTCTCGTTCCTGTTCGGGATCGGGTTCGCGATCTTCCTGGAGTCGGCCGGGCGGCGGCACCCCCGCCCCCGGCTGCTCCTGGTCCGCCGACTGGTCGCGCTCGGCCTGCTCGGCGCCGCGCACCAGGTGCTCCACCCGGGCGAGGCGCTGACCCCGTACGCGGTCTTCGGGCTGCTGGTGCTGCTGCCCGCGAGCTACCTGCCCCGGTGGGCCGTGCTCGCGCTGGGCGCGGTGGGCGCCGTGGTCCCGGCCGCGCTGGGCAGCGGCGGGATGCTGCTCATCCCGGGCATGTTCCTGCTCGGCACGGCCGTGGCCCGGTACCGGGTGCCGGAGCGGCTCGGGGAGCTGACCGGGTGGACCGCCCTGGTCTTCGCGCTGCTGGCGGCGGCTTCGGTGCCGGCCGCGCTGTGGCAGTTCGGCGAGGTCCGCGACACCGGCTTCACCGCCTCCAGTGCGGTGGCCGGGCTGCTCATGGCCGGGGCCTACACCAGCGGCATCGCGCTGCTGATGCGCACGCCGGCCGCCGGTGCGCTGCGGGCGGTGTTCGCCCCGCTCGGCCGGATGGCGCTGACCAACTACGTGGCCGCCACACCGGTGGTGTTCGCCGTCGGCCTGCTGCTGGACTTCCGCGCCGAGGAGCGGTGGGGCGCCCTGTTCGCGCTGGCCGGGGTCCTGCTGGCCGCCCAGTGGGCGTTCAGCGCGCTGTGGCTGCGCGCCTTCCGGTACGGCCCGCTGGAGTGGGCCTGGCGGTGCGCGACCTGGTGGGAGGCGGTCCCCCTGCGGGTCAGTCGTCCTGCTCCTCCCGGTCCTCCTTCTTCTCCTCCTTCTCCTTCTCCTTCTGCTCCTCTTCCTCCTTCTGCTCCTGAGCCCGGCGCTTCTTGTACTCGGTGACGTCCATCGAGGCCGCCACCTGGTCGTAGACCTGGGCGTAGGCGGGCTCGACGGCCGGGACGTAGAGCATCACGTCGCTCTCGGGCAGGAACCACATGCGCACCTCGAAGGAGGCGCCGCCGTCGCAGGAGACCTCCCACACCCGGTGGTGGGACTTGAGCCCGTCGGCGTGCTCGGTCACCTCCGGCGAGCCGACGGTCATCTCCGCGTCGCCGGGGCTCTGCCCCTCGCCGTCGGGCGCCCGGCACGTCGCGCCCCCGCCGTTCCAGCCGTCTGCCTTGTTGAAGGCCGACCCCTTGGCGGGCCAGTCGGCGCCGTTGCGCTCGGCGGCCTGCGGGTAGAGCTGCACCGACCCGTAGCCGCAGCGCTCGCCCTCCGGCGGATCCATGCAGATCCGCCCCTGGCCGTCGGAGCGCTGCCAGCCCTCGGGCATGCCGATCGCCACGCCCTCGAACTCGGTCCCCGACAGCGGGACCGAGGCCGCCGGGACCGCGCCCGTGTAGGCCCCCTCGACCGACGGCGCCGCCTCGCCGCCGCCGTCACCGCCGTCGCCGTCACCGCCGCCGCATCCGGCGGCGAGCAGAAGCACCCCCGCGGCGGCCGCCGCGGTCCGCAACGCCAACGCCTCGGACATCGGACCCTTCCTCAACCGACTCTGCGGCCGATCCGGCCGGATCGGCCCTCCGACGATAGCCGACCCCCACTACCCTGTGGGCATGGCGGACCTTGACGAGCTTCTCGCCCCACTGGCCGACCTGCGGCGCAGGCGCACCGCGCCGCTGGTCCTCGAACTCGACCTGACCGAAGGGGTCACCGACGAGCCGCCCGGCCCGCCGCTGGCCCAGCTGCTGACCCGCCGCAGGGAGCGGCTCACCGACGTGGTGGAGGGGCTGCGGCGCGGCGCCCGCGACCCGCGGGTGGCGGCCGTGGTGGCCAAGACCGGCGGGGCCCCCGCCGGGCTGGCCAAGGTCCAGGAGATCCGCGAGGCGGTCGCCGACTTCCGCGCCTCGGGCAAGCCCGCGATCGCCTGGAGCGAGTCCATCGGCGACTTCGGCCCCGGCACCGTCGGCTACTACCTGGCCGCCGCCTTCTCCGAGATCGCCCTGGCCCCCACCGGCACCGTGGGCCTGACCGGGCTCACCCTGAACGCCCTGTTCCTGCGCGGGGCGGCCGACAAGGCCGGGGTGCGCCCCGAGACCGCCGCCCGGCACGAGTACAAGACCGCGGTGAACACCTTCACCGAGCACGACTACACCCCCGCCCACCGGGAGGCCGCCGAGCAGCTGCTGGGCTCGCTCGCCGAGCAGGTGCGCACGGACATCGCCGCCGACCGAGGCCTGGACCCCGAGCGCGTGGCCGAGCTCACCGCGCGCGGGCCGCTCACCGCCGGCGAGGCCCTGGAGGCCGGCCTGGTCGACCGGCTCGCCTACCGCGACCAGGTCTACGCCGAGGTGCTGGAGCGCGCCGGCGGCGAGGGGCCCGAGCCGCTGCTGCGCTTCGCCGCCCGCCACCACCGGCACCGCACCGCCGCCGAGCAGCTCTCCCCGCACCCCGGGCGCGGCCAGATCGCGCTGATCGGGGTGCGCGGCCAGATCCACTCGGGGACCTCCCGCCGCTCGCCCACCGGGCGCACCACGGCCGGCGCCGAGACCGTCTCGGCCGCGCTGCGCGCCGCCCGCCGGGACGACGCGGTGCGCGCGGTGGTGCTGCGGGTGGACAGCCCCGGCGGGTCGCACTCGGCCTCCGACGCCGTGCGCCGCGAGGTCCGGCTCACCTGCGAGGCCGGCACCCCGGTGGTGGTGTCCATGGGCGACGTCGCCGCCTCCGGCGGGTACTACGTCGCCCTGGGCGCCGACCGCATCATCGCCCACCCCGGCACGGTGACCGGCTCCATCGGGGTGTTCGTCGCCAAGGCCGTGGCCTCGGACCTGCTGGAGCGCCTGGGCATCGGGCACGGCAGCGTGGACAGCGCCCCGCACGCCGGCATGTTCTCGGCCACCCGGCCCTTCAGCGACTCCGAGTGGGAGCGGGTCGACGCCCTGCTGGACGGGGTCTACGCCGACTTCACGGCCAAGGTGGGCCAGGCCCGGGACATGGACGCCGACCGGGTGGACCGGCTCGCCCGGGGGCGGGTCTGGTCGGGGGCCCAGGCCCACGAGGCCGGGCTGGTCGACGGGCTCGGCGGGCTGGCGACGGCGGTGCGGCTGGCCCGCTCGCTGTCGGGCGCCGACGACGCGCCGCTGCGCCCCTACCCGCGCTCCACCCCGCTGGACCGGCTGCGCCCGCCCGAGTCCAGCGAGGAGCGGGCCGGCGAGCAGGTGCGGCTGGACGCCTGGGGCCCACTGGCCGAGCTGTCGGCCCGCGTCGGCCTGCCCGCGGCGGGCCCGCTGGTGCTGCCCGGCGACTGGGAGGTGCGGTGACCGAGTACACCGAGGCGATGGCGGCCCTGCCCACCGGGGTGACGGTGGTGACCGTGCGCGACGGGCGCGACGACATCGGCGGCACGGTCAGCGCCCTGTGCTCGATCTCGGCCGACCCCCCGGTGGTCATGCTCAGCCTGTCCGCCGAGGGGTACCTGCGCGAGGTGGTCGACCGCCAGGGGGCCTTCGCCGTCAGCGTGCTGGGCGCCGGGCACCGGGCCCTGGCCGGGCGGTTCTCGGCCGAGGGGCGCCCCAGCGCCCGGCTGCTGCTGGACGCCGAGCCGCACGCGCGCGGGGAGGCCACCGGGGCGCTGGTGCTCACCGAGGCGCTGGCCGCGCTGGAGTGCACGGTCGAGCGGAGCCTGGAGGTGGGCGACCACGCGGTCTACTTCGCCGCCGTGGCCGCCCTGCCCCGGGTGGAGGGCGGCCGCGGCGGTGCGGGCCCACTGGTGCGCTACGGCGGGCGGTACCGCACCCTGGGGTGATCGAAACTCTCTAGAGAGGTCGCCGGGGGCTACCCCGGCGCGAGGGCGGTGTGCGGCCGGCGCCAGTTCACATCGCACCGCCGCGGCGGTGCAATGGCCCCATGGACGGCTTCTACACGGTAATCGGAATCCTGGTGGCCGGGCTGATCCTGGCCATGATCCTCTAGTCCAGCCCGGCCTCGGACAGCCAGTCAGCGGCCACCGCGTCGGCGCTCTCGTGCTCCACGCCCACCCGTTCGTTCATCGCCAGCAGGTCCTCGGTAGTCAGCTCCGCCGAGACCCGGTTCAGCACCTCGCGCGCCTCCCGCGGCACCGAGGCGTCGTGGATCAGCGGCACCACGTTCTGCGCCCCGAACAGGTTCTCCGGGTCCTCCAGGGTCACGAAGCCCTCGGAGGCGATGGCGGGGTCGGTGGTGAACAGGTTGGCCGCCTGCACGTCGCCGTCGGTCAGGGCGGTGGGCAGCAGCGCCGGGTCCAGCGAGCGGAACCCGCCGAACTCGACCCCGTAGACCTCCTCCAG
>NZ_ANAD01000026.1 GCF_000341245.1 Nocardiopsis halophila DSM 44494
GCGGCGCCCTCCAGGTCCCCGATCTCGGTCAGGCCCTCCTCCTCGGCGGTCTCGGCGGTGACCGTCACCGAGTCCTTGTTCTGCGCCGGGGAGGAGTCCAGGATGCTCAGCCCGTCGGGCAGGGCCCGGGACGCCCGCTCGTCGGTCTCCTCGGTGTCCCCGGACTCGGCCTCGGGGTCCAGGTAGAGCAGGATGCCGCCGTTGTACTCGGGCAGCACCGAGATGGCGCCCGACTCCACCTGGTCGTAGTAGACCTCGCGGCTGCCGATGTTGAGCGTGGTCTCGACCTCGCTGCCGGCCGCCTCCAGGGCCTGGGCGTAGACCTGCGCCAGCAGGGCCGACTCGGGGAAGTCGGCCGAGCCGACGGTGATGGTGCCGGAGCCGCCGCCCCCGCCGCCGTCGGCGTAGGGGTCCTCGCCTCCGCAGGCGGTGGCGGCCAGCGCCAGCGCCCCGGCCGCCGCCACCGTCCCCGCCGTTCGCATCGTGTGCATCGCTTCCACTCCCGTCCTGGTCATGACTCCACCGTGCGGGCGGCCTCGCGGGCGCGCAGCCCCGGCGCCACGGCCAGTCGCCGCAGCAGCCAGAACAGGCCGAGCACCAGCACCGCCATCAGCGCCACCAGGAGCGACCCCCCGGCCACCATGCCGAACTCCTGGCGGTTCTGCCCGTCGAAGATGAACCTTCCCAGCCCGCCCACGCCGACGTAGGCGGCGATGGTCGCGGTGGAGACCACCTGCACCGCGGCGGTGCGCAGCCCCACCAGCACCATCGGCAGGGCCACCGGCAGCTCCAGGCGCAGCAGCACCTGGCCGCCGCGCATGCCCATCCCGGCGGCGGCGTCGCGCAGGCCGGGGTCGACCGCGCGCACCCCCTCGTAGGTGTTGACCAGGATGGGCGGCACCGCCAGGACCACCAGCGCCACCTGCACCGGGACCAGGCCGATCCCCATCAGCAGCACCACCAGGAACATCACCCCGATGGTGGGCAGCGCGCGGGCCACGTTGGCCAGCCCCACCGCGAACAGCCCGCCGCGGCCGGTGTGCCCGGTGGCCAGGCCCAGCGGGACCGCGATCGCGGCGGCCACGGCCATCGCCGCCGCCGAGTAGGCGGTGTGCTCGGCGAACCGGGCGGGGACGCCGTCCGGCCCGGTCCAGGTGGCCGGGTCCGCGAACCAGGCGGCGACCAGCTCGGCGATGCTCATGCCCGCCCCTTTCCGCGCCGCGGCGCCCAGGGGGTCAGCAGCCGCTGGGCCAGCACCAGCAGCGCGTCCACCGCGAAGGCCAGCACGGCGGTGAGCACCACGCCCACGATGATGGGGGTGGCGAAGCGGTTGTTGAAGCCCTCGCGCAGGATCAGCGCGCCCAGGCCGCCCAGCCCCACCATGGAGGCGACGCTGACCATGCTGATGGTGGCCACCGAGGCCACCCGCAGCCCGGCGATGACCGCGGGGACCGCCACCGGCAGCTCCACCCGGACCAGGCGGCGCAGCGGGCCGAAGCCCATCGCGGTGGCGGCCTGGCGCACGTGGTCGGGCACCTGGTGCAGCCCGTCGACGATGTTGGGCACCAGGATCGCCAGGGTGTACAGCGCCAGCGGCAGCACCGCGGTCCAGACCGTCAGCCCGGTGTAGGGCAGCAGCAGGAAGAACAGCGCGATCGAGGGCACCGCGTAGAGCACGTTGACCGCGGTGAGCACCGGCGGGGAGAGGCGCCGNCGGCAGCGAGGCCAGCAGGCCCAGCGCGATGGGGATCAGCGACAGCTGCAGGTGCTGGACCAGGGCGGTGCCGATGGGGTCCTCCAGGCCGCGGGCGATCCAGTCCCAGCGGATCAGCGGCTCCTCACCCATGCCCCTCACCGTGCCCGTGGTCCTCGCCTACCGACCAGATGGCGGCGGCCAGGTCGGCCTGGGAGACCACCCCGGCCACGGCGCCGTCGGGGTCCACACCCACGGCACGGCCGGCCGGGGAGAGCACCGCGGCGTCCAGGGCGGCCCGCAGCGAGTCGGCGGCCACGTGGAACACGTGGCCGTAGGCGGCCAGCTCCAGGGCGCCCACCGGGCTGTGCGGGTCGGCGGCGGCCGCCCGCTCGGCCGACAGCCAGCCCACCGGCTCCCGGTCGGGGCCGGTGACCAGCAGCCAGGGCTCGCCGGTGGCGGCGGCGGTGCGCGCCGCCCGGCCGGCGTCGGCCCCGGCGTCCAGCACCGCGTCGCGGTGCAGCTCCAGCCGGGAGGCGGGGAAGAAGGAGAGCCGCCGCACGCCCCGGTCGTAGCCGATGAACCCCTCGACGAAGGTGTCGGCCGGCTCGGCCAGCAGGCGCTCGGGGGCGTCGAACTGGGCGAGCACGCCGCCGGGCCGGAAGACGGCGATGCCGTCGCCGATCCGGACCGCCTCGTCGATGTCGTGCGTGACGAACAGGACGGTCTTGTGCAGCTCGGACTGCAGGCGCAGCAGCTCCTCCTGCAGGCCCGCGCGCACCACCGGGTCGACCGCGCTGAACGGCTCGTCCATGAGCAGCACCGGCGGGTCGGCGGCCAGCGCCCGGGCCACCCCCACCCGCTGCTGCTGGCCGCCGGAGAGCTGGTGCGGGTAGCGCCGCCCCTGGGAGGCCTCCAGCCCGACCAGTTCCAGCAGCTCGCCGGCGCGGGCGCGGGCGCGGCGGCGGCCCCACCCCAGCAGCAGCGGCACGGTGGCGATGTTGTCCAGCACGGTGCGGTGCGGGAAGAGCCCGGCCTGCTGGATCACGTATCCGATGGAGCGGCGCAGCAGCGCGGGGTCGCGCTCGCGCACGTCGGTGCCGTCGATGAGCACCCGGCCGCCGGTGGGCTCGACCAGCCGGTTGACGGTGCGCAGGGCGGTGGTCTTGCCGCTGCCCGAAGAGCCGACCAGCACGGTGGTGCGGCCGCTGGGCGCCTGCAGGTCCAGGCCGTCCAAGGCGACGGTGCCGTCCGGGTAGCGCTTGGTGACGCCCTCGAAAGTGATCAACCCGAGATCCAGGCGGGGATGTCGGTGAGCGCGTCGGCCACCAGGTCGGCGTGCTTGGCGTCGGGGTCGTCGGCGTGCAGGTAGCCGTGCATGCCGCGGCGCACCAGCACGGTGGCCATCCCCGCGGCGCGGGCCGGCAGCACGTCGTTGTCGAGCCGGTCGCCCACGTAGGCGATCTCCCCGGGGGCGGCCCCGGCGACGTCGGCCACCCGGGCGAAGAAGGCGGGGTCGGGCTTCTCCAGGCCCCACTCCTCGGACACGTGCACCGCGTCCACCGGCAGGTCCATGGCCTCCAGCGCGGTCCGGGCCGCGGCGGGCTGGTTGCCGGCGATCACCACGCCCACCCCCAGGGCGCGCAGCTCGGCCAGGGCCGGGCGCACGTCGGGGTACAGGTCGTGGGAATCGAAGCCGTCGGCCAGGGTGGCGGGGTCCTCGGCCTTCCAGGCCGCGACCTCCTCCTCCAGCCGGAAGTCCGGCTTGACCAGGCGGAAGGCGTCCATCAGGGGCCGGCCGCGGGCCATCACCCCGCCCATGAGGCCGAAGAAGGCCAGCCGCGGCACGCCCAGCCGGTCCGCCCAGCGTTCGAAGATGCGCGTCTCGTCGACCAGCGTCTCCCCGACGTCGAAGACCACGCTGCGCACGGCGCCACTGCGATTCCTCACGAAAGGGACGCTAACACGGTCGGCCGCCGCCGGGCGGCCGCAGCACCGCGAAGGCGTCGGTCACCTCCAGGCGCCGGGCGCGGAACCGGAACAGCGCCGCCGGGCGGCCCCCGGAGCGGCCCGAGGGCACCGAGCGGCCGGTCTCCTCGATCTGGCCGCGGCGCAGCAGCACCCGGCGCAGGTTGGTGGCGGCCACGTCGTGCCCCAGTGCGGCGCTGTAGTAGCCGGACAGCTCGGACATGGTGAACTCCGGCGGGGCCAGCGCGAAGCCGATGTTGGTGTAGGAGAGCTTGGCGCGCAGCCGGCGGTGCGCCGAGTGCACGATCGCCGCGTGGTCGTAGCCCATGGCCGGCAGGTCCGCGGCGGGGTGCCAGGCGGTGTCGGCGGGCACCACCGGCTCCACGTCGGCCGGGACCAGCCCCAGGTAGGCGGTGGCCAGGATGCGTCCGCCGGGGCAGCGGTCCGGGGCGCCGCGGGTCTCCAGCTGCTCCAGGTGGGCCAGGTCCCGCACGTCGACCTTCTGGGCCAGCTGGCGCCGGATGGACTCGCCCAGGCCCTCGCGGGCGCCGAGTCTGCCGCCGGGCAGCACCCAGGCGCCCTCGAACGGCGGACGGGCCCGGCGCCACAGCAGCACGCTCAGGCGCCCCGACCGGATCTGCACCACCGCGGCCAGGACCTCGTGCCCGGCCCGACCCGCCATGCCCGCTGCCTCCTCCATGACCCCCCATGTTAGGCTTGTCCGAGTTTTTGCCTACAAGTCAAAAACCCGTTCCGAAGGAAGAACCGGCCATGGCCACCGAGAACGCAAGCCAGACCTGGGCCTCCGAGGTCCGGCGCCTCGCCGACGAGCGCGGCGCGGTCATCCTCGCCCACAACTACCAGCGCCCCGAGATCCAGGACGTCGCCGACCACACCGGCGACTCGCTGGCCCTGTCCCGTCTGGCCGCCCGTGTGGAGGCCGACACCATCGTCTTCTGCGGCGTGCACTTCATGGCCGAGACGGCCAAGATCCTCGCCCCCGAGAAGACCGTGCTGCTGCCCGAGCCCGCGGCGGGCTGCTCGCTGGCCGACACGATCACCGCCGAGGACGTGCGCGCCTGGAAGGCCGAGCACCCCGGCGCGGCCGTCGTCGCCTACGTCAACACCACCGCGGCGGTGAAGGCCGAGACCGACATCTGCTGCACCTCCTCCAACGCCGCCGACGTCATCCGGTCCATCCCCGAGGACACCGACATCCTCTTCCTGCCCGACCAGTTCCTGGGCGCCCACGTCAAGCGGGTGACCGGGCGGGAGAACATCCACGTGTGGATGGGCGAGTGCCACGTGCACGCCGGCATCGACGGCGCCGCGCTGCGCGAGCGCGCGGCCGCCGACCCCGACGCCGAGCTGTACGTGCACCCCGAGTGCGGCTGCGCCACCTCCGCGCTCTACCTGGTCGGCGAGGGCACCGTCCCCCAGGAGCGGGTCAAGGTCCTGTCCACCGGCGGGATGCTCGCCGCGGCCGAGACCACCACCGCCGACAAGGTGCTCATCGCCACCGAGACCGGGATGCTGCACCAGCTGCGCGCGGCCAACCCCGCCACCTCCTTCGAGCCGGTCAACCCGCGCGCCGAGTGCCACTACATGAAGATGATCACCGGCGAGAAGCTGCTGGGGTCGCTGCGCACCGGCAGCGGGGAGATCCACGTCGACGCCGACACGGCCGAGCGGGCCCGCCGCTCGGTGGAGCGGATGATCGCCATCGGCACCCCCTCGCGCGGGGGCGAGTGAGCGCCTTCGATAACGGATTCCTCTCCTTCCCCCCGCACGCGGCCCATGGCCCCGGCCGGTGCGGGACCCTCGGGCACACAGGCCCGGGCACAGAGGGGAGGAGCCGATGGCACCACGGAGCCGGCCGGCGGCCCTGTACGACGCGCACGCCGCCGAGCTGTACCGCTACTGCTGGACGCTGGTGGGCCCCGGCACCGCCGACGGGGCGGTCCGCGAGGCGCTGATGGCCGCGGTGTGCCTGTCCGGCGAGCTGCCCGACGCCGAGGACCTGCGCCCCTGGCTGTTCGCCCTGGCCCGGGCGGCCTGCCGGAACGCCGGGTTCGCCGCCGCCCCGCCCTTCGCCGGGGTCGCGGCCGCCCCCGGCGAGCGCCCCGCCCGCGCCATGTGGGAGCGGCTGCCGCCCAGCTACCGGGAGCTGCTGGAGCTGCACCGGCGGCACCACCTGACCGCGGGGCAGATCGCCAAGATCCTGGGGCTGGACCCCGAGACCTGCGCCGAGCTGTGCCGGGCCGCCGAGCGGCGCGCCGCCGACCTGCTCGCCGGGGAGCCGGTGGAGCCCGCGGCCGCCCTGGAGCTGCTGGAGCCGCCCGGCCCGCCGGCCGCGCTGCGCGCCGAGGCGGTGCGGGCCTGCTCGTCCCCGTCCGGGCGGGTCGAGCGGGAGGAGGCCGCCGAACTGATGCGCCCCCTGGGCAACGACGGCTTCCCGCTGCACCGCCGCCGGGGCCCACACGCCGCCCCCGCGCACGCTGCGGAGCCCGCCGCGCCCTCCGCCGAGACCGCACCGCCTCCGGCGCCCTCCCGCGAGGCCGCCGCGCTCCCCGCGGGCGACCGGGTGACCACCGCCGACGTCCCGCTGGGGGCCCCGCCCGGGGACGAGGGGCGCCGCTGGCCCGGCGCCGCGGTCTCCGGCCTGGTCACCGTCGCCGTGGCGGTGCTGCTGTCGGCGGCGGCGTTCCTGCTCAACGAGCCGCGCACGCTGACCGCCGAGGGCGCCCCGCCGGTCGCCGACCGGCGCGCCCCGGCCACCGGCCCCCCGAGCGCGGGCGCGACCGCGCACATCCGCCCCGACAGCGCGCCCGGCGGCACCGGCGGCGGCACCGCCCCGTCGCAGGGGGCCGCACCGCAGCCGTCCGGGGCGCCGTCGGCGGCCCCGTCCGGGGAACCGCCGGCGGAACCGGGCACGCCCCCGGGACAGGAGCCCGAGCCCCCTGAGGAGACCGCCCCGCCGGAGTCGGCCCCCTCCGCGGAGCCGTCCCCGGAGCCGCCGCCGACCGACGACGGGGACGGCGGCGGCCGGGACGGCCCGGTCACCCGCTTCATCGAGGAGCTGGCCGACCTGCTCTCGCCCTAGAGGCGCTCCAGGACCGCGCCGGAGGCCAGGGCGCCGCCGGCGCACATGGTGACCAGGGCCGTCGTGCCGTCGCGGCGTTCCAGCTCGTGCAGGGCGGTGGCCAGCAGGCGGGCCCCGGTGGCGCCCACCGGGTGGCCCAGGGCGATGGCGCCGCCGTTGGGGTTCACCCGCTCGTGGTCGGGGCCGTGCACCCGCGCCCACGACAGCACCACCGAGGCGAAGGCCTCGTTGACCTCCACCAGGTCGATGTCGCCCAGCCTCATCCGGGCCCGGTCGAGGACCGCCGTGGTCGCCTGCACCGGGCCGTCCAGGTGGTACCGGGGCTCGGCGCCCGCCAGGGTGTGCGCGCGCAGCCGGGCCCGGGGCCGCAGCCCCAGCTCACGCGCCCGGTCGGCGCCGGTCAGCAGCACGGCGGCGGCCCCGTCGGAGACCTGCGAGCTGGTGCCGGCGGTGTGCAGTCCGCCCTCGGCCACCGGCCGCAGCGCCGCCAGGCCCTCGGCGGTGGTCTCCCGCAGCCCCTCGTCCCGGTCCAGCCCGGCCACCGGGACCACTTCGCGGTCGAAGCGCCCCTCGGCCCAGGCGCGGGCGGCCAGGCGCTGCGAGCGCACGCCCCAGGCGTCCAGGTCGGCGCGGGTCAGGCCGCGCCGGGCGGCGATCCGCTCGGCGGCGGTGAACTGGTCCGGCAGGTCCACGTCCCAGTCGGCCGGGCGGGGGTCGTCGGGGTGCACGGCCCGCCCCAGCGGGACGCGGCTCATCACCTCCACGCCGCAGGCCACGGCGGTGCGCACCGCGCCGCAGGCGATCATCGCGGCGGCCACGTGCACCGCCTGCTGGCCCGAGGCGCACTGGGCGTCCAGCGTGGTGGCCCCGGCCGACCAGGGCAGCCCGGCGTACAGCCAGGCGTGCCGGCCCACGTGGTTGCCCTGCTCCCCGCCCTGGGTGACGCACCCGGCGAAGACCTGGTCCACCTCGGCCGGGTCGGTCCCGGAGCGGTCGAGCACGGCGCGCTGGACGCGCCCGAGCAGCTCCACCGGCTTGGTCCCGGCCAGCGCGCCGCGCCGCCGGGCGATCGGAGTGCGAACGGCTTCCACGATCACGGGCTCGGCCATGACCGCGAGACTATAACGCGTTCTACTCGTTTTGAAGGCCCGGCATCAGCCGTTCGGCGGTGACCGTGAGCCGCTCCTGGACCTGTTCCACGTCGCGGTGGCCCTTGAGGATCTCCAGCAGCTCGAAGATCCACACGCTGGCCAGCGACCCCGCCAGCACGTAGGCGGGGGCGTCCCGGTCGGGCTCGGCCGGCGCGTCCTCGCCCTCCCCCTGCGCCACCCGCCACAGCAGGTCGGTGATGCGCCGCCCCAGCTCGGTCTTGACCTCGGCCATGATCAGCGAGCGCACCAGCGCGTCGGCCAGCTCCGGCTCGCGCATCAGCCCGCGGGTGGCCCGCATGAGCACGTCCACCGCCCGGCCCGCCGCGGTGGGCGCCCCCGGCGGCCGCCGCTCGATGCTGGACTCCAGCAGGTCCAGCTCCTCGGTGACCACGGCCACGACCAGGTCCATCTTGGAGGGGAAGTAGCGGTAGAGGGTGCCCAGCGCCACCCCGGCCCGCTCGGCCACGGTGCGCATCTGCATCGCCTCGACGCCGCCCCGCAGCGCCAGCGCGGCGGCCGTCTGCACGATGCGCCTGCGGCGCTGGTTCTGACTCCGCGACCGCATCCCTACCGGCGCCTGAACCGCCACGGTGCCCCTCCCGGCTCGTTCCCCGTCCATGTCCCGTCCACAAGAACACGTTATCTAAGGATCGCCCACCAGTTCAGCCTTCCACAACTGTGGAGAAGGCCTCATCTTTCGATGTTGCGGCCGTGTTAACCGGCGAATTGCGGACACCCTTCCCCTTCCGGGCACGGCAAACTAGAATCCGTTCTAGATTTGAGGAGGATCCGTGGACTTCTCCCCCGACCCCGCCCAGGAGGAGCTGCGCGCCCTGGCCGCGCAGGTCCTGGACCGCGAAGACGACCCCGAACGCCTGCACCGCGCCCTGGCCGGGACCGGGGTGCTCGGCACGGCCGTCCCCGCCGACGCCGGCGGCGCCGGGCAGGGCGCCGTCGGCGCGGCGCTGGTCCTGCGCGAGGCCGCCGCCCGCGCCGCCCCCGCCCCGCTGCTGCCCGCCCTGGCCCTGGGCACCCTGCCGGTCGCGCTGTGCGGCACCGCCGCCCAGCGCGCCGCGCTGGCCCCCGTCGCCGAGGGCCGGGCGCTGACCACCGCCCCCGCCGTTGCGGGCGACCCGGCCGGACCGCTCGGCGTGTCGGCCCGGCGCGAGGGCCCCGGCCTGCGGCTGGACGGCGCCGCGGCCGGCCTGCCCCACGCCGACCGGGCCGACACCCTGCTCCTGCCGGTGCGCACCGCCGACGGCCCCGCCGCCGTCCTGGTGCCCGCCGACGCCCCCGGGCTGACCCTGGCCCCCCAGCACACCGGCGCCCACGTCCCCGCCTTCCGCGCCGGCCTGGACGGCGTGCGGGTCGCCGAGGCGGCCCTGCTGGGCGGCGACACCACCGGCGCCGCCGCCCGCACCCTGCACCACTGCGCGCTCACCGGCCTTGCCGCCACCGCCGCCGGCGCCCTGCGCGCCGCCCTGGACCTGACCACCGCGCACGTGCGCACCCGGCACCAGTTCGGCCGCCCCCTCGCCGAGCTGCAGGCGGTCACCCTGCGCGTGGCCGACATCTGGATCGCCCTGCGCGCCCTGGACGCCGCCCTGCTCGCCGGGGCCTGGCGCCTGGACCGGGGCGCCGACACCACCGGCGCCGTCCTGGAATCGGCCGCCCTGCTGGTCACCGAGGACGCGCTGGACGCCCTGCACGCCGCCCAGCACCTGCACGGCGGGCTCGGCGTCGACACCTCCTACCCCCTGCACCGGCACTTCGCCACCGCCGCATGGGCCGCGGCCGCCCTGGGCGGCCCCGAGGCGCGCCTGGACGCCCTGGGCGCCCTGGTGTGCGGCGCGGCCTGAAGGGAGCGGTCCGTGTACATCGACCTCACCGACGACCAGCTCCGGCTCCGCGACGAGCTGCGCGCCTACTTCGCCCGCGCCGTCGACGACGAGGAGCGGGAGCGGGCCGCCGACGACCCCGCGGTCTACAAGCGGGTGGTCCGCCGCCTGGGCGGGGACGGCATGCTCGCCCTCGGCTGGCCCGAGGAGTACGGCGGCCGCGGCCTGGGCCCGCTCGAACAGCAGATCTTCGTCAACGAGGCCTCCCGGGCGGGGGTGCCCTACCCCCTGGTCACGCTGCAGACCGTCGCCCCGGTGATCCTGCGCCGCGGCACCCCCGAGCAGCGCGCGCGCTTCCTTCCCCCCATCCTCGCCGGCGAGCTGCACTTCGCCATCGGCTACACCGAGCCCGAGGCCGGCACCGACCTGGCCGCCCTGCGCACCACGGCCGCCCCGGACGGCCAGGGGGGCTACACCGTGGACGGCTCCAAGCTCTACACCTCCGGGGCGCACTTCGCCGACCACATCTGGCTGGCCGCCCGCACCGGAGAACCCGGCTCCCGCCACCGGGGCATCACCCTGCTCATCGCCGACACCGCCGACCCCGGCTTCTCCTGGACCCCCGTCACCACCGCCGACGGCCACCACCACACCAACGCCACCTACTACTCGGGGGTGCGCGTGCCGCCCGGCCGCCGCATCGGCGGCCAGGGGGAGGGCTGGCGCATCATCATCGAGCAGCTCAACCACGAGCGCCTGACCCTGGGCCCCTCCGGCACCATCGGCCGCACCTACGACCGGTTCCGGGAGTGGGCCCGCACCGCCCGCGGACCCGGCGGCCGCCCTCCGGACGAGCACCCCCAGGTGCGCCGCGCCCTCGCCCGCGTCCACGCCTACCTGCGCGTCAACGAGCTGCTGAACTGGCAGGTCGCCGCCGGCATCGACAGCGGGTGGCTCGGCGCCCCCGACGCCTCGGCCAACAAGGTCTACGCCAGCGAGCGCCTCCAGGAGGTCCCCCGGCTCGTCGCCCGGACCGTGGCGCGCTTCGGCGACCCCGCCGACCCCGCCACCGCCGACCTGGCCGAGCGCATGGACACCGCCGCCAAGGGGTCGCTGGTGATGACCTTCGGCGGCGGCGTCAACGAGGTGCAGCGCGAGCTGATCGCCACGCTCGGGCTGGGCCTGCCCCGCGCCCCGCGCTGAGGACCCCCGCCGAGAGGAGCCCGCGTGACCGCGACCGACACCGACACCGCCCCCGACCTCGACGGCCTCGCCGCGGCCGCCCGCGCCCGCGGGGAGGTGGACGGCGGCCCCGCCCCCGACCCGGTCAACGCCCCCATGGTCCGCCACTGGCTGGAGGCGATGGGCGACGCCAACCCGCTCTACCTGCGCGAGGGCCTGGCCCCGCCGGCGATGCTCCAGGTGTGGACCATGCCCGGCCAGGACCCGCGCCCCACCGCCTCGGCCGTGGACGAGCTGCTCGGCGCGCTGGACGCGCACGGCCTGACCGGCGTCGTGGCCACCGACTGCGTGCAGGCCTACGACCGCTACCCGCGCTTCGGCGAGTCGCTGCGCTCGGCCACCCGGTTCGGCGGCCTGAGCGGCCCCAAGACCACCGCCCTGGGCACGGGCCGCTTCCTGACCTGGCACACCGCCTGGTACAGCGGCGCCGAGCGGGTCGGGGAGATGACGTTCCGCGTCCTGAAGTTCGCCCCCGCCTCCCCTGAAGGCGCCTCCCCCGGCAGTGCCTCCCCCGACGGTCCCGCGCCGTCCGCCCCGCGGCCGCCGCGCAACGCCGACACCGCCTTCTTCTGGGACGGCGCCGAGGCCGGGGAGCTGCGCATCCGCCGGTGCGCCGACTGCGGCGCGCTGCGCCACCCGCCCGGCCCGCTGTGCCCCCACTGCCGCTCGGGGGCCGCCGACCACGTGGTCGCCTCCGGCGAGGGCACCGTGTTCAGCCACGTGGTGCACCACCACCCGCCGGTCCCCGGGCGCACCGCGCCGTTCCCGGTGGCCGTGGTGGAGCTGCCCGAAGGGGTGCGGGTGGCCGGCGCCGTGGTGGGCGCCGCCCCCGGCGAGGTGCACGCCGGCATGGCGGTGCGCGTCGACTTCGAGCGGATCGGCGACGGCCCGGCGCTGCCGTGCTGGCGCCCCGCCGGGCAGCGCCGGCTGCCCGTGGCGGAGCTGGAGCTGACCCGCACCGCGGTCACCGCCGGGGCGCTGGCCACCCGCGACTTCACCCCCGTCCACCACGACCCCGACCGCGCCCGCGCCCAGGGCGCGCAGGACGTGTTCCTGAACATCCTGTCCACCCAGGGCCTGGTCCAGCGGCACGCCACCGACTGGGCCGGGCCCGGCGCCCGCGTGCGGCGCATCGCCCTCCGGCTGGGCGCCCCCGCCCACGCCGGCGACACCCTGGTGCTCACCGGCACCGCCCACCCGCCCGAGGACGGCACCACCCGGGTGGAGGTGCGCGGTACCACCGCACTCGGGCCGCACGCCACCGCCACCGTCGAGCTGGAGGGGGTCCGATGAGCCGGACACTGGCCGGGGCCGCGGCGATCGCCGGGATCGGGGCCACCGCGTTCACCAAGGAGTCGGGCCGCACCGAGCTGGCGCTGGCCGCCGAGGCGGTGCTCGACGCCCTCGGCGACGCCGGGGTCGCGCCGCAGGAGGTGGACGGCATGACCGCCTTCGCCCAGGACGCCAGCTCCGAGATCGCGGTGGCCCGCGAGATCGGCGCCGGGGAGCTGCGCTTCTTCTCCCGGGTGCCCTACGGCGGCGGGGCCGCGTGCGGCACCGTGGCCCAGGCCGCGATGGCGGTGGCCACCGGGCAGGCCGACGTGGTGGTGGCCTACCGGGCGTTCAACGAGCGCAGCGGGCGCCGGTTCGGCCGGGCCGTGCGCCAGGACGGCGGCGAGCCCACCTCCCAGAGCCTGGAGCTGGGCTGGCACGTCCCCGTCGGCCTGGCCACCCCCGCCTCCTGGGCGGCGGTGGCGGCCCGCCGCTACATGCAGGTGTACGGGGCCGTCGGCGAGGACTTCGGCCGGGTCGCGGTCCAGGCCCGGCGCGCCGCCGCCACCAACCCCCGGGCCTGGTTCCACGGCCGCCCCATCACCCTGGAGGACCACCAGGCCTCCCGGTGGGTGGCGGAGCCGCTGCGGCTGCTGGACTGCTGCCAGGAGAGCGACGGCGGGGTGGCGCTGGTGGTCGTCTCCGCCGAGCGCGCACGCGCGCTGCGCCGACCGCCGGCGGTGGTGCGCGCCGCCGCGCAGGGGGCGGCCGACGGCCAGATGACCATGACCTCCTTCTACCGCGGCGACGGCGCCGGACTGCCGGAGACCGGCCTGGTCGGCGGGCGGCTGTGGGCGATGTCCGGGCTGGGCCCGTCCGACGTGCAGACCGCGGTGCTCTACGACCACTTCACCCCCTTCGTCCTGATGCAGCTGGAGGAGCTGGGGTTCTGCGGCCGCGGCGAGGCGCCGGCCTTCGTCGCCGAGGGGCGCACCGCCCTGGACGGGCCGCTGCCGGTCAACCCGCACGGCGGCCAGCTGGGCGAGGCCTACATCCACGGGATGAACGGCATCGCCGAGGCGGTGCGGCAGGTCCGCGGCACCGCCGCCAACCAGGTGGCCGGGGTCGAACACGTGCTCGTCACCGCGGGGGCCGGGGTCCCCACGAGCGGGCTGGTGCTCGGTGCCTACAGTTAGAACCGAATTCGGTTCTACGAAAGGCAGCGTATGCGAACCGTCCCTGGTGTCGAGGACCTGGGCGGCGGGGTGTGGAGCATCCCCGTGCCGATCCCCGCGAACCCGCTCGGCTACACCCTCGTCTACGCACTGGAGACCCCCCGCGGGCCCGTCCTCGTCGACGCCGGCTGGGAGCACGAGGAGTCCTGGGCCGCCCTGGACGCCGGGCTCCGCGCCGCCGGCTCCTCCCCCGAGCAGGTGCACGGCGTGGTCGTCACCCACTTCCACCCCGACCACGCCGGCCTGGCCGGGCGGGTGCGCGCGGCCTCCGGCTGCTGGGTGGCCATGCACCACGCCGACGCCGAGATGGTGCGCCGCATCGACGCGCTGGGCGGACTGGCCGGCGGCGGCCTGCACATCGAGACCGAGCAGCTGCGCCGGGCGGGCGCCCCGCAGGCCGCGATCGAGGAGTACGCCCGCACCGACCCCCGGCTCGACCCGCCCGCCGAACCCGACACCGAGCTCGCCGACGGCGACCCCGTCGACGTGCCCGGCCGCAAACTGCGCACGGTGTGGACGCCCGGCCACTCCCCCGGCCACATCTGCCTGCACCTGGAGGACGCCGACCGGCTCTTCACCGGCGACCACGTGCTGCCCCGCATCACCCCGCACATCGGGCTCTACCCCTTCACCACCGACGGCCCCGACGACCGGGACCCCCTCGGCGCCTTCCTGGAGTCCCTGGCCCGGCTGCCCGACGCCGTGCCCCGGCCCGGGACCGTCGAGGCCCTGCCCGCCCACGAGGCCCGGTTCACCGGACTGGACGACCGCGTCGCCGGGATCCTCGCCCACCACGAGGAGAAGCTGGACACGCTCGCCGCCGCCCTGGAGGCGGCCGCGCCCGGCCCCGCCACCCTGTGGGAGCTGTGCGCGGCCCTGCCCTGGCGGCACGGCTGGGACCGGATGCCCATCGTGCAGCGCCGCCTGGCCGCCTCCGAGACCGCGGCCCACCTGCGCGCGCTGGAGCGCCGCGGCCTCGCCGCGGTGACCGAGACCCCCGCGGGGGTGCTGACCTGGAGGAGGACCCATGGATGAGCAGCAGCCGCCCGAGGTGGCGCTGGACGGGCTGACCGCCGCCGTCACCGGCGCCGGACGCGGCCTGGGCCGGGCCCACGCCCTGGCCCTGGCCGCGCTCGGCGCCCGCGTGGTCGCCACCGACCTGGACGGCGCCGAGGACACCGCCGCCGAGATCCGCGCCCGCGGCGGCACCGCCCGCGCCCTGGCCGGCGACGCCGCCGCCGACGGCGCGGGCGAGCGCCTGGTCGCCGCCGCCGAAGAGCACTTCGGGCGACTGGACGCCCTGGTCAACAACGCCGGGACGACCCGCGACCGGATGCTGTTCAACATGGCCGAGCAGGAGTGGGACACGGTGGTCCGCACCCACCTGCGCGGGCACTTCCTGGCCTCGCGCGCCGCCGCCGCGCACTGGCGCTCCCGGGCCAAGCGCGACGGCGGCACCGTCTACGGCCGCATCGTCAACACCGCCTCCGAGGCCTTCCTGCTCGGCCCGCCCGGCCAGCCCAACTACGCCGCCGCCAAGGGCGGCATCGCCGCGCTCACCACCTCCACCGCCCAGGCCCTGCGCCGCTACGGGCCGACCGCCAACGCCATCTGCCCCCGCGCCCGCACCGGCATGACCGCCGAGGTCTTCGGGCCGCCCCCGCCGCAGGGCCCCGACCCGCTGGCGCCCGAGCACGTCTCGCCCCTGGTCGCCTACCTCGCCTCCCCCGCCTCCGCCGGGGTGAGCGGCCAGGTGCTGCTCGTGCACGGCGGCGTCATCGGGGTGCTGCGCCCGCCCGAGGTCGGCACCGTGCTGCGCTCGGCCGGCGGCTGGTCCGGCCCCGGCGAGGTCGCCCGCGCCATGGGCGGCGCCGACCTGCCCCCGCACGGCTTCACTTGCCCGGAGGCAGCGTCCCTGGCGTGAGGACCGGACCATAAGATCAGGCGGGACGGCCGCGTACTAAACTGCCGAGTAACTTTTCGCCGATGGGTTCGAGGACCATGCCGCACACCCCGCCGCCCCCCGCCCCGCTGCGCGTCGCCCTGCTCTCCTACCGGAGCAAGCCGCACTGCGGCGGGCAGGGCGTGTACGTCCGCCACCTCTCCCGCGAACTGGCGGCCCTCGGCCACCGGGTCACCGTCTTCTCCGGCCAGCCCTACCCCGAACTCGACGACGGCGTCATCCTGGAGAAGGTCCCCAGCCTCGACCTGTACAACGACGCCGACCCCTTCGCCACGCCCCCGCTGCACCGGTGGCGCGACTGGATCGACGCCCTGGAGGTCGGCACCATGTGGACCGCCGGCTTCCCCGAACCCCTCACCTTCTCCCTGCGAGCCCTGCGCGAACTGCGCCGCCGCCGCGGCGAGTTCGACGTCGTGCACGACAACCAGACCCTCGGCTACGGCCTGCTCGGGCTCCGCCGCACCGGTCTTCCCCTGGTCACCACCATCCACCACCCCATCACCGTGGACCGGCGCATCGAACTGGAGGAGGCCACCGGCTGGCAGCGCATCTCCAAGCGCCGCTGGTACTCCTTCGTCGGCATGCAGGGGCGCGTCGCCCGCCGCCTCGACCCCGTCCTGGTCCCCTCCCGCTCCTCGGCCGACGACATCGTCCGCGAGTTCGGCGTCGACCGCGACCGCATCGACGTGGTCCCCCTCGGCGTGGACACCCGCCACTTCCACCCCGGTGCCGCCGGAGGCTCCGCCGGCACCGGGCGGGTGCCCGGCCGCATCGTGTGCACCGCCAGCGCCGACAGCCCCCTCAAGGGCGTGGCCACCCTGCTGCGCGCCGTCGCCAAGCTCGCCACCGAGCGCGAGGTCTCGCTGACCCTGGTCAGCCGCCCCAAGCCCGGCGGCCCCACCGACACCCTGGTCGACGAGCTCTCCCTGCGCGAGAACACCACCTTCGTCAGCGGCATCGACGACGCCGAGCTCGGCCGCCTGATCGCCTCCGCCGAGGTCGCCGTCGTCCCCTCCTTCTACGAGGGGTTCTCGCTGCCCGCCGTGGAGGCCATGGCCTGCGGCACCCCGCTCGTCGCCAGCCGCGCCGGCGCCCTGCCCGAGGTGGTCGGCACCGACGGCCGCGCCGGCGTGCTCACCGAACCCGGCGACGCCGAGGAGCTCGCCGCCCGCATCGGCGCCCTGCTCGACGACCCCGCCGAGCGCACCCGGATGGGCCGCGCCGCCTGGGACCGCGTCCAGCACCGCTTCACCTGGCGCGCCGTCGCCGAGGCCACCGCCGCCCGGTACGCGGCAAGCATCTGACAGACCCGAAGGAGCCTGCACTGATCACCGTCGACTTCTCCCTGTTCCCCGTCGGCCCGGGCCACCGCGTCCTCGACCTGGGCTGCGGCGGCGGCCGCCACGCCTTCGAGGCCTACCGGCGCGGCGCCGACGTGGTCGCCTTCGACCAGAACGAGAACGACCTGGCCGAGGTCGCGACCATGTTCGCCGCCATGCGCGCCGAGGGCGAGGCCCCCGCCGGCACCGAGGCCGAGACCGTCAAGGGCGACGCCCTGGGCATGCCCTTCGACGACGGCTCCTTCGACCGGGTCATCGCCGCCGAGATCTTCGAGCACCTGCCGCACGACACCGCCGCCATGGCCGAGCTGTACCGGGTGCTGCGCCCGGGCGGCATCGCCGCCGTCACCGTCCCCAGCTGGCTGCCCGAGCGCCTGTGCTGGGCGCTGTCGGAGGACTACCACACCGTCGAGGGCGGCCACGTGCGCATCTACACCCGCGCCGAGCTGGAGGCCAAGCTCAAGGCCGCCGGCTTCGCCATCGGGCCGCACCACCACGCGCACGCCCTGCACGCCCCCTACTGGTGGCTCAAGTGCGCGGTGGGCACCGACGACGACCGGCACCCCGCCGTCAAGGCCTACCACCGCATGCTGGTGTGGGACATGCTCCAGGCGCCCCCCGCCACCCGGCTGGCCGAGAAGGCGCTCAACCCGGTCATCGGCAAGAGCGTCGTCGTCTACGTCCGCAAGCCGCTGCCCGCGGGCCCCGCATGAGCCCCGCCCCCTCCCAGGCCCCCGCCGCCCTCGAGGTCCCCGGCGTCCTCACCGCCGACCAGATCGACCGCTCCGCCCGCTACCTGCTCGCCAGCCAGGAGCCCGGCGGGGCGCTGCCCTGGTTCCCCGGCGGCCACCTCGACGTGTGGGACCACGTCGAGTGCGCCATGGCGCTGACCGCCGCCGGCCACCACGGGGCCGCCCGGCGCGCCTACACCTGGCTGGCGGGGGTGCAGAACGCCGACGGGTCCTGGCCCGCCAAGCTCCGCCAGGGCCGCGTGGCCGAGGCGCACCGCGAACCCAACCACGCCGCCTACCCCGCCGTCGGCGTCTGGCACCACCTGCTCGTCACCGGCGACACCGCCTTCGCCGCGCGGATGTGGCCCGCCGTCGCCGCCGGCATCGGCTTCGCCCTGGGGCTGGCCACCGAGCGCGGCGAGATCCTGTGGGCCCGCGGCACCGACGGCTCCCCCGGCGACCACGCCCTGCTCACCGGGTCCGCCAGCGTGCACCACGGGCTGCGCTGCGCCGCCGCCCTGGGCGCCCGGCTGGGCCAGGACCGCCCCGACTGGCGGGGCGCCGGCGNNNCCGCGCACGAGGAGGTCTTCGCCGACCGCGGCCGCTTCTCCATGGACTGGTACTACCCGGTCCTGGGCGGGGCGCTGCGCGGGCCGGGGGCGCACAAGCGCCTGGACGAGCGCTGGGACACCTTCGTCGTCCCCGGGCTGGGCATCCGCTGCGTCAGCGACCAGCCCTGGGTCACCGGCGCCGAGACCTCCGAACTGGTGCTGGCGCTGGCCGCCGTCGGCGACACCGAGCGCGGCACCCGGCTGCTCGCCGACATCGCCCACCTGCGCGACCCCGACGACGGCGCCTACTGGACCGGCTACCAGTTCGCCGAGGAGGTCAACTGGCCGGTGGAGCGCAGCACCTGGACCGCGGCCGCGGTCATCCTGGCCGCCGACGCCCTCACCGGCACCACGCCGGGGGCCCAGGCGTTCACCGCCGACTGGGGCGAGCCCGGGCCCGACCCCCGGGGCCTGTGCGGCTGCCCCCTGTGACGCGGCCCTGGACGCGGCGGAGCCGCGCCCCCTACGAGGGGCGCGGCTCCGGCGTCTGATCACCCTCCGGGTCCTCCGGAGGCGGTTCAGGGAAAGAAGGTGCCGTCGTCACCCCCTCCTCCCCCGCCCTCGGGCGGGGGATCGNGCTGATCACCCTCCGGGTCCTCCGGAGGCGGTTCAGGGAAAGAAGGTGCCGTCGTCCCCCCCTCCTCCCCCGCCCTCGGGCGGGGGATCGCCGCCTCCGTCGCCGCCGTCCGGCGGGGTCTCGCCCCCGCCGTCACCGCCGTCCGGCGGGACCTCCCCGCCGCCGTCACCGGGGCCGGTCGGGTCCGGGTCCGCCGGGACCTCCGGCTGCTGCGGCTCCTGGGGCTCCTGCGGCTGCTGCGGCTCCTGGGGCTGCTGCGGCTCCTGGCCCGCATTCGGGTCCTCGGTGGGCACGTCCGGGGCGTAGTTCTCGGTCTCCCCGCCGTAGCTGGGGGACGGGAACGGCTCCGGGTCCACGCCCTCCATCGCCGTGGCCATGAAGGACCGCCAGATCGACGCCGGGTAGTTCCCTCCGTAGACCTGCGTGCCGTTCAGGGTGAAGGGCTGGTTGTTGCCGTTGTACACGCCCACCGCCGTGGACAGCTGCGGGGTGTATCCCGCGAACCACCCGGCGACGCTGGAGTCGGTGGTCCCCGTCTTGCCCGCCACCGGGCGCCCGTCCGGAAGCTGCGCGGAGGTCCCGGTTCCCGAGGTGACCACCTGCTGCAGGGCGTAGGTGACGTCGGCCGCCACGCCCTCCTTCATGGCGCGGCTCTCCGCCGGCTTCTCCCGCAGGTTCTCCCCGTCGGAGTCGACGATCTCGCGCACCACGTGCGGCTCGATGTGGACCCCGCCGTTGGCGAACGTGGCATAGCCGCTCGCCTGGTCGACCGCGCTGACATCGGACACGCCCAGCGCCAGGGTGGGCGCGGCCGCCTGTGCCTCGGTGATCTTGTTCTCCGGGATGCCGGCCGCGTGCGCCATGTCCACGACCTTGTCCAGGCCGGTCTCCAGCGCCAGGTTGATATAGCCGGTGTTGCTGGAGTCCCGCGTCGCGACGATCAGGTTCTGCGGCCCCCCCGCGTGGCTGTTGGTCACCTTGTGTCCACCGAACCACTGCGGGGACGAGCCGTCCACGGTCGTGTTCAGGCTCTTGCCCGACTCCAGGGCGGCCGCCAGCACGTAGGGCTTGAACGCCGACCCCGACTGGGCCGAACCGCGGAACGCGCTGTCGTACTGGTTCTCGTTGTAGCCCTGGCCGCCGTAGAACGCCACGACCTCTCCGGTCGACGGGTCGATCGCGGTGAGCCCCGCGTAGACGCCGTCCGGCAGGTTCTCCACGTCGACGTTGCTCTCCACCGCCTCGACGGCGGCGTCCATCAGGTCCTTGTCGAACGTGGTGACGATCCTGTAGCCGTTGCGGTTGATGTTGTCCTCGGTGTAGCCCATGCCGTCCAGCTCGGCCATGGCCTGCTGCAGCATGTAGCCCTTGTAGCCGCTGAGGTCCATCCCCGCGGACGGGCGGGACTCCTCGGGCTCGGGGAACTCCATCTCATCGGCCTCGGCCTGGGTGATGATCTCCTCGGAGACCAGCCCGTTCACCACGTACTTCCAGCGCTTCTCCATCTCGGGGGTGGTGTCGCTGTCCGCCATGCCGAACTTGGTCGGCTGCTGGATCGCGGCCGCCAGGAACGCCGACTCCGCCGGGGTGAGCTCGCCCACGTCCTTGTGGTAGTAGGCCTGTGCGGCCGCCTGGATGCCGTAGGCGTTGCGGCCGAAGTAGATGGTGTTCAGGTACTGCTCCATCACCCACTCTTTGTCGTACTCATCGGACTGGTCGATCTTGAGGGCGATGACCATTTCCTTGAGCTTGCGGGAGACGGTCTGCTCCTTCGAGACGCCCTCGAAGTAGTTGCGGACCATCTGCTGGGTGATCGTGGAGCCGCCCTGCACCTGCTGCCCCGTGAAGGTCGACCAGGCACCGCGGACGGTGCCCGACAGTGACACGCCCGGCTCGGTCCAGAAGCCGCGGTCCTCGGCGGAGATCACCGCCTCCTGGACCTGGTCGGGGATCTCGTCGAAGGTCACCGGATCGCGGTCGACACCGCGCTCGGCGAACTTGGTCTCCCCGTCCGCGTAGTAGAAGATCGAGCCCTGGTCGGTCGCCTCGGCCTTGGCGGTGGTGGGGACGTCGAAGGAGTTGTAGGCCACCAGGAACGCGCCGATGCCCAGCACCGCGAACACACCCGCGGTGATCAGCAGCGCGCGCGTCGCCCGGAACCACATCGGCTTCTTGGGCTTCTTGCCCTTGCCCGGGCCGTTCGGCCCCTTGGGGCCCTTGGGACCCTTCGGCCCCTTGTTCCCCTTGCCGGGGCCGCCGGAGGCCGCGGCCGAGGCCTCTCCGGGCGCACCGTCACCGCCCTTGCCCGTGCCGGGCACCTTGGCCCGGAGCAGGTTCCGCGCGCCCGTCACCGGCTCGCTTCCCGCCCCCTCCGGCGAAGGCGGCGGCGACGGCGTAGGGACCGCGTAGACGGGCTTGTCCCCGGAGGACTCTCGGGTCCCCTCGTCGGACTCCTGAGAGGACCCCTGGTTCTGAGCGGACTCCTGGCCCTGCGAGTGGTCCTGCGAGGACTCCGATGCCCCGGAGGCGGCGCCCGCCACCACACCTGCGGCCGCCGCACCAGCGGCGGGGGNCACCTGCGGCGGCGGCGCCCGAGACCTCGGGCTTCTCCGGTTCCTCCGGCTCCTCGGATCCTCCGGCGGACCCGCTCCCGGCCTTGTTCTCCTCGGAGACCGTGTCCGGCGCATCACCGGCGACGGTGTCGGAGGAGTCGTCGGAGAGCTCCGTGGAAGTGTCGTCAGAGGCGATGCCAGCGACCGACGCGAAGGCGGCCGTGCTCTCGGGGTCGCCGTCAGGATCGGCCCCGGCCGTCGAAGGCACGTCTTCGACAGGCTCGTCGGACTCGCCGGCAGAAGGCTCGGTCGCCGAAGGGCCGCCAGAGGCCCCCGCGGCCTCCTCCTGCCCCTTCGTCCGTTCCGCCTCTGCGTCGTCCGCGTCGTCGAAGACCGGGGCGAAGGCCGCCGTGCTCTCAGGATCCCAGGACTCGGACTCCTCTCCGGGCCCGGAAGCGCCGGATCTCTCCTGGTCCTCCGCGTCCGCGCCCTCCGTTTTCGGCGCCTCCTTCTCAGGAGCGTCGTCGGCGGCGGGAGCGTCGGCAGTGGAAGCGTCGTCCTCGGCTGCGGCGGCGGAGGCCTCTTCCCGGACGGACCCCTCTTCGGTGTCCTTCTCGGCCGCCTTCTCCGCGTCGTCCCCCTTGGGGACCGCAGAGGCGCTGTCGTCCCACGTCCCGTCGTCGCGCAGGCTGAACCCCTGCGCGGCGAGGCTCTGGGCGACCTTGTCCCGGAAGAAGCTGCCGCTGTCCTTGAAGGCGCCCACGCCCTCCGCGTCCCCGGAGGCGTCGTCCTCGTCATCGCCGCTCAGCGGCGCCTCACCGGCCTCGGCGCCCTCAGCCCCTGCACTTTCGGACCGCTCGTTCTCGGGCTCCTCGCTCTCGGACTCCCTGCTCTCCGGCCTGCCCTTCTCGGGCACGCCATCGACCGCCGCGTCGGCCGGCGCCCCCTCATCGGCGGGGGCACCCGCGGCGGTCTCGTCGTTCTCTGGCGTCTCGGGGCGCCGCTCGTCGTCGCCGGCGCCGTAGGTGCTGTCACTCAGTTGGAGGCCCCCTGGAATCCTCGATCCCCCTTGCGTCTACATCGACGTGTGACGCAGACGCGGGCCGAATCGGTTCAGCAGAAATCTCGGGTGGGGAACGGCGCTGCGGGGGATACCGCCGAAAACCCCGCCAACACGATACCGGGCCCCGCCCCCGCCCGACGTCGCGGGGAATGGTCAGCGGCCGATTCTTACAGGACTCTTATTCCGCGAGGCGGGGGCCCATATTGCCCAGGACCGAGCGCGCGTTCACCGTGAGTGAAGATGCTCGGCGCACACCGCCCGAAAGCGGGTCAAGCCATTCCAGGGAGTGATCATGGCCGTCCGGTCAGGGGACGTCCTCCTGCGGGGCGTCCTCCTGCGGGACACCGTCCTCAGCGCCGCCGTCCGTGCCGCCGCCCTCAGCACCGCTCGGGGCGGGGAGGCCCGGCTCGGCCTCGTCGAGTTCGGCCTCGTCCGGATCGGTGAGGGCGGGTTCGGACGCACCGGGGGCGGGGGCCGCCGGATCGCCGCCGTCCGGGCCGGGGACGGCCGTCGGCGGGCACTCGCCGCTCACCGGGTCGGGGTCGGCGCAGGGTGATGCCTCTCCAGGGGGACCGGCCTCGCCCTCACCCGGGGCGCGGTCCGGAAGCGGGAGGGTCGTGCCCGACCCCGCGTCGTCCCCGCGCACGACGGATGCGACGGGACGTTCGGCGGCGACCTCGGCGGTGGTGACGACCCCGGCCGGGGCGACGAGACTGGCCGGGACGAGCAGAGCGAGAGCCAGGCCCCCGACCGCGCCGTTGGCGACGGCGGCGACCGCCACCCCTGTCAGCGCCACACCGCCGCCCAGCATGCCGAGGGCGGTGCCGGCGTTGCCGAAGAGGTAGGCGAGCGCGGGAACGGCGACCATGTCCACAGCGAGGGTCGCCAACCATGCGGCCACATGTCTGCCCATGCCGCTCCCCTCCGAGCACGGTGATGAGCGAAGTGAGGGGATCATAGCCCCGGGAAGGTCGGCCGGCGCCCTGAATTCCCGGATCGCCGTCCTTGCGGAAGCCCTTTCCCTCCTCCCGTTCGCCCGCAATGGAGAAAGACGTTCCGAAGGATCGGGAATGTGCCCCGAGAAGCGTTCCCCGTACCACCGCGCAGGATTCGCCACCTGCCGAAGAAAGGAGAATCGGCCGTGTCCACGACATGGGATCCCGGAGCACCGGGCGTCCTGGCCCTGCCTTCGGGACGCCTGGTGCGCGGAAGGGGGCTCCGTCGGCGAGAACCGACCGGCCCGCGCCCGGACTTCGGCCTCTACCTGCAGGGACGCCAACCTCCGAGTGTTCCGTGGGACAGCGTTTGGGTGCGTTGGCCCGACTTTCTCCTGCCGACCGACCCCGACGCCGAGCGACACTTCAGAACGGCGTGGCGGCGGGCCGGGCAGGAACGCGTGGAGGTGGCGTGCTCGGCGGGTATCGGGCGTACCGGCACCGCGCTGGCGTGCATGGCGGTACTCGACGGCCTGTCACCGGATGAGGCCGTCGAATACGTGAGGCGGAACTACGACCACCGCTCGGTCGAGACCCCGTGGCAGCGGTGGTACATCCGGCATTTCCGTCCCACGGCAGACGAGTAGCACAGGCGAAGCCTCTTTCACAGTAGGAACAGAAAATCGGTTCCATCCACACCACCGAACGCGCGCTCCAGACCGGTTCTCCAGGTCGGTAGCGGCCGCACCGGCCGCACCGGCCCTCTGAGGGACCGACGGCCCGACGCCTTCTCTCCGACCACACGGCTCCGCCCGTCAGCCCTGAGGCCGACGACCTGGCAGGCAGCGATGAAGAAGGTCGACGGCACCGGATGCAACCCTGTCGTCTGGTAGGTGCGCGAACGGTCGATGCCCTAGCGGCGACGACGAAGGCGGGTCGTCCTGCTGGCGGCGCTGTCGTCCGCCGGGTGTGGGGATGGTCTCGGGTGGGGGCGGCGACGGAGTAGCGGGTACCCCGCTCACGGCCCCTGGCCGGGTGGCGGGCCGCCGGTGGCCGGGGTGGGCAGCAGCGACGAGGACGATGGCGCCGGGGTGTCGGACGCCGCTGCCGGGCGCCGGGCGTGCGGATGGTCGCCGGGCAGGCGGCGATGACGGAGCCGGGAGGTTCCGGTCACGGCGCTGTCGGCTGCCGGGCGGGCGGGAGCGATGGGGCGCGGGGGCACGGGGCGGCAGAGGGGTACCCCGGTCCAGGGCGTTTGCCCGGCCTTGCTGTCCGCAGGGGCCGGTGTGCGGTGAGGGCGCGGTGGAGGCGGCGGACGGAGCCCGGGGCCTGGGTCGTGGCCGCTGGAGTGGTGGAGCTTTCGGCCGCGTCCTTGTGAGCGGTGCGGCCGCTGCGGCGCGATCGGCGGCCTCGCCCCGGGTGCGCGCCCCCTCCTCGCCGTTGATCTCGGGAGAGTCGGGGTAATACCGGCGAGTATTACCCCGACTTCCCCGAGATCAACAAGGGTGTCGGTGCGGGCGGCGGGCAGTGCTCCCGGGGGCGGCCGGGCCCGCAGAGTTCCACCACGCCAGCGGACACGACCGGGGCCTGTCCGTCTGCGGGGTGGTGACACGACGTCCTCGGGGTGAAGGGCGGGGTGCTGTCCGGTGGGTCGGGCCGCGGCCGGCGCGGACGCCCCTGGGGGTGGTGCTGGGGGCAGGAACGCGGGGAGCGGGCCCGGGCCGGGACGCCCTTGGCAGGCTGTGGGTACGGGCTCACTCGGGCAGGGCCCCTTGGTGAGGAGGCGGAGGGTGGGGTGGCGCTTCAGGGATGCGCGGAGGGACCCGATCACCCGGGTGGGTCGGTTCCACCCCTGTCACCGGAGTTTCCCCCGCGCCCGGGGCCGGTGCGCCCGTCCCGGGTTCCCTTCCGGGGCCGGTTCGGCGGCCGAGTGCTGGCCCGGTAGTGGGCCTCAGCCCGCGCCCGGTGCTTCTCCCGGTTGTGCCGCCCGCACAGCAGCTGCGCGTTGCCCAGGGTGGTGGCCCCGCCTTCCCACCACTCGGTGCGGTGGTCGCCCTGGCACCACCGGGCCGGGACCGAGCAGCCCTCCTCCCACTGGCAGGTGGGGGCGGTGGCGGCCAGGGCCTGGCGGACCCTGGAGGGGAAGGTGCGGCGGGCCCGGCCGATGTCGACCACGCTCTCGACGGGGTCGGTGACCAGCCGCCGGACGATGGAGTCCGAAGCGAAGGCCCGCACAGCCGAGGGCGGGAGCAGGCGCCCGCGGTCCGTGGTCGCGGGCTCGGCCCCCTCCTTCAGGAGCAGGGCCTCCAGCGGCACCACCACGCTCACCTGCGGACGCAGGACCCCACGGCGGCGGGTTCCCTGCTCTACGCGGGGTGCTGCCAGGGCGGTGGCGGCGTCGGAGCCCTCCTGCGGCACCGGCACCTCAAGGCCTTCGGCGGCCAGGCGGTTCTCGCACAGCTGCACCAGGGCGTCGAAGCGCCGCTGGGCCGGGGTGCGCTCATCCGGCGGGGCGGTGTGGGCCTCGACGGCGGTGCGGATGATCTCCTCCGAGGCCGCATCTCCCTGCACCTGCAGAGCGAACCCGAAGGCATTCTTGGAGAACCGTGCCTCACGCGCTCCGTAGGCCTGCCGGTCCTCCTCCTCGTGCACCCGAGGGGATACCCGCTCGACGAGAGTGCGCCCGATCCTGCCCAGCATCCGCTCGTCGGCCCCGCCGCGCGCGGCCTGGAGCAAGATCGGCTCGGCCGCCTCCCGAAAATCCTCCACGCCGGGGTGCTCCTGCATGCACCGACCGGCCGCGGCCTTCTCGCATCCCTCGACGATACGGGCCAACTGTGCGAAACCGATCTCTCCCGCCTCGACCGCACCGACCGAGGCCGGGTAGTCGTCCAGGTGCTCAGCGACCCTCACGATCGCCTTGGCCTGGGCCAACGGGCGCCCCTGATCGCGCAGCAATCCGGTCACGGTGGAGGAGGCCGCTCCTGACAGACACCCGGCCCCGCGCATACGCGCGGCCAAACGGGCCGCCGCAAGGTCCAGGGCATCCAGCCCCGAAGCCAGGGCCTCCATGGTGGCGGTGAGCATGTCCCGGTGGCCCGGTGCCACCTCCATGTCCCCAGCCCGGTCGGCCTCGGCGAGCACACCATCGATCCCGGTCCGGATCCCCTCTGCGGGAGATCCGGCCGGAACACCGGGGTGCCGCTGATCTGCCATACACCCATTATGAACCACCCGCCACCATTTTTGGGTGCCCGGCGGAAGATTCCCCAAAGATTTTCCAGGAAGCACGATCGTCGCAGGTCAGAACACATGTTGATCTTGACCGGAGGGTGCTGAGGCATTGCCCAGCAAAGGCGGCTTGGAATGGCGGCGCCTTCTTAGCATAGGGGGCCCTGCAGAGCGGATCGCTTTCCTTTTCCAGGCGCCTTGGAATCGGGGCGCCTCGCCCTTTCCAGGACGTCCTGGAAAGGCGGAGGGGTACCCGTTCCAGAGCGGGGCACCGGTAAGGACCGATGCGTTCCCAAACCGCCCAGGCCGCCCCGGCAGCCGAACGGGGGCACCCGGCACGAGCACGGCAGGGCCGCCACCGGCCCTGTGGAGACGTGCCCCTGCGGCCTGGCCAGCCGGAAGACAGCAGGGGCGAACGATAGTGGTGATCTCACCACCCGATCGCACATCGGGTGGCGATCTCACCACTATCGATTCCCGCGCAGGCGCCGACCGCGCGGCGCAACAGTGGCCGCGGCCGCCAGAACGCGCCCCGGCCGGGCGCCGGCCGCCCGCCCGACAGGCCGGGGCGGGCGGGACCCGCCCGGCCTTCGTCGTCGCCCCCACTCGTGACCGCCCGGGGCCCGGCCGCCCGACAGGCAGGGCCGGGGAACCACACCGCCTCGCCGTCGNCGCCCACGCTCGACCGGCGGGGCCCAGGCAGCCGGGAAGCAGCAGTGAGCGGGGCACCGGCCGTGCCGTCGTCGCTGCTCGTCGCCGGTACCGCAGAGGCCCGGCGGCCGACCGGTGGCACCGGGGAACCGCCCCGCTTCGTCGTCACCGCTCCCATCCTGGCACTCCGACGACCCGCCGGCCGGGAACGGGCCGTGAGCAGGGCCCCTGCTCCTCCGTCACTGCCCCGCCACCCGACAGGCAAGCCCGGGGAACCGCCCGGCCCTCGTCGCCGCCATCTGCTCGACCGGCGAAGCCCCGCCGGCCGGGAAGCGGCAGCGAGCGGGGCACCGGCCGTGCCGTCGCCGCTCCC
>NZ_ANAD01000027.1 GCF_000341245.1 Nocardiopsis halophila DSM 44494
GGTTCTCCCAGGTCGAGATGCATGTTGATCATGAATGGAGGGTGTTGAACTATTGCCCGGCAAAGGCGCTCTGGAAGGCTGATCGCTTTCAGTGGAAAGGCGCCTTTGAGGCAAGACCCCCTTCTTTTTTCAGGGGTACTGGAGTCGGGGAGGGGCGCCCGTTCCAGGGTGTTCTGGAACGGCGGAGGGGTGCCTGTTCCAGGGCGGGGCGCAGATAAGGACCGATGCGTTCCCAAGCCATCCGGACGCCCCGGGCACCTGCCGCCCGGCCATCGCCGTCGCCGCCGCCTCCGCTCGAGCGGCGAAAACCCGGCAGTCGGGAAGCAGCAGCAAGCGGGGCGCCGGTCGTG
>NZ_ANAD01000028.1 GCF_000341245.1 Nocardiopsis halophila DSM 44494
GCCGTCCGACCAGCGGGAACCCGGCAGCCGACGAGAAGCAGTGAGCGGGGTACCTGCTCCTCCGTCGCCGCTCCTCCCCCCTGGGCCGACAGGGACCCGGCGGACGGCAAGCAGGCATAAGCGACCACCCGCCCGCTCCATCGCCGCCCCACCGCCCCGGCCGTCCGCACGCCCGATCCCCGACAGTGCTCCGGACGACCCACCGGCCTTGCTCGTCGCCGCCCCGTCACCCGGACCACCAGGAGCCCGGCACCCGACAGCCAAGCCCGTGAACCCGCCCGGCCCTCGTCGCCGCCGTCCACGCTGGGCCGGCGGAGACCAGGCGGCCGGGAAGCGGCAGCAAGCGGGGCACCTGCTCATCCGTCGCCGCCGAGCCCGACGACCATCCGCACGCCCGGCGGCCGACGACGCTGCTGCAAGGGCCATCGGGCTTCCTCGCCGCCGCCGTCTGACTGGCACACCGGGGCGCCCTGCGCCTCATCCCTCGTGCGGCGGATGCCCCATCGCGTCTTCGAAGGTGGGGTGGTGGAGGCCGACGGCGACGGTGTCCTCATCGATCTCGAACACGGCGGAGACGCCGTGGGGCATGTAGAGCATCTGGCCTGCGCTCGCTTTGAAGGAGCGGCCGTTGCTCCGAACGGTGAAGCTTCCGCTCGTGATCGCGGCGACCTCATCGTAGGGGAATTCCAGCTCGTACACCCCGCCCCGCCGGAAATCGGAGAAGGCCAGGCCGAACGGTGCGCCTTCCGCCTTGTCGGCGATGTAGCCGACCTTGGCGCCCTGTTCCCCGTCGACGGTGATCCAGTCCGGGATGTCGGATATGTCGAACACCTGCATCACCGCGGGGTCGAAGAAGCCGCCCGCGCTCTGGGCGCGGCGCGGGGCGGTGACCGGCAGGGAAGGCTGTTCGCCGACATCCGTCGCCGCCTTGTACTCCTGGAGGGACATTCCGTTCGCACGGGCGAACGTGGGGTGGTGCACGCAGATCATCTCCAGGTCCTCTCCGATGCGGAAGGTTCCGGGAACCCCCTTGGGCTGGGTCATGACCTGTCCGGCGCGTGCGGTGATCCGCCTGCCGAGGGTGTCGACGGTCAGGCTGCCCCGGGTGACGATGCACACCTCGTCGTAGGGCCAGGTGAAGTCGAACTCCACGCCGGCCCGGAAGTGCACGAAGGCCATGCCCATGGCCGCCTTCTCGTGCTCGTCGGCGATGTAACCGACGTGCGTGCCCTCGTCCTCGTCGGTCCAGCTCCACAGGCTCACATCGGCGGCCGAGTAGGCGGCGATGCTCTCAGGGTCGAACTTCACGGTGCTGCTCCGTTCCGTCTCGGGGCGTTCGCTCACCACCGGTCACCGCGCCCGCGGTCTCCGGTGGCATCCCAAGCTAGAAGTTCGACTTAAGTCCAACTCAAGGTGAAGCGGAGTGTGACCCGGCCTACAAGGTCGCCCCGCCGGTCCGCTCGGCGCCCTTCGCCTCGACACCTCCCGGCTTCCGACCGACCCCGGGGGCTGAACCCCGGAGCCTGGCCCCGTGCCCGCACCTCACCCCTCGCGGATGACGTCGCGCAGGCGGGTCGTGCGGGGGAGGGACGCCTTCTCCTTGACCGCCTCGGCCAGTTCCGGGCCGGCCGCGTGGACGATGGACACGTGGCGCTCGCCGCGGGTCAGGGCCGTGTACACCTGCGGGCGCGAGCCGCGGGTCTCGGGGCCGAAGACCGCGACCGCGGCCGGCCAGTGCGACCCGTGCGCCGCGGCCACCGTCACCGCCCACCCCGGGCGCAGGTGCGCCGGGTCCGCCGGGACGGGCACGGACGCGCCCGGCAGCTCCACGTGCGGGCGGTCGTCGCCCTCCGGGCCGGTGCGCAGGTACCCGACGTCGCCCGCGGAGTAGCCGGGGCCGCCCCCGGCCAGCAGCACCCGGTCGCCCGCGTCGAGCCCGCCGAGCGCGCCCGGGCCGGGGTTGAAGCGCTCCTTGCAGGCCCGGTTGAGCGCGTCCGCCCCCGCCTCGCCGCCGCGGGTCGCGGCGATGATCTGCACCTGCTCTGCGGGGATGGCCAGGGCGCGCGGGATCGAGTCGCCCACCAGCTGCAGCGCCCGGTGCGCCGCCTCGGCGCCCGACGACGCGGGCACGGCGACGACCTCCTTGTCGGGCGCCTGCGCCGGGGCCAGCTCGCCCTCGGCGACCGCCGCGGCCAGCGCGGCGATCGGCCCCGGGGGCTGCGCGTCGGGCAGGTCGGCGACGGCGGCCAGCCGCGACTCCGCGACGTCCCGCACCACCTGGCCGGGGCGGGCCGACGGCGCCTCGGCGGGGTCGGCCAGCAGTACCAGGTGGGTGCCGTCCTCGCACGCCTCGACCAGGGCGGCCGCGCGCTCGACGTCCAGCGCCATGGCGTCGGTGACCACAACGATCCCGGCGGGCACCGGCGATCCGGCCTCCAGCAGGCGCCCGAGCGGGACCGCCCCGGTGGCGACGGCGGGGGAGGGGGCGGCCTCTCCGTCCCCGGTGCCCGTGCGGGCAGGCTCGCCGGGTGTTTCCCCGGCCTCCTCTCCGGCGCCGTCATCCCGCTCGTCCTGCTCGTCCGACGCGTCCGGCTCCGCAGCGTTCGCACCGTCGTCCGACTCCGCGCCGGCGGCCCCCGCGCTCGGGGCGGCGGTGCGCAGGGCCCCGTCCAGCAGCGCGTTGAGCGCGGCCGCGGACTGCGCCGTGGGCGAGGCCACCGCCAGCCCGACCGCGCTGTCCTCGGCGGCCGCGGCCAGGCACGCCAGCGTGTGGCGCACCGCCGCGCCCGCGCCGGGCCCGTGCCGCAGCACCGCCACCCCGCGCATGAGGGCCGCGATCGCGGCGGCGGTCGTCTCGGGGGCGAACTCCTCGCCCAGCCGCTCGGCGGCGGCGTCGGCGGTCTCCGCGGCGGTCGCCGGGTCCATCACGGGCTCGCTGGTGCCGACCAGCCGGGCCAGCCCCTCGCCCAGGTCCTGCTCGGCCAGGCCCACCCGGGTGGGGGCGACGAAGCGGTCCGGGTCGGGCATCTCCGGCACGTCGCCGTCCTCGAACCCGTCGTCGGCGTCCTCGGGGAAGACCTCGAACACCATGGCCGACCCGTCCTCCTGGGCCGCTTCGACGGCGCGGCCGGGGTCGGCGATCCGCATGCCGCGCAGGGCCCGGCCCAGCTCGCGCTCCTCCACCGTGGTGGAGCCCTCCCGGGCGGCCGCCGCCAGCACCCGCCCGACCAGGGCGCGCCCGCGGCGCGGGTCGTCGGGGGAGGCGGCGTCGCCCAGGGCGCGCCGGGCGCAGAAGTCGGCCTGGTCGGGGGTGACCGCGGGCAGCGCCAGCAGCCGCCAGGGGTCCTCGGCCAGCTCCTCGGCGGCGCCGGGGCCCAGAGCGGCGACGAGCGGCTCGGCCAGGGACTCTGGGGCGCCCATACCCGCCAGCACGGCGCGGGTGCGCTCGGGGGCGTCTGACATGCGGGAAGCGTCCTCTCCTCGGGGCGTGCGGCCGACGGAAGAGCAGCCTAGCGAGGAACGGCGACACAGGCGTCCCGGCCGCGTGACCGGTGGGCGGCGATCCGGGCGGCACTCTAGGCGGCGATCCGGGCGGCGGCCGGGACGCCGAACCGCGCCGCCGAAGGGTGCTGCCGGACCACCGGCCACTCCGGCTCCTCCCTGAGCTCCTCCAGGGAACGCCCGGTCCAGGCACCGTAGTCGCACTCACCGAAACGCTCGTCCACCACCGCCTCCAGGCCCAACGCGGCCGCCGGCGGCGCGACGGTCCGACGGCACCGCTCCAACGGACTCGTGAGGACCGCGGTCCCGCTCCGCGCGGGCAGGTCGCGCCTCCGCTCGGCAGGGTGCGGCGCGCATGTCCGGGCCGCACTGCGGTCTCCCAAGCGCTCTCCCAGGCGCTCTCGATCCGACCCTGCCGACGTTCCCTGGGGAGGCCGCCGCCGACTACCGCCGCTTGGCCGAGGCGTCGTCGAGGGCCTCGCGGATCTCGTCGGGCAGGCGCACGTCCTCGGCGCCGAGGATCTCGTCGAGCTGGGCGGCGGTGCGCGGGCCGATGGCCACCGACGCCACGCCGGGGCGGTCGCGCACCCAGCTCAGCGCCACCGCCAGGGGCGACACCCCCAGCCCCTCGGCCGCCGTGCACACCGACTCCACCACCCGGCGGCTCGGCTCCCCCCGGGAAAGGNAGGTAAGGCTCCACGTACGGCGCCATCTGCGGCCGCGAGCCGCGCGACCCCTGCGGGACGCCCCTGCGGTACTTGCCGCTGAGCACGCCGCGGCCCAGCGACGCCCACGCGATCACCCCGGCGCCCAGCGCCGCGGCGGCCGGCAGCAGGTCGCGCTCGGGGTCCCGGCACAGCAGCGAGTACTCGGCCGCCGCCGTCACCACCGGGTTGCGCCCGGAGCCGCCCGAGCGCTGCCAGGCCGCCAGCGCCGCGAACTGCCAGGCCGTCATGTTGCCCACCCCCACATAGCGGGCCTTGCCCGAGGCCACCGCCGCGTCCAGGGCCGACAGCGTCTCCTCGAACGGCGTGGCGGGGTCGTGGGCGTGCAGCTGCCACAGGTCCACGTGGTCGGTCTGCAGGCGGCGCAGCGACGCGTCCAGCGACGCCAGCAGGTGGCGCCGGGAGGTGTCGACCGGCCGGTGGCCGTCGGTGGCGTGCCCCGTCTTGGTGGCGATGATCACATCGCTGCGCCGGACCACCCCGTTGAGCAGGCGGCCGAGGATGCGCTCCCCCTCGCCGCCGTTGTAGACGTCGGCGGTGTCGACCAGCGTTCCCCCGGCGTCGACGAAGGCGGTCAGCAGGTCCGAGGCCTCCGCCTGGTCGGTGTCGTTGCCCCAGGTCATGGTCCCCAGAGCGGTGCACGACACCCACAGCCCCGAGCCGCCCGCCTGTCGCTGTTCCATGGCGTGCGAGGTTACCCGGTCCCCGGGTGGGCGGCCGAGGCCCGCCCGGAGAAGCCCAGTTCGCAGGGGATGCGGCGGTCCGGCCGTTTGTCCGCGCAGGCCCGACCGGAACCGGGCGGGCGCGCACGGGCGCCGCGCACACGTGCGGGAACCGGTAGTAGGCTTCCTCCGGTCGCCGCCGGATGCCGGTCGGGCCTTCACCCCCGCCCCCGCGGCGCCGAACCGTCCAGCCCTCCGCCGCGAGTCCCCCCGCCCGCGGCCGCTTGCCGAACCTGCAAACAGGAGCCGAGCCCGCCGTGTCCATCATCGAGGCCATCATCCTTGGACTCGTCCAAGGGCTGACCGAAATGCTGCCGATCTCGTCCAGCGGGCACGTACGCGTGATCTCCGCGTTCTTCGGCTGGCCCGACCCGGGGGCGGCGTTCACCGCGGTCACCCAGATCGGTACCGAACTGGCGGTGCTGGTCTATTTCCGCCGGCGCATCTGGTCGATCCTGTCCACGTGGACCCGCTCGCTGTTCGACCGCGAGCTGCGCCGCGACATCAACGCCCGGATGGGCTGGTACGTCATCGTCGGCACCATCCCCATCGGCGTGCTGGGGCTGCTGCTGGAGGAGCAGATCGACACGGTCTTCCGGGACCTGCGCCTGATCGCGCTGACCCTGATCGTGTTCGGCGTCATCCTCGGCGCCACCGACCGCTATACCCGCAAGCACCGGGTGCTGGCCGACCTGACCATCACCCGCGGCGTCACCTACGGCCTGTTCCAGTGCCTGGCGCTCATCCCCGGCGTCTCCCGCTCCGGCGGCACCATCACCGGCGGCATGCTGATGGGCTTCAAGCGCAAGGACGCAGCCGAGTTCTCCTTCCTGCTGGCGATGCCCGCGGTTTTCGCCTCCGGGCTGTACAAGCTGACCGACATCGGCGGCGACATGTACGCCGGGTGGACGGCCACCATCGTCGCCACCCTCGTGGCGGGGATCGTCGGCTACGTCTGCGTGGCCTGGCTGATGAAGTTCATCTCCACCCACAGCTTCATGCCGTTCGTCTACTACCGCATCGGCCTGGGGATCCTGGTGCTGACCCTGGTCAGCTTCGGCGTGCTCGACCCCAAGGGCGGCGCCGAGGAGCAGCCCGACAAGGGCGAGGTCGTCGCCGAGGCCTCCCCAGAGCCCAGCGACGAGCCCTCGGAGGAGCCCACCCCCTCCGAGGAGCCCTCGCCCTCGCCGAGCGTCGACCCGGTCACCGGCTGGCCGATCGACCCCGAGGTGGGGCTGCCGGTCAACCCCGAGAACGGGCTGCACCACGACCCCGAGCTGGGCATGGACGTGGAGATCGACCCGCAGTCCGGGCTGCCGATCAACCCGCTGACCGACCAGACCTACGACCCGCACGCCGACGACGCCCAGGACGGCACCGCTGGCACCCCCGGAACCGCCGGCGGCGACGGCCAGACGGGCCAGGGCGGCACCGGGCAGACCCAGGAGGGCGTGCCCGCCGGCTGACCCCGCGGCTCCGAGGCGAGCGTTCCGGCGCCGGGCCCGCCCTTCGGGGTGGGCCCGGCGCCGTGGTCTAGGGTGGACGGCCATGGGCATCCCAGCGAACGCCTCCGCCACCCTGATCCTCCTGCGGCACGGCCTGACCGCCGTCACCGGGAGCATCCTGGCCGGCCGCAGCCCCGGCATCGACCTCGACGAGCGCGGCCGCCGCCAGGCCGAGGAGACCGCCCGCCGGCTGAGCGGGCTGCACCTGGACGCGATCGTCACCAGTCCGCTGGAGCGGTGCCGTCAGACCGCCGCGCCGCTGGCCGCCGCGCTGGGGCTGGAGCCCGTCGTGGACGAGCGCTTCAGCGAGTGCGACTACGGCACCTGGACCGGGCGCACCCTTGAGGAGCTCAAGGACGAGCCGGAATGGCCGGTGGTCCAGCAGCAGCCTTCGGCGGCCCATTTCCCCGGCGGGGAGTCCCTGGCCCAGGTCAGCGCCCGGGTCGTGGGCGCGGTCCGGGACTGGAACGCGCGCCTGGCGGCCGCCTCGGACACCGGGCACCCCCGCTACCTGGTGTGCGCCCACGGCGACGTGATCAAGGCGGCCGCCGCCGACGCCCTGGGCATGCACCTGGACCTGTTCCAGCGCATCCAGGTCGACCCGTGCTCGGTAACCGCCCTGCGCTACACACGGACGCGGCCGTTCCTGCTGCGCCTCAACGACGTCGGCGCGACCGCCGAGGGGCTGGCGCCGCCCCCGGAGGAGGGGGCCCAGCAGAGCGCCGAGGACGCCGTCGTCGGAGGCGGCGCGGGCGGCGGCCGCCGGTGACGGGGGCGGTCGCGATCGCTCCGCAGCCCGCGATCCTCTAGGGTTCTTGGCATGTCGCTGTACTTGTACGACCCGCCGAACCGCTTCGTGGCCGGGACCGTCGGCCAGCCGGGGGAGCGGACCTTCTTCCTCCAGGCGAGCGGAGACGGCCGCATCACGTCCGTCGTCCTGGAGAAGGCCCAGGTGTCCGCGCTCGCCGAGCGGGTGGAGGAGCTGCTGGAAGAGGTCCGGGTCCGCTTCGGCGACCCGCTGCCCGAGGCCTCGGAGATCTCGGAGAACGGGGCCGAGGTCGACGACGGCCCGCTCGAGCAGCCGATCGACGAGGACTTCCGGGTGGGCACCCTGGCCCTGGCCTGGGACGCCGAGGCCTCGCGCGTGATCATCGAGGCCCAGGAGGCGGTGCAGGACGCCGAGGGCGAGGAGGAGTCCGAGGAGCAGGCCGAGGTGGAGGTCTTCAGCGAGACCGCGCCCGCCGACCGCGACGTGCTGCGGGTGCACCTGACGCCGACGGCCGCCCGCGCGTTCGCCGGCCGCGCGATGCGGGTGGTCGCCGCGGGCCGGCCCAACTGCCCGCTGTGCGGGCGCCCGCTGGACCCCGCGGGGCACATCTGCCCCCGGCAGAACGGCTACCGGCCCGCCGGCGCGTGACCGAGGGGCAGGGCGGGACGGCGGTGCCCGCCGGGGGAGAGGCGGCCGTGGAGCTGCTGCGCACCGGAACCCTGGAGGTCGTGGGCAGGCTCACCGCCGCCTCCAACGCCACGTTCTACGCCGCCGTCTCCTCGCCGCAGGGGGAGGCGGCCTGCGTGTACAAGCCGGTCGCCGGGGAGCGGCCGCTGTGGGACTTCCCCGAGGGGACCCTGGCCGGGCGCGAGGTCGCGGCGTTCGCCGTCTCCGAGGCGCTCGGGTGGGGCGTGGTCCCGCCGACCGTGCACCGCGACGGGCCCTTCGGCGAGGGCATGGTGCAGCTGTGGGTGGACGCCGACCCGGAGGTGGACCTGGTCGGTCTGGCGCAGGACGCGCACAGCGCGCCGCTGCGGCGGATGGCGGTCTTCGACGCGGTCATCAACAACTCCGACCGCAAGATCGGGCACCTGCTTCCGCTGCCCGGCGGCCACCTGCACGGGTGCGACCACGGGGTGGCCTTCGCCGAGGAGTACAAGCTCCGCACGGTGCTCTGGCAGTGGCAGGGCGAGCCCCTGACCGGGGAGGCCCTGGCGGGCCTGGAGGCGCTCGCGGAGGGCCTGGGGAACAAGGAGGGGCACCTGGCCGGGGAGCTGTCCCGCCACCTGACCGGCCCGGAGCGCTACGCCCTGCGCCGCAGGGTGGAACTCCTCCTGCAGCACAAGGTGCACCCCTACCCGTCCCCGGCCTGGCCGGCCGTCCCCTGGCCGCCGGTCTGAGCCCCCCGCCGGCCGCGATCCCGCGTCGATCGGCGGGCCGCCGGGGGAGAGGGGCGGCGACGGCGAAGCGGGGCCCGCTCCGGGCACCGAGCGGCCTGCAACCGGGGTGGTGCGCCATCGATAGTGGTGAAAAGGTCACTGAATCGCACAATGAGTGGCGAATCCACCACTATCGATCGAGTTGTACCGTCCCCGGCTCGGGGGCGAGCGCGGCCCCTACCCCTCGGCGCCGCTCGCGGACGGGGCGCGTTCCGCCGCCTCCCGGCGGGACTCCTCGCGGGCGATGAGGCGGTCGTCGACCAGCCGGACCGCGGTGATCAGGGCCATCGCCGCCGCCGCGACGCCCAGGGCCACCCCGATCTTGCCCGGGTCGCTCACGTCCAGGGCGAAGAACGCCTGCCCGACCGGGGTGAGCAGCGCCGTCAGCAGCAGCCCCACCATCGCGCCGACCAGCACCGTCTTCCACCACACGTACGGCTTGGCCACCAGCAGCAGCACCCACAGCGTGGTCGCGCACAGCGTGATCACCACCGCCGTCCGGTCCGCCGGGTCCGGCACCACCCGCCCGTCGAGCACCATCAGGTACGTCGTCACCGCGGCCGCCCCCGCGATCAGTCCCGACGGCACCGCCAGGCGCAGCGTCCGCCGCACGAACCCCGGCCGCGCCCGCTCGGTGTTGGGCGCCAGCGCCAGGAAGAACGAGGGGATGCCGAACGTCACCGCGTTGATGAGGGTGGCGTGCCGCGGAAAGAAGGGGTAGGCCACCGCCAGCACGCTGACCACCGTGGCCATCGTCATCGAGTACACGGTCTTGGTCAGGAACAGGTTGGCCACCCGCTCGATGTTGCCGATCACCCGCCGCCCCTCGGCGACCACCGCCGGAAGTGCCGAGAACCGGTTGCCCAGCAGCACGATCTGCGCCACCGCCCGCGAGGCCGGGCTGCCCGACCCCATGGCCACGCCGATGTCGGCCTCCTTCAGGGCCAGCACGTCGTTGACGCCGTCGCCGGTCATCGCCACCGTGCGCCCGCGCGAGCGCAGCCCCCGCACCAGGTCCCGCTTCTGCTCGGGGGTGACCCGGCCGAACACCGTGGCCCGGTCCGCCTCGTCGGCGAAGGCCTCCTGCGCGGCCGGCAGCTCCCGCGCGTCGCGCGGCTCGCGGGCGCCCGGCAGCTCCACCGCGCGCGCCACCGCGCCCACCGACACCGCGTTGTCCCCCGAGACGATCTTGACCTGCACGCCCTGGTCGGCGAAGTAGTCCAGGGTGTCCTTGGCGTCGCCGCGCAGCCGCTGGTCGAGCACGACCAGCGCGGCCGGCCGCACCGGTCCGGGCGCCTCCGGCCCGTCCACGCGCTCACCGGCCCGCCCCAGCAGCAGCACCCGCACCCCTTCGGCGCCGATGCGCTCGGCCTCGGCGGCCTCGGGCCCCGACGGGGGCGCCAGCACGTCCGGGGCGCCCAGCACCCAGTGCTGCTCGCCCTCGGGGGTGGCGAAGGAGGCGCCGCTCCACTTGCGCGCCGAGGAGAACGGCGCGCGCGCCACCACCGACCAGTCGTCCGGCGGCGCCCCCAGGGCCTCGGTGATCGCGGCGACGCTGGGGTTGGGGCGCGGGTCGGCCCCGGCCAGCGCGGCCAGCGCCGTCCGGGCCGGGTCCGCGCCGCCGCCCATCTCGCGCACCTCGGCCAGGCGCATGCCGTTCTCGGTCAGGGTGCCGGTCTTGTCCGTGCACACCACGTCCACCCGGGCCAGCCCCTCGATCGCGGGCAGCTCCTGGACCAGGCACTTCTGCTGCCCCAGGCGGATGACGCCGACCGCGAAGGCGATGCTGACCAGCAGCACCAGGCCCTCGGGGATCATCGAGACCAGGGCGGCCACCGTGCCGCGCAGCGCGTCGGCCACCGGGCCGGTGATCTGGCCCCCGTCGACCGACTCCTCGATGCCGACCTGCCCGTTCAGGGCGAGCTGGCTGAAGATCAGCAGCCCGCCGATGGGGAACAGCGCCCAGGTGATGAAGGTCAGGATGCGGTTGATGCCCGAGCGCAGCTCGGAGTGGACCAGGCTGAACCGGCTGGCCTCCTCGGCCAGCCGGGCGGCGTAGGCGTGCCGACCCACCTTGGCCGCCCGGTAGCGGCCGGTTCCGGCGACGATGAAGCTGCCCGACATCACCGCGTCCCCGGGGCGCTTGAGCACGGGGTCGGCCTCGCCGGTCAGCAGCGACTCGTCGACCTCCAGGCCCTCGGCGGCGACCACGGTGCCGTCCACCACCACCTGGTCGCCCTGGGCGCACTCGACCACGTCGTCCAGCACGATCTCCTGGGCGGTGACCGGGGTGGCGGCGCCGTCGCGCACCACCCGCGGGTGGGCGGCGTTGACGATCGCCAGCTTGTCCAGGGTGCGCTTGGCGCGCAGCTCCTGGGCGATGCCGATGAGCGTGTTGACCACGATCACCAGGGCGAACAGGCCGTCCTGGACCGGGCCGATCACCGCGATGACCGCGAACAGCACCGCGATCATGGCGTTGATCCGGGTCAGCACGTTCCCGCGGACGATCGCGCCGACGCTGCGGCTGGCCCGCACCGGGACGTCGTTGGTGCGCCCGTCGGCCACCCGTTCGGCGACCTGGGCCGCGGTCAGCCCGTGGTCGTGGTCGAGCACGGAAACGGCCGGGTCCTGCTGGTCGCCTCGGGCGGGCATGCACGCTCCAGATCGTCGGTCGCGAGGCGGCCGGGGGCGGCCGGCACGCGGAAGGGCCACCGGAAGATCGGGTGCGGGGAGCGACGCGGGTGACCTCCCCCACCGGTGCAGAGCTTAGGGGACGCCGGAGGCCGGCGCGGTCGGGCAGGCCCGCCGGCCGGGGGAGTGCCCCCACCCCGGCGCGGAGTGGGGGCGGCACGCGCGCCATAGTGGGGCCGGCGCCGCCGCCTGGGGGATGGTCGACGAGGTCCGCTGAGGGGATCCGGGCTGTCAACCGCGAAAGAGCGCTCGACGTCTGAAAGGGGGCAGGGGGACGCAGAGGAGCCCCCGGAGCGAGAAGCGGGAGCGGAATGGCCGTATGAACCGCCTGAGCAACCGGCCCGCGCTGCGCGGGCGGCGCGGACGCGCGCGTCCGCCCCTCGCCGGGGCGCCGGCCTCCCTCGCCGAACTGGCCTGCTACTGGCTGCTGTACGTGGTGGCGCTGTCCGCGGCCCTGCTGCACTGGAACGTCGGCAACACCGGGCTGGCGCTGCTGTGCGTGCTGGCGGCGGCCGCCGCCGTCCGCGCGATCGTGCGCACCTCGCCCGGCGACCCGCGGGCGGACGGCGGGCCCGAACAACGCTCGGTCTGAGTTATTCCCGCTCCAAGTCGGCGAATGATCTCGTCCGGCGCGCCCTGGGGGCGGGAGGTTTCGCCTCACATGGCCGGATAATCTCGGTGTCATGCGTTCTTGGTCTGCGCCCGACATCGTCCGCCTGCCAGGGAGCGGCGGACCGCTCCGCATCCACGACACCGTCACCGGGGCCCAGCGCACCACAAACCCCGGGGCGACCGCCCGCATGTACGTCTGCGGGATCACGCCCTACGACGCCGCCCACATCGGCCATGCCTTCACCTACCTGACCTTCGACCTGGTCAACCGGGTGTGGCGGGACGCCGGCCACGCCGTGGACTACGTGCAGAACACCACGGACGTGGACGACCCGCTCCTGGAGCGGGCGCAGGCCACCGGCGAGGCGTGGCGCGACCTGGCGGCCCGCGAGATCCAGGTCTTCCGCGAGGACATGGAGGCGCTGCGCGTCCTGCCCCCGCGCGCCTACGTGGGCGTCGTGGAGTCGATCGGCCTCATCGCCGATTTCGTGGCCAAGGTGCGCGAGAGCGGCGCCGCCTATGAGCTGGAGGGCGACGTCTACTTCTCGGTGGAGGCCGCGGAGCACTTCGGCGAGGTCGGCGGTATGAGCCGGGAGGAGATGCTGCGCCTGTTCGGCGAGCGCGGCGGAGACCCGGACCGGCCCGGCAAGAAGGACCCCCTGGACTGGCTGCTGTGGCGTGCCGAGCGCCCGGGCGAGCCCGCCTGGGAGAGCCCCTTGGGCCGGGGGAGGCCCGGCTGGCACGTGGAGTGCAGCGCGATCTCGCTCAACGAGCTGGGCATGGGCTTCGACCTGAACGGCGGCGGGAGCGACCTGGTGTTCCCGCACCACGAGATGGGGGCGGCCGAGGCCTGTAAGGCGACCGGTTCCCACCCGCACGCGCAGAACTACATGCACGTGGGCATGGTCGGGCTGGACGGCGAGAAGATGTCCAAGTCCCTGGGCAACCTCGAGTTCGTCTCCCGGCTCCGCGAGGAGGGCGCCGACCCGATGGCGGTCCGCCTGGCGATGCTGCCGCACCACTACCGGGCCGACTGGGACTGGACGTCCCAGGGCCTCGAGGAGGCCCGCGGGCGCCTGGAGCGCTGGCGTGCCGCGGCCGGCCGCGAAGCGGGCCCGGACGCCGCCCCCGTGCTGGCGGAGGTCCGCAGGGCCCTCGCGGACGACCTGGACACCCCGGCCGCGCTGGCGGCCGTCGACGCCTGGGCTGAGCGGGCCGAGGCGGGCGCCGGCGACGACCCGGCGGCTCCGGCCCTGGTCCGCGACACCGTCGACACCCTTCTGGGCGTGCGGCTGTAAGAGCCGGGGAAGGGGCGAGGGGCGGAACAGCGGCCCCGTTCCAGACCAAGGCACAGAGCAAGGCACAGAACCTCTGAGCGCCTCGATGCCGGGGCGCTCAGAGGTTTCCGGTGCTCCACGCCCAGAACTGCGTGGACCGTGTCCATAGGGAACGCACCGGAAGAAACCGGAAATGTTCCCTATGGCGCACGAACGGCCGAATGTGGTCGGGAACCTGCGGAACGCCACCGTGCGGTGGCCTTCCGTGGTGGGATGGCACCATGACGACCACGACCCGACCGACCTCCGCCGCCCAGCTGGTGGCGGCCTTCGCCGGCCCCCGCGGCGATCTGGCCGACCGTGCCGACCTGGCCCGCTTCCTGCGCGAGCACGGCCTGGTGAACGCCGGGGCCATCCCCATCACCCTGGCCGACCTGGACGAGGCCCTCTCCCTCCGCGACGGGATCCGGGCCCTGCTCTTCCAGGCCGCGGGCCGGGCCACCGACGAGGACGCGCTGGCGCGCGGACAGCGTGTGCTGGACGGCCTGCGCGTCACCGTGCGCCTCGACCCGCAGGAGGAGCAGGGCGTGCTCGCCCCGGCCGTGGTCGACGAGGTGCGCCGCGGCCTGGCCCGCATCGCGGGCGCCTGGGCGTCCGTCGCACTCACCGGCGAGTGGCGGAACATCGGGCTCTGAGGGGCCGCCCGGGAGGGGGCCACAGGACGCTCAGCCGTGGTCGCGGCGGCGCAGGTAGCGCTGGAACTCGCGGGCGATGGCCTCGCCGCTGGCCTCGGGCAGCTCGGCGGCGTCCTTGGCCTCCTCCAGGCTGCGCACGTACCCGGCGATGTCCTCGTCCTCCGAGGCCAGTTCGTCCACGCCGGTCTCCCAGGCGCGGGCGTCCTCGGGCAGCTCGCCCATGGGCACCGGGCGGTCGAGCACGTCCTCGACCCGGCGCAGCAGCGCCAGCGCCGCCTTCGGGCTGGGCGGCTGGGCCACGTAGTGCGGGACCGCCGCCCACAGCGACACCGTCTCGATGCCGGCCTCGGCGAACACGTCGTGCAGCACCCCCACGATGCCGGTGGGCCCCTCGTACTCGGTGGGCTCCAGGGCCAGGTCGGTGCCGAGCTCGGGCGGGGAGGCGACCCCGGTCACCGGGACGGGGCGGGTGTGCGGGGAGTCGGCCAGCAGTGCGCCCAGCATGACGGCGCGGCGCACCCCCAGCTCGCGGGCGACCGCCAGCAGGTCGGCGCTGAACCCGCGCCAGCGCATGTTCGGCTCCGAGCCGCTGACCAGGACCACGTCCACGCCGCCGGCGCGGGCCAGGCGCACCCGGGTGGCGGGCCACTCCACGCCCGCGTGCCTGCCCTGGGAGACGGTGATCCGGGGCCGGGAGACCTGGAAGTCGTAGTAGTCGTCGGCGTCCAGCACGGTCAGCTCCTGGGCCTCCCAGGCGGACGCCAGCTGGTCCAGGGCCGCGCTGGCGGCCTCGCCGGCGTCGTTCCACCCTTCGAAGGCGGCCACCAGTACGGGCTCGACGAGTTCGGGAACGCCGTCGCCGAGCTCAGGCACAGGCCGCCTCCTCACCGGGACCCGCCGTCGGGCGGGCCCATCGCTCTACTGCTCGCGTGGACACGCACAACCCTACGGGGTTCCGGCCGCGCGGGGGAACGCCGTACGGTATCGTTCCGTAGCGCGAAACGCGTAGCGTGGACACCTTCATTCCGGACGACGCTGTCCCGACCGTCTGACCTGCATTTTCGTGAACAGGTGACCGTCGGCTGCCCCCGTATGCGCACGAACCGGTCGGCCGTCACTACAGTAAAGGGTCATGAGTTCTCGACTCTCCTTCCGGGACGCCCTCGCCCGCCGCGTCATCGTCGCCGATGGCGCGATGGGCACGATGCTGCAAGGCCATGATCTCGGCCTCGACGACTTCGAAGGCCACGAAGGCTGCAACGAGATCCTCAACATCACCCGCCCAGACGTGGTGCGCTCGACCCACGCGGGCTTCTTCGACGTGGGCGTGGACTGCGTCGAGACGAACACCTTCGGTGCCAACTTCGGCAACCTCGGCGAGTACGACATCGTGGACCGCACCTACGAGCTCGCCGAGTCCGGCGCCCGCATCGCACGCGAGGTCGCCGATGAGTACTCCACCCCCGACCACCCCCGCTACGTCCTGGGCTCGGTGGGCCCGGGAACCAAGCTCCCCTCCCTGGGCCACGCGCCCTTCGCCACCCTCCGCGACTACTACGAGCAGTGCCACCGCGGGCTGATCGAGGGCGGCGCCGACGCCATCCTCATCGAGACCTGCCAGGACCTGCTGCAGACCAAGGCCGCCGTGATCGGGGCGATGCGGGCCCGCCGCGCGCTGGGCAGCGACATCACCGTGATCGCGCAGGTCACCATCGAGACCACCGGCACCATGCTGATGGGCTCGGAGATCGGCGCCGCGGTCACCGCGCTGGAGCCGCTGGGCATCGACATGATCGGGCTCAACTGCGCCACCGGCCCGGCCGAGATGAGCGAGCACCTGCGCTACCTGTCCCAGCACGCCACCGTGCCGATCTCCTGCATGCCCAACGCGGGCCTGCCCCAGCTGGGCTCCGAGGGAGCGGTCTACCCGCTCACCCCGAGCGAGCTGGCCGACGCCCACGACAGCTTCACCTCCGAGTTCGGGCTGTCCATGGCCGGCGGCTGCTGCGGCACCACCCCCGAGCACCTGCGCCACGTGGTCGAGCGGGTGCAGGGGCGGGGGATCAAGGACCGCACGCCGGAGAGCCCGGCCGCGGCCGCCTCGCTCTACCAGAGCGTCCCCTTCCGCCAGGACGCCAGCTACCTCGCCGTCGGCGAGCGCACCAACGCCAACGGATCCAAGAAGTTCCGCGAGGCGATGGTCGAGGAGCGCTACGACGACTGCGTGGAGATCGCCCGCGAGCAGATCAGCGACGGCGCCCACCTGCTCGACCTGAACGTGGACTACGTGGGCCGGGACGGCACCCAGGACATGCGCGAGCTCGCCTCGCGCCTGGCCACCGCCTCCACCCTGCCGCTGATGCTGGACTCCACCGAGCCGGGGGTGCTGGAGGCCGGCCTGGAGCTGGTCGGCGGCCGCGCGGTGATCAACTCGGTCAACTACGAGGACGGCGACGGGCCGGACTCGCGCTTCGCCCGCATCATGCGCCTGGTCAAGGAGCACGGCGCCGCCGTGGTGGGGCTGTGCATCGACGAGGAGGGCCAGGCCCGCACCTGCGACTGGAAGGTCCGGGTCGCCAGCCGCCTCATCGACGACCTGGTGGAGAACTGGGGCATGAGGGTCGGCGACATCGTCATCGACACCCTGACCTTCCCCATCACCACCGGCCAGGAGGAGACGCGCCGCGACGGCATCGAGACCCTCGAGGCCATCAAGGAGCTCAAGCGCCGCTACCCGGACGTGCAGACCACGCTGGGCCTGTCCAACCTGTCCTTCGGCCTCAACCCGGCCGGCCGTATCGTCCTCAACTCGGTCTACCTGGCCGAGGCGGTCGAGGCGGGCCTGGACTCGGCGATCGTGCACGCCTCCAAGATCCTGCCGATGAACCAGATCCCCGAGGACCAGCGCAAGGCGGCCCTCGACCTGATCTACGACCGGCGCGAGGGCGACTTCGACCCGCTGGCCGCGTTCATGGAGCTCTTCGACGGCGTGGACGCCAAGGAGATGAAGGCCTCCCGGGCCGAGGCGCTGGCCGCGCTGCCGCTGTGGGAGCGCCTGCAGCGCCGCATCATCGACGGCGAGCAGGTCGGCATGCAGGAGGACCTGGACGCGGCCCTCACCGAGAAGAAGGCGCTGGAGATCGTCAACGACGACCTCCTGGCGGGCATGAAGGTCGTGGGCGACCTGTTCGGCTCCGGCCAGATGCAGCTGCCGTTCGTCCTGAAGTCGGCCGAGGTGATGAAGGCCGCGGTGGCCCACCTCGAACCGCACATGGAGAAGAACGAGGACGACGACGGCAAGGGCCGCATCGTGCTGGCCACCGTCAAGGGCGACGTCCACGACATCGGCAAGAACCTCGTCGACATCATCCTGTCCAACAACGGCTACGACGTGGTCAACATCGGCATCAAGCAGCCGGTGACGGCGATCCTGGAGGCCGCCGAGGACAACAAGGCCGACATGATCGGCATGTCCGGCCTGCTGGTGAAGTCGACGGTCATCATGAAGGAGAACCTGGAGGAGATGAACTCCCGGGGCATCTCCGACAAGTTCCCGGTGCTGCTGGGCGGTGCCGCGCTCACCCGCTCCTTCGTCGAGGAGGACCTGGCCGAGCTGTACGAGGGCGAGGTCCGCTACGCCAAGGACGCCTTCGAGGGGCTGCGCCTGATGGACGCCTTCATGGCGGTCAAGCGCGGCGAGGAGGGCGCCGAGCTGCCGCCGCTGCGCACCCGCCGGGTCAAGGGCGGCGCCAAGCTCAAGGTGACCGCGCCCGAGGACATGCCCGCCCGCAGCGACGTGGCCACCGACAACCCGGTGCCCACCCCGCCGTTCTGGGGCGACCGGATCAGCAAGGGCATCCCGCTGGCCGAGTACACCGCCTACCTGGACGAGCGGGCCACCTTCATGGGCCAGTGGGGGCTCAAGGGCTCCCGCGGCAAGGAGGGCCCCACCTACGAGGAGCTGGTGGAGACCGAGGGCCGGCCGCGCATGCGGATGTGGCTGGACCGCATCCAGACCGAGGGCTGGCTGGAGGCCGCGGTCGTCTACGGCCACTTCCCCTGCTACAGCGAGGGCGACGACCTGGTCGTCCTGGGCGAGGACGGCGCCGAGCGGACCCGCTTCAGCTTCCCGCGCCAGCGCCGCGACCGGCACCTGTGCCTGTCGGACTTCTTCCGGCCGAAGGAGTCGGGGGAGACCGACGTGGTGTCCTTCCAGGTCGTCACCGTCGGCGGCGGCATCAGCCGCGCCACCCAGGAGCTGTTCGAGAAGGACGCCTACCGCGACTACCTCGAGCTGCACGGCCTGTCGGTGCAGCTGACCGAGGCGCTGGCGGAGTACTGGCACACCCGGATCCGCTCCGAGCTGGGCTTCGACGGCGAGGACCCGGACGACATCGAGCAGTTCTTCAAGCTGGGCTACCGGGGGGCGCGGTTCTCCCTGGGGTACGGGGCCTGCCCCGACCTGGAGGACCGGGCCAAGATCATGAAGCTGCTGGAGCCCGAGCGCGTCGGCGTCACCCTGTCGGAGGAGTTCCAGCTCGTCCCCGAGCAGGCGACCGACGCGATCGTCATCCACCACCCGGAAGCCAAGTACTTCAACGTCTGACGGGCCGCCGCCCGCAGGCACCCGACGAACGAAGGAGGAAGGGCCCCGCACCCCGCGCGAACGGGGGCGGGGCCCCACCGCGATGAGCAGCACACCGACCCGCGCCCTGCCCGAGGCCGTCCTGTTCGACATGGACGGCACCCTGATCGACAGCGAAGGGCTGTGGGGGGACGCCGAGGCCGAGGTCGTCGCCGGACTGGGCGGCGTCTGGACCGAGGACGACCACCACCGCAACGTGGGCGGGGCCGCGGAGTCGGTGGGCCGCTACATCGCCGACCTGACCGGGGCCCAGGCCACGCCCCGGGAGATCATCGCGCTGCTGCAGGAGGCGTTCGGGCGCCGGCTGGCCGAGGGCGCCGACCCGCGGCCGGGCGCCGAGGAGCTGGTGGCCGCGGTCGCGGCCGCGCCGGTGCGCTCGGCGCTGGTCACCTCCACCGAGCGCCTGCTGATCGAGCCGGCGATCGGCGCGATCGGGCTGGGCTCGTTCGACCTGTCGGTGGGCGGCGACGAGGTGGAGGCCAACAAGCCGGACCCGGCGCCCTACCTGAAGGCCGCCCGCCTGCTGGGCGTGGACCCGGCGCGCTGCGTGGCGGTGGAGGACTCGGTCGTGGGCGTGGCCTCGGCGCTGGCCGCGGGCTGCGCCACGATCGCGGTCCCGATGATGGTGCCGATCGAGCCGGCCGAGGGCCTGACGGTCGTCGACTCCCTGGAGGAGGTCGGCCTGGACCGCCTGTCCGAGATCGCCGAACGCCACGCCGCCCGCTCGGCCGGGGTCTGAGCCCGCCGTAGAGTTCCGCCGTGGGGCCGGGCGCGATGCCCGGCCCCACGCGTGTGCGCGGCCCCGCGCACGCGGGAACCGGCGGGGGCCGAGGGCGTCGAATGGGGAAGAGGTTCGAATAACAGCAAGATGTCCCCGATGTGACGTATCAGCTGGTCCTGTGGGGGCGGCCGTCGCGTCGGCGGCGGCGATGAGCAGGCGGTGCCCGCGTTGACCCACGAGCAGTTCCAATGGGCCCTGGCCCTGGTGGCGGGCGTCGCGTGCGCGACGGCCATGGCGAGCCTGGCCTCCGACCGCAAGCGCGTCCTCCTCGCCGTGGCGTTCCCCCTGTTCATCGCCGGGTCCCTGTTCCTGAAGACGGCCGGCGGCCGTCTTCAGGACGGCGGAACCGCCCTGCGGATCTTCATCTCGGCCTTGATGGTCATGGTGCTGGTCCGACTGGTGTTCGCGCGGTGGTTCCGTGAGCAGAAGAAGCGGTACGAGGCCGGGTACCCGCCGCCGCAGCCGACCTTCCTGAATCTCACCCTGGTCACGACGGTCGTCCTCGGCGGAGGCGCCCTGTCCTGGGCCGCCCTCTGGTGGATCGAGACCGCGTTCTGGTGAACCGGTGACCGGCCGCGGACGCCGAACGCCCCACCGCCGACGACCGCGGAGAGGTCAACCGAGCCACATGACGCGGACGATCGAGATGACGCGAAGGCCTTCGACGGCGAGATAGAGGAAGAACCCCCGGCCACCGAGCAGCTCGATCGTGCGGAGACCCCCGCCCCCGACCCGCCCGTGCCCGGCCTGGGCGGCGTCCGGGCCGAGAACGGTGAGCTGTTCGGCGAGCCGCTCGACCTCCGTGACCACCTCGGCCGGAAGGCCCTCGACGACATGTTCCCGATCGGGGTTGTCGTGCCAGGTCCATACGTCGCTCATGGAGCCACCTCGCTGCGGGCGGCTTCCAGGATGGTCCGCAGCTCCTGTGTCACGCGGGTCAACTCGTTCACATCGACCGCGTTCTCCGCGGCATCCTCCAGCTCGCGCACGCGGGCGGCGCGTTGCGGCAGCCGCTGTACAGCGATGAACTCTCCCCAGTATTGGAGGAATCCACGGAGCGGGGCGACGGAGCTCTGCATCGCCGCCTGCTCTGCCGCCTGGTCCAGGTGGGAGCTGAAATCACGCAGTCGGGACGGTGCGATCTGCGCTACTGCAGACCTCAATGCGGCAGGGGTGAGCGGGGGCATGGGAATGAGCGGTCTTTCAGCACCGATGTGTTGCTCGGTCATGTCCCTACTCGTTACTGCACGGATTCCGCGTCGACGAGGCACCGCCGCCGACCGACAGCGTCCACTCTAAGGCTCCATGCTGCGCGGAGGCGGATGAACGCATCGGCGGCGGCCGAGGTCGTCAGGGGAGCCGCTACCCCCACTCGCCCCGGTCGGGGTCGGCGGGGAGGATGCTGCGCAGGCCGACCTCGGGGTGGCGGGGCCTCTTCCACTCACGGGGGTAGCCGATCGACACCTCCTCGAAGCGGACACCGTCGTACCAGGTCGTTCTGGGGATGTGCAGGTGCCCGTAGACCACGCACTGCGCGCGGAACCTCAGGTGCCAATCGGCCGTGCGGTCGGTTCCGCACCACTGGGCGAACTGGGGGTAGCGCAGGATGTCGGTGGGCGTCCGCACCAGAGGGTAGTGGTTGACCAGTACCGTCGGCAGGTCGGCCGGGCACTCCTCCAGGCGGCGCTCGGTCTCCTCCACGCGTGCGGCGCACCAGGCCGCGCGGTCGGGGTAGGGGTCCGGGCGGAGCAGGTACTCGTCGGTGCACACGATCCCGGTGTCGTAGGCGACCTGGAGCGACTCCTCCTTGGTGGCCGTCCCGGGGGCGAGGAACGAGTAGTCGTAGAGCAGGAACAGGGGCGCGACCACCACTGGTCCGCCGGGCCCCTTCCAGACGGGGTACGGGTCCTCGGGGGTGAGGACGTCCAGCTCCCGGCAGACCTTGACCAGGTGCTCGTAGCGCTCCACCCCGCGCAGGTCCACCGTGTCGCGCTTGGAGGTCCACAGCTCGTGGTTCCCGGGCGTCCAGAGGACCTTGGCGAACCTCTCCCGGAGCACCCCGAGGGCCCAGGCGATGCGGTCGACGGTCTCGGCCACGTCCCCGGCCACGATCAGCCAGTCGTCGGGGGAGCCGGGGCGCAGCCCCTCCACAACGGCGCGGTTGTCGGGGTGGGCGGCGTGCAGGTCGCTCACCGCGAGCAGGGAGCCGGTCATGCCGCACCTCCGGCGCGGCCGCCGGCCGGATGCAGGGTGGGGCGGCGGAGGCCGGTCGCTCCGCCGCCGCGGCTGGTCGTCATCGTCGAGGGCCGCCCTTCCCACGGGGTCCTGTCGCAGCGGTCCCCATTCAATCCGGTCCCGCCCGGCCGGCGCACCCCGGGGCGGGGCGGGGCCAGGCCGCGGGCGCGGTCCGGCGCTTGTGGGCGCGAGGCCGCAGGGCGGTCGCGCCCAGCACGGTGCCCCGGCCCTCCGCGGCCTCGACCGTGTCCATCGGGGCGATGCCGCCACTGATCCCCGCGCCCCCACTGCAGGCGAAGGTGTGGGTCCCGGGCTCGGAGGCGTCCAGGACGCCGTTGAGGAACCAGCGCCCGTCGTCGCTGGTGTAGGAGCCCTCGAACGCGCGCTCGGCGGTGGCGCCCGACGGGGTCGCGTGGGTGCAGGTCCAGTCGTTCACGTCGGTCGTGAAGACGGCCCCGGCGCCCCTTTTCGCCCTCGCCCACCTCGAAGGTGGTCGACCCCTGGCCGTCGATCTCGGCGACGAAGTCGGGGACGGGGCGCGGCGGTTCGGAGCCGAGCGCGCCGACGAGTTCGTCCGGCTCTACGAAGAGGCCTATGCGGACCTCTACGAGGGCTTGGTCCAGAGCGGTACGGCCGCCGACCTCCTGGACTCCGAGGTCGCCCGGGCTCAAGCCGCCGGCGATGAGGAAGCCGCCTCGGCGCAGGAGGCCCTCGCCGAACAGATCGCCTCGATCCCGGCGGGGAGCGCGTGAGGGGAGGCCGGCAGGGTACGCAGCGAAAGGGCCGCCGACCCCCCTCACGGGTGGACCCTACTCTCACGCGGGGAGAGGATTCGAATCGGGAGGAGCCGGGGGTCAGTCGGTGCGGTACTGGGCCCGCTGTGCGCCCAGGCGCTCGGCGAACTCCTCGGCGGCCTCCAGCTTCCTCCGCAGGGCGACGCTGCGCTCCGTGGCCGACGAGTAGTACTCGTCCAGGCGCCGCAGCAGGTCCTCGCGTGCAGGGCCGCCCTGCGAGCCCGCGTCGAGCTCGTCCAGGACGCCGAGGAGGTCCTTGACCTCCTCCAAGGAGAAGTCGAGGGGCTTCATCCTCTTGATGAGCAGGAGCCTCTGCACGTCCGCCTCCGTATAGAGGCGGAACCCGCCCTGCGAACGCGCGGAGGGGCGCACCACCCCCACGTCGTCATAGTGGCGGATCGTGCGCAGCGACAGACCCGTGCGCTCGGCCACCTCGCCGATCCGCATGAGCGCGTCGCCCATCGGAGCCTCCCCTGGTCCTGTTCCGCCTCCGGGCGGAATCCGTCCTGGAGAGTGTGCCATGCGGACGGGCCCGGACGCGCACAGGCGCCGGGGCGGGGCCCGCAGAGGTCGGACGCACCCGGCGGTGACCTGCGACACCGCGCCCGGTGCGGGCGCCGCCGAGGGGTGAAGCGCAGCTCAGGTCATCCGTGAAGCCGCGGTGAATACGGGGCGTCACAAGCAGTGGTGGGGCGTAGTAGTTACCTGATCTTAGACGAACTGTGATTTAACTCCTTCTAAATTGGCCGCAGCGTGCATCAGAGGCCGAATCTCGCTCACTCCTGTCGAGAGCCGTCCCCGACCCCGGGACCTGCGGTACCGCAGGGGTGGGTGCCGCTCGCTGATGCGTACCACCCGAGTTTCGAGAGAGGCACGACATTGAAGAGAACAGCGCTGGGCACGGTCGCGGCCACAGCCGCGACGGCCCTCCTGCTGTCGGCCTGCGGCACCGGCGGAGACGGCGGAACGGGCGCCTCCGACGCTGAGTTCGACCAGGGGCAGACAGAGATCGTCAACGCCTCCGAGGAGCAGGGCGGCACCCTGCGGTTCGCCATCTCGGCGAACATGGAGAGCACCGACCCGGGCAACGTGTACTACGGGTACATGTGGAACTTCTCCCGGCTGTACGCGCGAACGCTCTACACCTACGACGCGCAGCCGGGCGAGGCGGGCCAGAAGGTCGTCCCGGACCTCGCCGAGGGCGACCCCGAGGTGAGCGAGGACGGCAAGACCTGGACCGTCAAGCTCAAGCCGGGCATGAAGTACGAGGACGGCTCGGAGATCACCGCCGAGGACGTCAAGTACGCCATCGCGCGCAGCAACTTCGGCCCCGAGGCCCTGCCGAACGGCCCCAAGTACTACCAGGAGCACCTGGCCGACTCCGACGACTACGAGGGCCCCTACGAGGACACCGACGACCCCCTCGAGGGCTTCGACGGCATCGAGACCCCGGACGACCACACCATGGTCTTCCACCTCAAGAAGCCGTTCTACGACTTCAAGTACGTCATGGTGCAGCCGCAGTCCGCGCCGGTCCCGGCCGACGCCGACAAGGGCGAGCAGTACCAGAAGCACGTCGTCTCCTCCGGGCCCTACAAGTTCGACGGCGACTACACGCCGGGCAGCGGCCTGAACCTGGTGCGCAACGAGGAGTGGGACGCCGAGTCCGACCCGGTCCGCACCGCCCTGCCGGACCAGATCACGGTCCAGGAGGGCGTGGAGCAGAACGAGATCGACCAGCGCCTCGAGAGCGGGGACCTCGACGTCGACCTGGGCGGAACCGGCCTGGGCCCGGCCAAGAAGGGTGAGCTGCTCCAGGACGAGGACGCCAAGACGCGCATCGACAACCCGGTCAACGGTGCCCACTACTACCTGACGGTCAACACCCAGGTGGAGCCGCTGGACACGCTGGAGTGCCGCCAGGCCGTGCAGTACGCGCTCAACCGCAGCGCCGTGCACCGCGCCTGGGGCGGCTCGGCGGGCGGCGCCATGGCCAACACGATCCTGCCGCCCGTGGTCCCCGGCCACGACGAGGAGAGCGCTGTCTACCCGGCCGAGGACCCCGAGGCCCAGGAGGGCAACGTCCCCGAGGCCGAGGCCAAGCTGGAGGAGTGCGGCGAGGACGGCGGCTTCGAGACCAACCTCGGCGTGCGCAGCGACCGCCCGGCGGAGGTCTCGGCGGCCGAGGCCATCCAGGAGGGCCTCAAGCGCGCGGGCATCACGGTGAACATCAAGCAGTACCCCTCCGACACGTTCACCAACACCCAGGCGGGCTCCCCGAGCTTCGTGCACAAGGAGGAGCTGGGCCTGAACATCTACGGGTGGATGCCCGACTGGAACACCGGCTACGGCTACATGAGCAAGATCCTGGACGGCGACGCCATCAAGGACGCCGGCAACTCCAACATCTCCGAGCTGGACAACGAGGAGATCAACGAGCTCTTCGACGAGATCACCGCGATCGAGGACCCGGAAGAGCGCGACGCGATGTCGAAGAAGATCGACAAGCTCGCCATGGAGCAGGCCGTCATCGTCCCGATGGTCTACCACAAGGCCGTCCTCTACCGGCCTGACACCCTGACCAACGTCTTCTTCAACCAGAGCTGGAAGATGTACGACTACGCCACCCTCGGGACCACCAACACCGGCTGATCCCGAGCGAGCACCGCCCGGGGTGCGGCGCCGCGCGCGCCGCACCCCGGGTCTCGTTCGTCCGGGGGATCCCCCTTTCCCCGAGGCCGTCCCTAGGGAGCGACCCCGATGCGCGGCGGGACCCGCGATGCGAGACTGGGGGCATGCCGGAGACATTGCCGATCGCAGGTCCGATGCTCGGGGCGGCCATCACCATCGTGGGGCTGCTGATCTCGTGGGTGGTCTGGCGCCGCCGGGGCGCGGCCGCGGGGCTGCGCGGCGTGGCCTGGTCGCTGGTCCCGCTCGCCGCCGGCCTCCTGGGGCTCATGGCCACGCTGTGGCGCGCCGCGGCCGACATCGTCGGGATCCTGGCCGGCCTGCTGTTCAATCCGATGGTCTGGGCCGGGGTCGCGGTGGCGGCCGTGGCGGCGGTGCTGTTCGTGGTCTCGGGTGTCATGCGGGCCCGGGGCATGGGCGGCGCCCAGGGCCGGAAGACGCGCGAGAAGAAGGCCGCCGAAGGGGCCGGCGCGGCCCCCGGCCTGGAGGGCTCCTCCGGGGCCCAGGGGCCGGCGGCCCAGGCGCCGGGCGGCTCGGCGGGCAAGGCGGGCGCCAAGGGCTCCAAGGGCGGCGACGACGACATGGGCGACATCGAGGACCTGCTGCGCAAGCACGGGATCGAGTGAGCGGTCCTCCTCCTGCGGCGTCCCGTTAGGGGCCGCCGCTCCAGCGACGCGCGCTCCGCGAGGCGGGGCGCGCGATTAATGTCCGCTTCATGGTGTTTTATACCTTTTCTTGTCGTATGATGTGCGCCATGGTGCCGCCGCCCCCGTGCGCGCCCCCTGCGGGCGCGCCGTCAGAGGGGCGGCGGGCCCTTTCGGGCAGACTGGGTGGCGCCGGGTGAACGCCTGCCGACGTGTCGTGACATGACGGATTCGTTGGTGAGCAGTCACGATTCAGCCACAACGGTGTGATTTGGACGGACTGACATGTGAGCAGGCGTACATTGATCGCGGTGCAAACCGATCTGCACCGATCCTGTTAGCCACGTCGAGCTTCGGTGTTAAGCCGACGGGTGCGCTGGCAGATCCGGCGGCGGGCCCCGGCCCCCTGCCGGATGCGACCGGCCAGCCCGGGCCGGCCCACCCGGCCGGACCCCGAGCCGGGCGGTCGACCCATCACCGGCCGCCCGCCGGTGCCGAAGCCGCGACACTCAAGCGGAGTAGTGGGGGAGTAGTGGTGCCATGAGCGCGCCTTCGGACGCACCTGAGAAGCAGGTGGAGGACAGCGGCGCCGCAGCCGGCCAGAAGACGTCGGCGGCCGCCAACCGGTCCCTCCGCCAGATCGCCTGGCAGCGCTTCCGCCGCGACAAGGTCGCCATGGCCGGCGCCATCGTGGTGCTGCTGCTCATCGCCATGGCGGTGCTGGCCCCCCTGCTGACCAAGCTCCTCGGGTTCCCGCCCAACGAGTTCCACCAGAGCCTGATGGACCCGCTGACCGGCGGCGCCCTGAAGGACCCGGACGACCCGGCGGCGGGCATCGACCCCTGGGGCGGCATGTCCGCCGAGCACCTGCTCGGCCTGGAGCCGGTCACCGGCCGGGACATGTTCAGCCGGATCGTCTACGGCGCGCAGATCTCCCTGCTGGTCGCCTTCGGCGCCACCGTGCTGTGCGTGATCATCGGCACCGTGCTGGGCATCGTCGCCGGCTACTTCGGCGGGGTCACCGACACCATCATCAGCCGGGCCATGGACATCTTCCTGGCCTTCCCCCTGCTGCTGTTCGCCATCGCCCTGGCCGGGGTCATCCCCGACGGCGCCTTCGGGCTGGAGGGCAACGCGCTGCGGGTGGGCCTGCTGATCTTCATCATCGGGTTCTTCAACTGGCCCTACATCGGCCGCATCGTGCGCGGGCAGACGCTCACCCTCAAGGAGCGCGAGTTCGTCGAGGCGGCGCGCAGCCTGGGGGCCGGGAGCGGGCACATCCTCTTCCGCGAGCTGCTGCCCAACCTGATCACCCCGATCCTCGTCTACTCGACCCTGCTCATCCCGACGAACATCATCTTCGAGGCCTCCCTCTCCTTCCTCGGCGTCGGGATCAATCCCCCCACCCCGAGCTGGGGCGGCATGCTGTCCGACTCGCTGGACTTCTACACCACGTCGCCCCATTTCGTGATCATCCCGGGCCTGGCCATCTTCATCACCGTGCTCGCGTTCAACCTGTTCGGTGACGGCCTGCGGGACGCCTTCGACCCCCGCTCGTCCGACTGAGCGCACGGGGGCGGCCGACCCGGGGCGGGCCGGGGGCCGCGGCGAGCATCACGCGCAACGAGAAAGGCATGGAATTGAGGAAGTCAGCACTGGGGCTTGCCGCTCTGGGGGTTTCGTCGGCGCTGCTGCTGAGCGCGTGCGGCGGCGGTGGCTCCGACGGCGGCGGCTCGGCCGGGTCCTACGACCAGGGCACCACGGAGGTCGTCAACGCCTCCGAGGAGTCCGGCGGCACCCTGCGGTACGCCATCTCCGCCAACATGGAGAGCACCGACCCGGGCAACACCTACTACGGCTACGTCTGGAACTTCAGCCGGTACTACGCCCGGACGCTGCTCACCTACAGCCCCGAGCCCGGCGCGAAGTCCACCGAGCCGGTGCCGGACATGGCCGCGGAGATGCCCGACATCAGCGACGACGGCACGTCCTACACCGTGAAGCTCCGTGACGGCCTCACCTACGAGGACGGCTCGGCGGTCACCAGCGAGGACATCAAGTACGCCGTCGCGCGCAGCAACTTCGGCGAGGACGCGCTGCCCAACGGCCCGCGCTACTTCAAGGAGCTGCTGGCCGACAGCGACGACTACGAGGGGGTCAACGCCAACCCCTCCGACCCGCTGGCCGGCTTCGACGGCATCGAGACGCCGGACGACAAGACCATCGTCTTCCACCTGAAGAAGCCCTTCGCGGACTTCCCCTACGTGCTGGTGCAGCCGCAGACCGCCCCGGTCCCGGCCGACTCCGACAAGGGCCAGCAGTACCAGCAGCACGTCGTCTCCTCCGGGCCCTACAAGTTCGAGGACGACTGGAAGCCCGGCAGCGGGCTCACCCTCGTGCGCAACGAGGAGTGGAACGCCGACTCCGACCCGATCCGCCCGGCGCTGCCCGACCGGATCACGGTCGAGGAGGGCGTCGACCAGAACGAGATCGACCAGCGCCTGATCAACGGCGAGCTCGACGTCGACCTGGGCGGCACCGGGCTGGGCCCGGCCAAGAAGGGCGAGATCCTCACCGACGAGGCCGCCAAGGCCAACGTGGACAACCCCGAGACCGGGGCCCTGCGCTACGTGGCCGTCAACACCGAGGTCGAGCCGCTGGACGACGAGGCGTGCCGCCAGGCGGTCATGTACGCCGCCGACCACAACTCGCTCCAGCGGGCCTGGGGCGGCGCCGCCGGCGGGGAGATCCCCAACGACGTGATCCCGCCGACGATCAAGGGCCACGACCCCGACCTGGACCTGTACCCCTCCGAGGACGACAAGGGCGACCTCGACAAGGCCGAGGCCAAGCTGGAGGAGTGCGGCGAGGACGGCGGCTTCGAGACCAACCTCGGCGTGCGCAGCGACCGCCCGACCGAGGTCGCCGCGGCCGAGGCGCTGCAGGCCAGCCTCAAGCGGGTCGGCATCGAGGTCGACATCAAGCAGTACCCCTCGGACAGCTTCACCAACACCCAGGCCGGCTCGCCCGACTTCGTCCACGAGAACGAGCTGGGCCTGAACGTCTACGGCTGGATCCCGGACTGGCCGACCGGCTACGGGTTCCTCAGCTACATCGTGCACGGCGACAACATCAAGGACGCCGGCAACTCCAACGTCTCCGAGCTGGACGACGAGCAGATCAACGACATGCTCGACCAGGCCGTGGAGACCGGGGACGAGCAGGAGCAGGAGCGCCTCTACAAGGAGGTCGACCGCCGGGTCATGGAGGCCGGGGCCATCCTGCCGATCGTCTTCGAGAAGTCGGTGCTGTACCGGCCGGAGAACCTGACGAACGTCTACTTCAGCGCCGGCTACGCGATGTACGACTACATGCCGCTCGGTACGACGAACCAGTAGCGGAACCCGGAACCCCGATCCTTCGACCTGAGAGTTAGGCAGGTGAAGGCCGCGGGGGCGGCCGGGCCCGCACAGGGCCCGGCCGGCCTTCGCGGCCGGATACGTTGGTCACTTATCTTCTTCGTCGCCTCGGCGCCGGCGTCCTGCTGCTCGCCATCGTCACCCTGGTGACCTTCCTGATCTTCTACGTGGTGCCCCGCATGGCCGGGCAGACGGTCCAGCAGCTGGCCACAATGTACGTGGGCAAGGCGCCCACCGAGGAGGCCATCCAGGCCACCATCGACCGCCTCAACCTGGACCAGCCCATCGCGTTGCAGTTCTGGGAGTTCATCAAGGGCATCTTCGTCGGCGCCACCTACACCTTCGGCGGGCGCGAGGTGGTCTGCTCCGCGCCCTGCTTCGGCTACTCCTTCCAGAACTACACCGAGGTCTTCCCCGAGATCGTCAACCGGCTCCCGGTCACCTTCTCCATGGCCATCGGCGCCGGTGTGATCTGGCTGGTCGGCGGCGTCTCGGTGGGCGTCGTCTCGGCCATCAAGAAGGGCAGCATCTTCGACCGGCTCAGCATGGGCCTCGCCCTGGCGGGTGTCTCCCTGCCGGTGTTCTTCACCGGCCTGCTGTCGCTGGCCTTCCTGGTGCACGCTTGGGGCCTGTTCGACACCCCGCGCTACACCCCCTTCTTCCAGGATCCGATCGCCTGGGCGACCGGGCTGTTCCTGCCCTGGGTGACCCTGGCCTTCCTGCACGCCGCCCAGTACGCCCGGCAGACCCGGGCGGGCATGCTGGAGACGATGGGCGAGGACTACATCCGCACGGCGCGGGCCAAGGGCCTGGCCGAGTGGAAGGTGATCCTCAAGCACGGCCTGCGCCCCACGCTCACCCCGATCGTCACGATCTTCGGTCTGGACATCGGCCTGGTGCTGGGCGGTGCGGTGCTCACCGAGACCGTCTTCTCCCTCAACGGCATCGGCCGCTACGCGGTCCAGGCGATCATCTCCCAGGACCTCCCCGTGATCCTGGGCGTCACCCTGTTCGGCGCCTTCTTCGTGGTGGTCTGCAACCTGATCGTCGACCTGCTCTACGCCTGGGTGGATCCCCGGGTGCGGGTGTCCGGCTGAGTCCCGGCCCTTCCAGCAGAACTTCCGCTCCCCGCGCCGCCGCCGGCGGCCGGGGCCCGACCCGAAGGAATCACCGGCAATGACGACCACGGGCACAGGACAGGACGCCGCCGGGCCGGCGGTGCTCGTCCAGGACCTCTCCATCACCTTCCCGACGATGGACGGCGACGTCCACGCCGTCGACGGGCTCTCGTTCGAGGTGGCCCCCGGCGGCGCCCTGGGCATCGTCGGCGAGTCGGGCTCCGGCAAGAGCGCCACCTCCCTGGCGCTGATGGGCCTGCACCGCGGCACCCGGGCCAGGATCACCGGGGGGCTGGAGGTGGTCGGTACCGACATGGTGAGCGCGAGCGACGCCCGCATCCGCCAGATGCGCGGCAACGACATCGCCATGGTCTTCCAGGACCCGATGTCCTCGCTGCACCCGCAGTACACCATCGGCAACCAGTTGATCGAGGCCTACCGGACCCACCGGCCCAAGTCCACGCGCGCCGAGGCCAAGGCGCGCGCGGTCGAGGCCCTGGACCGCGTGGGCATCCCCGAGCCGACCCGGCGCGTCAACTCCTACCCGCACGAGTTCTCCGGCGGTATGCGCCAGCGCGTGGTCATCGCCATGGCGCTCATGTGCGACCCCAAGGTGCTGCTGGCCGACGAGCCGACCACGGCGCTGGACGTGACGGTGCAGGCCCAGATCCTGGACCTGCTCGACGACCTGCGCACCGAGCTGGGCATGGCGCTCATCCTGGTCAGCCACGACCTGGCGGTGGTCGCCGGGTCGGTCGACGAGGTGCTGGTCATGCAGAAGGGCAAGGCGGTCGAGCGCGGCGAGGTGCGCAAGGTCCTCGCCGAGCCCGAGCACCCCTACACCCAGGCCCTGCTGGCGGCTGTGCCGCGGGTGGAGGTCTCCCGCGCCCAGCGCCGGGCCCAGGTCCGGGCCGACCGGGCCGCCGGGGAGGGCCGCGACGCCGCGCCGGCCGGGCGCACCGGCGCCACGGCGCTGCCCGAGGCCGACGGGTCCTGGAACCCCGACACCGACCCGCTGCTGTCGGTGGACAACGTGCGCATGCGCTTCAAGGTGCGCGGCGGCATGATGGGCAAGAGCACCGACTTCTACGCGGTGGACGGGGTCTCCTTCGACCTGCACAAGGGCGAGACGCTGGGCGTCGTGGGCGAGTCCGGGTCCGGCAAGTCGACCCTGTCGCGCATGGTCATGCGGCTGCTGGAGCCCACCGAGGGCAAGGTCCTGTTCGAGGGGCGCGACATCACCCACATCTCCGAGCGCAAGCTGCGGCCGCTGCGCCGGGACGTGCAGATGGTGTTCCAGAACCCCTACTCCTCGCTCAACCCGCGTCTGACGATCGGCGACAGCATCGGCACCGCGCTGCGGGTGCAGGGCGAGTCCGACGGCAAGCTGATCAAGCGGCGCGTGCAGGAGCTGCTGGAGCGGGTCGGCCTGGAGCCGCTGCACTACAACCGGTTCCCGCACGCCTTCTCCGGAGGTCAGCGGCAGCGCATCGCGATCGCGCGGGCGCTGATCCTGCGGCCCAAGCTGGTGATCTGCGACGAGCCGGTGTCGGCGCTGGACGTGTCGACGCAGGACCAGGTGCTGCGCCTGCTGTCGGAGCTGCAGGACGACTTCGACCTCACCTACATCTTCGTCGCCCACGACCTGGCCGTGGTGCGCCAGGTCAGCGACCGCGTCGCGGTGATGAAGAAGGGAAGGGTCGTCGAGCTGAGCGACAGCGACTCGGTCTACGAGGCCCCGCAGGACGAGTACACCCGCTCGCTGCTCAACGCCGCCCCGGTCCTCGACCCGGACGAGGCGCGCGAGCACCGCGCCGAGCGGGTCCGCCTGCGCGCGGGCAAGGGCGAGGCGGCCTAAGAGCCGCCCTGGGGCCGGTGCGGTTCAGCGGCCGCGCCGGCCCCGTTCCGGGCGGCCGGGGAGGCAAGGGCGGCGGCGATCCCCCAGGCGCCGATCACCGTGTTCCAGAACATGACGATGCCGAGGGTGGCGAAGAAGCCGTTGAGCGCCGCGGTGCGCCCTGGGTCCCCGGTGAACAGGACCAGCCCGAGGAGCACCCCGGCGCCGAGCGCGCACCCGGCGGTGGTGCGCAGCCAGGCCGCCGCCTC
>NZ_ANAD01000029.1 GCF_000341245.1 Nocardiopsis halophila DSM 44494
GCGAAGCGGGCGTCGGCCCACCGGATCACCGGGTGCCCCCAGGCCACGGTGAACCCCAGGTACAGGGCGCCCAGGCCGTGACCGGTGTCGGCCTGCGCCCCCGAGGCCAGGTGCAGGGCGATCGCCGCGAGCAGCACCACGTCCAGCACGGGCACGAGCAGCAGCAGGACCGTGCTGAGCGTGCGCAGGCGCAGCAGGTAGCGGACGGCCAGGCCGCCGGACAGCAGGACCCAGAACAGGGCCTCGCAGGCGAGGATGAACCCCACGATCATCGGTGTGCCCCCGGTGTCGTCGATGGTGCCGGACCGAGCATCGCGCGGGCGCCCGCCGCGCGCATCGGCGCGGGGAGGAGACCGCCGTACGACCTTCGCTGTACGCCCGCCGGCCGTGTCCGTGCTGGGATGGAGCCGTGACCACAGGACTGCGCCGGGCCCTGGCGGAGAAGGGCGTACTGCTGGGCGCCGTCCACCGGGACCGCCGGGTCCTCGGCGGGCGGCTGTACCTGGGCAGCGCCGTGTGGGCCGCGGTGCACCTGTCGATGGGCGTGCTGCTGTGGGCGCTGGGCGCGTACGTGCACCGCGACGGCACCGCTCCGGCGGTCCTGCTGGCGACCGTGGCCGTGATGTGCGCGCTGATGCTCCTGCGCCGCACCGCCCCCGGGGCGGCGCTGGCCGCCGGGACCGCCGTCCTGGCCGTCGACACGCTGTTCGGGCCCTCCAGCGGGGTGTACCTGGCCTACGGCGACCTGCTGTACGCGGCGTGCGTGTGGGGGCGCAGGCGCAGCGCGTTCGGCGCGCTGAGCGCGGTGGCCGCCGGCGGCGCCGCCGTGGTGGCCGCCGGGGGCTGGCTGTACGCGGCCGGGCAGGTCGACGGCGCGCTGGCCTACCTGCAGCTGATCGGGCTCTACGTGATGGTGTTCGCGCTCCCGGTGGTCGCCGGGTGGAGCGTGCGGGAGCACCGGGGGCGCGCCGACCTGGAGCGCGAGCGGGCCGAGGAGCGGGTGCGCATGGCCGAGCTCGACCGCGCCCGCGCGGTGGCCGAGGAGCGGGCCCGGGTGGCCCGGGAGCTGCACGACGTCATCGCCAACCACATGAGCGCGGTCGCGGTGCAGTCCACGGCGGCGCTCTCGCGCGAGCCGTTCGACCCGGAGCTGGTGCGCCGGGTGCTGGTGGTGGTCCGGGACAACAGCGTGCAGGGACTGGAGGAGATGCGCAGGATGATCGGGGTTCTGCGGACGGGGGAGGCGCCGGCCGGGGAGCGGATCACGCCGCGGGTCGGCGAGGCCGACCTGCTGGTGCGCACCGCCCGGGAGGCGGGGCTGGAGGTGGAGGTGCGCGAGCGCGGCGACCGGGGGCCGCTGCCGCCGCAGGTGGACGCGGCCGCCTACAGGATCCTCCAGGAGGCGCTGACCAACGCGCTGCGCTACGCGGACCCGCCTCGGGTGCGGGTCGCGCTGGACTACCCTCCCGCCGGGGGCGCGGACCGGCTGGTGGTGGCCGTGGAGAACCCGGTGGCGGGCGCCGCGCCGCCCGACCCGCTGGGGGCGGGGATGGGACTGGTGGGCATGCGCGAGCGGGCGGACCTTCTGGGCGGGGTGTTCTGCGCGGGGCCGTCCGGGGACGGGCGGCTGTGGCGGGTCCGGGCCGAGCTGCCGGTGCGGACGGAGGCCGGGCAGTGATCAGGGTCGTGGTGGCCGAGGACCAGTGGGCGGTGCGCTCGGGACTGGTGATGATCCTGGACGGCGCGCCGGACATCGACGTCGTGGCCGAGGCCGGCGACGGCGAGGAGGCGGTGGCCGCCGTGCGGCGCACCCGCCCGGACGTGGTGCTGATGGACGTGCGCATGCCCCGCAAGGACGGCATCGCCGCCGCCCGCGAACTGGCCGGCAGCGGGACCGACGTGCTGGTGCTGACCACCTTCGACCTGGACGAGTACGTCTTCGGGGCGCTGCGGGCCGGGGCGGCCGGGTTCCTGCTGAAGAACATCGAGGCGGACGCGCTGGTCGAGGCGGTGCGGGTGGTCGCGCGCGGAGAGGGGATGATCGCTCCGGCGGTCACGCGGCGGCTGATCGCCGAGTTCGCGGTCCCGCCGGGGCGGGAGGCCGACCGGCCCGACCGTCCCCAGGTGGCGCCGGAGGCCCTGGAGCAGCTGACGGCCCGGGAGCGGGAGGTGCTGCGCTGCGTGGGCGAGGGCCTGTCCAACCGGCAGATCTCCAGGAGGCTGGGGATCACGGAGACCACGGCGAAGACGCACGTGAGCCGGATCCTGGCCAAGCTCGACCTGCGGAGCCGGGTGCAGGCGGCCATCGTCGCCCAAGAGGCCTCCGACGGAGTCTGAGGGGCGGCCTCACGACGTGTCGGGGCCGACACCTGTCCACGCCTTCAGCAGCCTCTCCAGGCCCTCGGCGAAGGCCTGCTCGTGGTCGAGCGCCGTCTCCCGCAGTGCGGTGACCGTGGGGAAGCGGCCGTCGAGGCGGGCCGGGTGGGGGCTCTCCAGGCCGCCCGCCCGGACCTCGTGGACCACGGCCCCGGTCACGTACGACTCCAGCGCCGCCGCCGCGTTCACGACGTCGCGGCCCTCCAGGCCGGCCTCCGTGAAGGCGGCGTACTGCAGCTCCAGGGAGCGCACCGCGGCCTCGGTGTCGGGGCGGCGGTTGATCAGCAGAGGGAGGGCGCCTGAGTGCTTGAGCAGGGCGGCGCGGTAGTCGTAGGCCCACGATCGCAGTCGCTCGTCCCAGGGGCGCTCGTCGGCCTCCTCCTCGTCGGCCTCCCCTTCGGCTGTCCCGTCCTCAGGGGATTCCTCGGTGTGCGCCTCGGCCCGCTCCCGGTGCACGTCGGTGATGTACTCGGCGATGGCCTCGAAGAGCTGCTCCTTGCCGAGCGGGAAGTGGTGGTAGACCGCCATGGCCTCCACCTCCATCGAGTCGCCGAGGCGGCGCATGGTCAGCCGCCGCAGCCCTTGGCCGTCGATGATGCGCAGTGCTTCGACGATGATGCGATCGGTGCTCAGACCGGCGTTGTTTCGGCTCACGGGCGCCACTCTAGATCTACTCAGTAAAGGTCCGCCACGGAGACGCGGACCGCCTCGCCGTCGTGATCCCCGACACACTACAGTTGTGGGGCGATCGGCACGAGCACGATGGGGAGTGAGCATGGGTCTGTTCGGCCGCAAGGGCGACGAGGACGACCAGCGCCGCCTGAGCGAGGACCGCGAGCACGCGGAACGCCTTCCGGAGCTGATGAAGGCGGTCGCCGAGGCCGAGTCGGCGCTCGTCGCCGCCCACGAGGACGGCGCGGACGTGGAGGAGGTCAGCCGGCTGGGCAAGGCCCTGGACGCCGCCCTGACCGACGCCGCGCGCGCCGCCTACGCCCAGGAGCGGGTGCTGGTGGGGGCGCGGGGCTACTCCGACCGCCTCTACCGGCGCAAGCGCCTGGCCAAGCCCGAGATCCGCGTGGCCACCGAGCGCGCCGAGCGCCTGCTCACCGAGCGCGAGCGGCACCGCCTGCACGGGATCGAGCGGGTTCCCCGCCGCCCCGCCGGGGTCTGAGGTGCGCCGCCCCCTCCCCGATGGCAGGATCGGGGAGGGGGCGGCGGACCGGTGTCCGGGCGCCCCGGCGGCCCGTCGGCGAGCGTCGGGCCGCAGTGGCTGTGGGCCCCGGCGACCGCCGGGAGGACCGGACCGAGGACGGCAGGACTGGCAGTGGCGACCGAAGTCCCGGACTTCATCGACATCGACCCGGATTCGCGGGTCCCTCCCTACGAGCAGATCCGCGCCGCGATCGCGAACGCCGCGGCCGAGGGGGAGATCCCGGTCGGGTACAGGCTGCCCACGGTGCGCTCGCTGGCGGGCGGGCTGGCGGTGGCGGTCAACACGGTGGCGCGGGCCTACCGGGAGCTGGAGCAGGCGGGCGTGCTGGAGACCCGCGGCCGCTCGGGCACGTTCGTGGCCGCGGGCGGCGACGCCCAGCGCGCGGAGGCGGTCGCGGCCGCGCGGGTCTACGCCGAGGCGGTCTCCCGCCTGGGCCTGGACCGGGAGGAGGCCCTGGACATCGTCGCGGCCGCCCTCCGCCAGGCGGAGGGCGGCCACTGAGCCTTCCGCGCGTCGTGTTCCGGGGCCCTCAGGCGGGTCCGTCGTCCAGGAGGCGGGGCGCCACCTCGCCGATGGTCAGTTCCAGCTCGTCCAGGGTGGTGGACCCGTGCAGCAGCAGGACCAGCTCCTGCGTCCACACCTCGTGCAGAGCGCGGGCCAGGAGCCGGGAGCGGGCGCTGGGCGCCTCCGCGGCCTCGGGACCGTAGGCGCTGTAGAGCACGACCGAGGTGAGGCGGTCCTGGACGGCCGAGCGCCAGTCCACGACCGAGGCGTCGGCGGAGTTGGCGGCGCGCAGCATCGCGTCGGCCAGTTCCGGCTCGCGCATGATCCAGCGGGCGGTGCGGACCAGGACCGAGGCGGCGCGCTCCCCGGGCCGGTCGCCGATCAGGGGGCGCCGGCGGATCGAGTCGTCCAGCGAGGCGATCTCGTCGGCCAGGACGGCCACCATCAGGTGCGTCTTGGAGGGGTAGTAGCGGTACAGCGTGGCCAGGGCGACGTCGGCGCGCTCGGCCACGTCGCGCATGTGCACGCTCTCCAGTCCGCCGCGTGCGGCCAGTGCGGCCGCGGCCCGGAGGATGCGGGCGCGGCGCCGCCGCTCGTTGCGCTCGCGGGCGGTGAGGTTCTGCTCGGCGGGCTGGGCGCTCACGGTCTCCCCGGGGTGCGGTGGGGGCGGCGTCGCCCCCTGGGCCGTCGTACCGGACCCACCATAACGGCCGCGGGGGCGCCGGCCTCTGCTCAGCGGCGGCCCAGGCCGATGACGGAGACGATGTAGACCAGGAGCAGCCCGAGCCAGGCGAGGGCCACGCCGCCGAGGCCCATGATCCCGCCGCTGATGGCGGTGAGGGGGATCGCGGTCACCATGGCGATGATCCCCACGATCAGCCGCGGGCTCTTCCACTGCTCGTCGTAGCTCATCCGCTGGGGACGCTGCTGCGCGGGCTGCTGTGCGGCGGCCACGTGCTCGCGCACGCGGGCGTCGATGGCGGCGTCGAGCTTGTCGGCGAGCGAGGCGGCCACGGCGTCGTCGTAGTCAGGGCCGAGCTCCCGACTGGTCTGCAACGCGGCGGAGACCTCGTCCTTGGGGGCGCGTGGTGTGGCGGGCTGCCCGGGAGTCTGCGAAGTCATGCCTCGATTGTCGCTCAGCGCGCGGCCGCTGGGCAGGGGCGGCGGTGCATCCCAGGGGGGAGTCAGGGTCTTCCCTGAGGGAAGGCGGGGCGGGTGCCCTGCGAGGGCCCCTGAAAAGGCCCCGCGCCCGCCGTGGGGCGGGCGCGGGGCCTTGTATGCGGTTTCTCGGAGGGCAGGGTCAGCTGGCGAAGTCCAGCAGCTGCTGGGCGCGGCTGGGGTGCCGCAGCTTGGACAGCGACTGCTTCTCCAGCTGCCGGATGCGCTCCCGGGTCAGGCCGAGGTGCTTGCCGATCTCGTCGAGGGTGCGCGGGCGCCCGTCCATCAGGCCGAACCGCAGCGACATGATGGTGGCCTCGCGCGGCTCCAGGTCGTCCAGTGCGCGGCGCAGCTGGTCGGCCATGAGCTGGCGGTCGACGACCTCGGAGGCCTCCGAGGCGTCGATGTCCTCGATCAGGTCGCCGATGCGGGTCTCGCCGTCCTCGCCGATCGTGGAGTCCAGGCTGATCGGCTGGCGGGTGACCCGCAGCAGCTCCTCGATCTGGGCCGGGGTCTTGTCCAGCTCGTGGGCCAGCTCGTCGGGGGTGGGTTCACGCCCCAGGGTCTGGTGCATGTCCCGCTCCAGGCGGCTGACCTTGCTGAGCAGTTCCAGCACGTGGACGGGCAGGCGGATGGTGCGCGCCGAGTCGGCGAATCCGCGCTGTATTGCCTGCCGGATCCACCACATGGCGTAGGTGGAGAACTTGTAGCCCTTGGCGTAGTCGAACTTCTCCACGGCGCGGATCAGCCCGAGGTTGCCCTCCTGGACCACGTCCAGCAGGGACATGCCGCGGTCGCTGTACTTCTTGGCGACCGAGACCACCAGCCGCAGGTTGGCCTCCAGCATGTGCTGCTTGGCCTGGCGGCCGTCCTCGGCCACCCACTCCAGCTCCTCGCGCTCGGCCGCGTTCATCGCCGCGGACTCGGCACCGGTCGGCGGATCGTGCGCCTCGGGCAGCTGCCCCAGGCGGTACTCTGCGTACAGACCGGCCTCGATGCGCTTGGACAGGTCCACCTCCTGCTCGGCCGTGAGCAGCTGGCGGCGCCCGATGGCCTTGAGGTAGGTGTGCACCGAGTCGCCCATGGCGGGGGACTGGTCGTCGAGGTCGACCTCGACCTCGGCCGCCTCGGTGCCCTTCCCGCGCGCCTCGTCCTTGGCCGTGTCGAGGGCGTCTTCGAGCGCCTCGTCCTCGGTGTCGGCGTCGACCGCCTCCACCGTCGCGGCATCGTCGCCCCCGTTGGCGAGCCGCACCCCGGAGTCGGTGAGCTCCCGGAGGATGGAGCGCCCGTCGGCCGGGCTGATGCCGGCCTCGGTGAACGCCGCGCGCAGCTCCGACAGGGACAGGTGTCCCTGGGAGCGCCCCCGGGTGATGAGCTCGTCCAGCGCCGCGGACGCGGCCGCGGCGCCGCCCGCGGTGTCCGGGGTGTCCGCCACCGTGGGAGAAGTGGCTAGGGCAGTGCGCGTCATGAAGGCACCTCCCTCCCTTCCAAGACCTGTGGCACGCGGCGGCCTGGATCCGCCGTCTTGGCGCGCCAATATGTCTAACGTGTCAGAGAGTCAAATGTTCCCGGTCTCGATTGGATATCGCCGGTCGTGGTTCAGGTCACGGCCTAGGGTTCTGCGGGACGGTGGACCGCGCGGCGGACGGGACGTCCGGCCGCTGCCGGCCCCTTCGCGACGGCGGGTACCACTCCCCCCGTGGACGGATCCGGACTTCCGCGCCGACCGGGCGCCCTCGGGCGCCGAACAGAGCGGTCTGCCGTGTAGACGCCCGCAGGGCGCGATGAGTTCCCCCGATTCGCCGGATCCGTCCGACCGCTCATGATCATGCTGCCCGCGCGCGGGCGCGTCAATCGCGGACGTCCGGCGGGGTCCTCAGCGCGGCCAGGTCGGTCTTTCCCGAGGGCAGCAGGGGCAGGCGGGGGCGCAGGTCGAGTTCGCGGGGGGCGGCGTAGGGGGCCAGGCGGGCCCGGACGGCGGCGCGCAGCTCCTCCAGGTCGGGCGGGGCGTGGGGGTCGGCGGGCACGACGACGGCGGTGACGCGCTCGCCCCACTCGGGGTCGGGGCGGCCCACCACGGCGGCCTCGGCGACCGCGTCCAGGCCGGCCAGCACCCCGGCCACCTCGCCGGCCACGACCTTGTGGCCGCCGGTGTTGATCACGTCGTCGGCGCGGCCGCGCACCCGCACCCGCCCGTCGCCGTCCACCGACCCCAGGTCGCCGGTGCGCAGCCAGGCCGCCCCGTCGCCGTCGCGCACCAGCGCCGAGGCGGTGTCCCCGGCGGGTCCGCGGTAGCCGGAGAACAGCACCGGCCCGGACAGCAGGATGCGCCCCTCGGCATCGGTGCGGGCGCGCACGCCCTCCAGCGGCCGGCCGTCGTAGACGCACCCGCCGCAGGTCTCGCTCATCCCGTAGGTGGTGACGATCCGGCCGCCCGCCTCGCGGGCGGCGCGCAGCAGCGGGCCCTCGGCGGCGGCGCCGCCCAGCAGGACGCTGCCGAACAGGGACAGGTCGGCCCCGGCGGCGAGCAGGCGGCGCAGCTGGGTGGGGACCAGCGACACGTGCGGGCGGTGCTCGGCGGCCGCGGCCATGACCGCCTCGGTGTCGAAGGGCGTGTGCAGCGGCTCGGTTCCCCCTTGCAGGGCGCGCAGCACCACCAGCAGGCCCGAGATGTGGGCGGTGGGCAGGGTGCACAGCCAGCGGTCCCCGGGCCGGGCGCCGATCCGCTCCAGGGAGGCGTGCGCCGAGTGGCGCAGGGCCGCGGCGGAGAGCAGCACGCCCTTGGGTGTGCCGGTGGACCCGGAGGTGGCGATGGTCAGGGCGGTGCCGTCGGGGACCGGTTCGGCGCCGGGCAGGGGCCGCACCCCGTCGGGGGTGTGCAGGGCGGCCGGGCGCAGCGCGTCCAGCAGGGCGCGCACGCGCGGCTCGGGCAGCGCGGGGTCGATCGGCAGAAGGGCCGGACCGCTCCCGTCGAGCGCGGCGGCCAGGAGTTCGCTCAGGCGCGCGGGCTCGGGGCCCAGGAGCGCGTGCAGTCGTCGTTCCGGCACGTCCCCCGAGGGTAGCCCACGGTGGCGGGCGTGCGGCCGCGCCCCCGCGGGCTACTAAGCTCATCCGACGTACCGTCCGGTACCGGGAGCCGCCCGGGCCGGCCGGCACGGCGCAATGGCCGACGTCTGGCTAGAGGAGATGACGACATCGTGAGTGGCGTGAAGTGGCAGCGGTCGGGTGAGTACTCCGACATCATCTATGAGACCGCCGAGGGCATCGCCAAGATCACGATCAACCGGCCGGAGGTGCACAACGCCTTCCGCCCCCAGACGCTGTTCGAGCTGCAGGACGCCTTCAACGCCGCCCGCGACGACTCCGAGGTCGGCGTGGTCATCCTCACCGGCGCCGGCGACAAGGCCTTCTGCTCCGGCGGGGACCAGAAGATCCGCGGCGAGGACGGCTACATGGGCGACGACACGGTGGCCCGCCAGGGGATCGGCCGGCTGAACGTGCTCGATCTGCAGGTGCAGATCCGCCGGATGCCCAAGCCGGTGGTCGCCATGGTCGCCGGCTGGGCGATCGGCGGCGGCCACGTGCTGCACGTGTGCTGCGACCTGACCATCGCCGCCGACAACGCGCGGTTCGGCCAGACCGGACCGAAGGTCGGCTCGTTCGACGGCGGGTACGGCTCCTGGCTGCTGGCCCAGACCGTGGGGCTGAAGAAGGCCCGCGAGATCTGGTACCTGTGCCGCCAGTACACCGCGGAGGAGGCCCAGGACATGGGCCTGGTCAACACCGTGGTGCCGCTGGAGCGCCTGGAGGAGGAGACCGTGGCCTGGGCCCGGGAGATGCTGGAGAAGTCCCCGCTGGCGCTGCGCATGGTCAAGGGCGCGATCAACGCGGTCAGCGACGGCGCGGCGGGCATGCAGCAGTTCGCCGGTGACGCCACCATGCTCTACTACATGAGCGAGGAGGCCCAGGAGGGGCGGGACGCCTTCAAGGAGAAGCGGCGGCCGGAGTTCGACCGCTTCCCCCGCCGCCCCTGAGCCGGGCCGAGGGGGAGGGGGCCGCGATGGCCGGGACGGCCGAGCGTGACGCGGCGGGGCGGGCGTTCTCGATCCCGATGAGGACGCGCTTTCGCGGCGTGCGGGCCCGGGAGGGCCTTGTCGTGCGCGGGCCGGCGGGGTGGGGCGAGTTCTCGCCCTTCGCCGAGTACGGGCCCGCCGAGTGCGCCCGGTGGTGGGCCGCGTGCCGCGAGGCGGCCGAGGAGGGCTGGCCCGAGCCGGTGCGCGACGGCGTTCCGGTGAACGTCACGGTCCCGGCGGTGGGGCCGCAGGAGGCGGCGCGCATCGTGGCCGCCGGCGGCTGCCGNCGCGGCCAGGACCCCGCCGAGGACCTGGAGCGTGTGGAGGCGGTGCGCGACGCGCTGGGCCCTTCGGGCCGGATCCGGGTGGACGCCAATGGCGGCTGGGACGCCGACACCGCCGTGCGGATGCTGCGCGCGCTGGACCGGTTCGACCTGGAGTACGCCGAACAGCCGTGCCCGTCGCTGGAGGAGCTGGCGCGGGTGCGGCGCCGCTCGGGGGTCCCCGTGGCGGCCGACGAGTCGATCCGCAAGGCCGAGGACCCGATGCGGGTCCGGGCCGCCGAGGCCGCCGACATCGTGGTGCTGAAGGTCCAGCCGCTGGGCGGGGTGCGCCCCGCTCTGCGGGTGGCCGAGGCGTGCGGGCTGCCCGTGGTGGTCTCCAGCGCGGTGGAGACGTCGGTGGGCATCGCCGCGGGGGTGGCCCTGGCCGCCGCGCTGCCGGAGCTGCCCTATGCCTGCGGCCTGGCGACGGTGCAGCTGCTGCGGTCCGACGTGTGCGCCGAGCCGATGCTCCCGGTCGGCGGGGTGCTTCCGGTGCGCCGGCCGGAGGTGGACCCGCGTCTGTTGGAGGCGGTGGAGATCGCTCCTGAGGGCTGGAGGGACCGGATGTCGGCCGCCCGTGCGGCGGCGCGGGGGTGTGGCGCCGCCTGAGCGGGGAACAGGCGTTGGCACGCCCGCACCTCCGGTGCGCCGGCGCACCGTCCGTTCAGGGAGACGGGGAACCGGGCGCGGACCGGACTCCCGGGGCCCTTGGGCGGTGGCAGACAGAGGCGGTGGGGTTCGCACCGCACGGCCCCGAGGGCTGTTCTCAGGTCGCGAGCGATCCGTCGCCATTCCTTTCGGCCCGGTCCCGGGGGCCGGGAAAGTGGGGAGTTTCGCACCCGCGGGGGGACCATGCGGCGGCGGTGGGCCGTTGCACCCGATAGGGGGTTCGGCGGAGGTTACGCCGGTACTGTCCTGAAGACGACTACGTGAGAGCTGTTCTGCATGAATCCTTCGACCGCGATGGCGCGGGTCCTCGTCGATGAGCTCGCCCGCTGCGGGCTGGCCGAGGCGGTCGTCGCCCCGGGGTCGCGCTCGACCCCCTTGGCGCTGGCCCTGGTCGCCCACCCCGGCGTGCGCGTCCACGTGCGCATCGACGAGCGGTCGGCGGCCTTCTGCGCGCTGGGCCTGGCGCGCGCCTCGCGCCGCGCGGTCGCGCTGGTGTGCACCTCGGGCACGGCGGCGGCCAACTTCCACCCGGCCGTGATGGAGGCCGACCACGCCGGGGTGCCGCTGCTGGTCCTGACCGCCGACCGGCCGCCCGAGCTGCGCGCCACCGGCGCCAACCAGACGGTGGACCAGATCCGCCTCTACGGCCCCGCCGTGCGCTTCTTCGCCGAGGCCGGGGTGCCCGAGCCGGTGCCGGGCATGGTCGCCTACTGGCGGTCGCTGGCGTGCCGCGCCTGGGCGGCCACCGGCCCCGACCACCCCGGGCCGGCCCACCTCAACCTGGCCTTCCGCGAGCCGCTCGTGCCGGACCAGGGGCCGGACGCCCCGGAGTGGCCCGAGCCGCTGGACGGGCGCGCCGAGGACGCGCCGTGGTTCACCGGGCCCGCCGTGCCGGGCGAGCCCGAGCCGGTGCGGGCCCCCGCCGTGGAGCGGGGGGTGATCGTCTGCGGCGACGGCGACTACGACCCGGTGCCCTTCCTGGCGCTGTCGGCGCGCACGGGGTGGCCGCTGCTGGCCGAGCCCACCTCCAACGCGCGCCGCGCCGAGGCGGCCTCCGCCTACCGGGAGCTGCTGGCCAACCCCGCCTTCGCGCGTGAGCACGTGCCCGACCTGGTGGTCAGCGTGGGGCGCCCGGGCCTGTCCCGGCAGCTCCTGTCCTATCTGCGCAGTGCGCGGCGGCACATCGCGGTGGGCGACCCGCGCCATTTCGCCGATCCGGTGCGGACCGCCTGCCAGGTGGTGCCGGCGCTCGCGGCGCCCGAGGGCGCCGACCCGGACACCGCCTGGGCCGCGTCCTGGAGGCGGGCCGAGGCGGCGGCGCGCGCGGCCGTGGACGGGGTGCTCGACGCCGAGGAGGCGCTCAGCGAGCCCCGGCTGGCCCGGGACCTGGCCGCGCAGCTGCCGAACGGATCACTGCTGTTCGCCGGGTCGAGCATGCCGATCCGCGACCTGGACGCCGCGATGGCCTCCCGCTGCGGGGCGCGCATCATCGGCAACCGCGGGGTGAGCGGCATCGACGGCACGGTCTCCACGGCGGTGGGTGCGGCCCTGGCCCACCAGGCCGACGGCGGCGGGGGCGCCTTCGCCCTGCTGGGGGACCTCGCGGTGCTGCACGACCAGAACGGCCTGGTCATCGGCCCGGGCGAGCCCCGGCCGGACCTGGCGGTGATGGTGGTCAACAACGACGGCGGCGGTATCTTCTCCGGCCTCGAGCAGGCGGGGCACCCGGACTTCGAGAGGGTCTTCGGCACGCCGCACGGGGTGTCGATGGAACGGGTGGCGGCCATGGCCGACGTCGGCTACACGCGCCTGGAGTGGGCGAGCGACCTGCCCAAGGCGCTGCTCGGCGAGGGGCTGCGGCTGATCGAGGTGCGCACCGGCCGGTCCGACGCGGCGGCGCTGCGCGCCCGCATCCAACAGGCCGTGGACCGGGCCCTGGAGGGATGACCCGCCCCGGGCGCCTGAGGTGCCCCCGGGGCGGCAGGGTGCTCCCTGCGGTGGTCGGGATCCGTTCCCACCACAGCCCGACAAGACCGGCGACGGCCGCCTAGGGCTTCGTGGGGTCGTTTCCGTCGGCCGTGTTCCGCGGTGCCTCAGTCCACGTCGAGCACGGCCTTGCCGCGCAGGCGGCCTTCGAGCAGTGCGCGGGCGGCCTCCTCGTGGCGGGTCCACGGGTCCCGCCGGACGATGCCCGGGTCCAGGCGGCCCGAGGCGACCTCGGCGGCGAGCCAGGACAGGTCGCCGGAGAAGTCCGGGAC
>NZ_ANAD01000030.1 GCF_000341245.1 Nocardiopsis halophila DSM 44494
CGCGTCGGTGGGCAGGACCGCGGCCGCCTCCGAGGAGCGGCCCACGTTGACCAGCGTCCCGCCGGCCTCCAGGGCGGCGAAGGCGCTCACCAGGGCGGGCCCGCCGACGTTGTCGACCACCCCCGCGACCGGTTCCCGGACGTCCGCGGCGTCGGAGCGGACCTCGTCGGCGCCGAGCGCTCGCAGGACCTCGGTGGATGCCGGGTCCCTGCTGATCGCCACCACCTGGGCCCCGGCGCGCGCGGCGAGTTGGACGGCGAACCGTCCGACGCCGCCGGTCGCACCGGTGACCATGACCCGGCGGCCCACCAGCTGCCCCAGGCGCCGCAGCACGTGCAGGGCGGTGAGCCCCGCGACCGGGAGGGCGGCGGCGGCCCCCGGGTCGGCGCCGTCGGGCACGGTGCCGAGCATGGACGCCGGCACCGCCCGGAGCCGGGCCCACCCCGCATGGCCGAGGGTGACGACGCGGGCGCCCTCCGGCGGCCCCGACCCGTCGGCGGCGGGGCGGACCACCACCCCTGCCGCGTCCCAGCCGATGACCGTCCCGTCCGGCGCCTCACCCCGGGCGGCGTCGGCGACCTCCCCGTAGTTGAGGGAGACGGCCTCGACCCGCACCAGGGCCTCGTCCCGCTCGGGGACCGGGTCGGGCACCTCGGCCATGGCCAGGCGGGTGGGGGCGGCGTGGTCGATGACGAGTGCGCGCATGTCGCTCCTTCACGAAAAGTGCCACAGAGTGGCATTTGCGCTTCCGGAGCATACGCCACGTTTCGGCGGCCGCGCTACACTGGCTTTGATGACGCCCACCGACCCGCCCTCCTCGCTGCGCGAACGCAAGAAGGTCCGCACCCGCCAGGCGCTGGCGGACACCGCCGTGACGCTGTTCGGCGAGCGCGGATTCGACGCGACCCCGCTCGACGAACTGCTCGAGGCCGTCGAGGTGTCGCGGCGCACCTTCTTCCGCTACTACCGCTCCAAGGAGGACGTGGCCCTCACCGCCGCCAAGGAGCTGTGGAGCGTCTTCCTGGAGGTCCTGGACGAGGACGAGGGGCCGAGGACCGGAGGACCGCTGCGCGACGTCTTCCGCGACACTCTGCTGGCGGCGCTCTCGCGCATGGACGAGGACTGGAACCGCCGGTTCCGCACCACCCTCCGGCTGACCGCCGAGTCCCCGGCGCTCGAGGGCCACTCGCTGCACCACTGCGCCGAGGTGCAGACGGAGTTCCGGAGGCGGCTCGACGCGCCGGACGGCCTGGAGCTGCGGCTGCTGGTCGAGTTCTGCGTGGCGGCGTGGAGGAGCGCCCTGGACGAGTGGCTGCCGGCCTGCGAGCCCGGAGAGCTGCCCGGGCACGTCCGCCGCGCCTTCGCCGGCATGGACGCCGCCCTGCACCTGGAGGTGTAGGGCGGGGTACGGGGTGTCGCCGGTCACGGCGCTGATAGCGTCGCCCCCATGGGCTACATCCTCCACATGACCGAGCACGCGCGGTGGCAGGAGGGCGGCGACATCACCGCCGAATCCCTGGACACCGAGGGGTTCGTGCACGCCTCCCCGGACGAGGCCACGCTCCTGGCGGTGGCCGACGCCTTCTACCGGGGGACCGGCGAGCAGATGGTGGCCCTGGTCGTGGACAGCGGGATGGTGGACGCGGAGGTGCGCTGGGAGGCGCCCGCGCCGGCGCCGCCCCCGGGGGTCGGCCCGGACGTGCGCTTCCCCCACGTGTACGGCCCGATCCCGCGCCGCGCCGTGGTGGGGGTGCGCTACCTGCGCCGCGACCCGTGGGGCGGCTTCACCGGCGTCGACCGGCGCAGCCCCACCGCAGAGGCGCTGGACCTGCTGCCGCACCCGGAGGGCGGCTGGTACCGCCAGACGTGGCGCGCCCCGGTGCGCACCGACCCGGAGGGCTACCCGGGGCCGCGCGACGCGGCCAGCGCCATCCACTTCCTGCTCTGCCCGGGCGAGGAGTCGCGCTGGCACCGGGTCCGCTCGGACGAGCTGTGGGTGTTCAACCGGGGCGGGCCGCTGCGGATGCTGCTGGGCGGGACCGGGGACGAGCCGCAGGAGGAGCGCCCGCAGGTGCTGGGGCCCTACGTCGAGGCCGGGGAGCGGCTCCAGCTGCTGGTCCCGGCCGGCACCTGGCAGGCGGCGCGCCCGCTGGTGGGCGAGGAGGCGCTGGTGACCTGCATCGTCGCCCCGGGGTTCGAGTTCGCGGACTTCGAGGCCCTGCGGGAGTGAGCGCCGCCGGGCGCGGGCCCCTTCAGCCGTCGGTCAGGGCCTCGCGCATGACGCGGAACTTGGAGTCGGCCTCGGCCAGCTCGGAGCGCGGGTCGGAGTCGGCCACGATGCCGCAGCCCGCGAACAGGCGCGCCCGCGACCCCGACACCTGTGCGCAGCGCAGCGCGATCGCCCACTCGCCGCGCCCCTGGCCGTCGACCCACCCCACCGGGCCCGCGTAGCGCCCGCGGTCCATCCCCTCCAGCTCGGCGATGAGCTCCACCGCCGCCCGGGTGGGGGTGCCGCCCACCGCCGCCGTGGGGTGCAGGGCGCCCACCGCGTCCAGCGTCGAGACCCCCGCGCGCAGCCGGGCCGAGGTCGGCGAGGCCAGGTGCTGCACGTTGGCCAGCCGCAGCAGCTCGGGCGACGACGGCGCCGAGACCTCCTCGGCCAGCGGGTCCAGCGCCGCGCGCAGCGAGTCGATCGCATAGCGGTGCTCCTCGGCGTCCTTGGCCGAGGAGAGCAGGTCGCGGGCGAGTTCGGCGTCCTCCGCGGCGGTGGCGCCCCGGGTGCGGGTCCCCGCCAGCACCAGCGACTCCACCCGGTCGCCCGCGCGGCGCAGGAGCAGCTCGGGGGTGGCGCCCACCAGCCCGTCGACCGCGAAGGTGTAGCAGTCGGGGTGGGCGGCCGCGAGCCGCCCCAGCAGGGTGCGCACGTCGATGCCGCGCTCGGCGTCGGCGAGCGCGTCGCGCGCCAGCACCGCCTTGGCCAGGCCGCCGGCCCGGATGCGCTCCACCGCCGCGCCCACCGAGCCGCACCACTCCTCGGCCGTGCGCGAGCCCGGGCCCCAGGTCAGCGGCCCCACCGGGCGCAGCGGCGCCCCCGGTGCGGTGAGCGCGCCGGGGTGGCCGCCCGGCCGGTGCGCGCCGATGGTGGTCAGCCAGGTGCGCCCGTCCCGGCGCCCGGCCACCACGCTGGGCACGACCAGCACCGATCCCGGCGAGCGCGCGTCGAAGGTGAAGGACCCGAAGGCGACCGGTCCGGTCCCCGGCAGGTCGATCGCGTCGTCGACCTCGGCCCCGGAGAACAGCTCCCGCACCGCCTCGGCGGCCCCGCCGAAGCGGTCCGCCCCGTGCGGCCCGGCCTCGGCGGGCGGCTCCACGCGGGCCGCCTCGCCCCAGGCGACCAGCCCCTCGCCGCCTCGGAGCCAGCACAGGGGCGCGGCGGGGGGCAGGTGGGACAGCAGGGAACGCCGGTCGCGCAGCTCGACGGTGCGGACGACCAGCCGTGACGGGGATGCAAAGGCGACACTCACGACATTCGAGTCTAGGGAGTCGGCGGAGAGGGCGTGCCCATCTGCGCGGATCCGGGGACGGGTGTGACGGAGGCGCCGCTAGGCTGTCCCGGGAATCGGTGGAATCGGCGGAACGCGGGGAAAGGCGGGCACGGGGGACATGCGGAGGCTGTTGCGCTGGGCGGCGACGGCCGCGGCGCTGCCGGTGCTGGCGGCGTGCACGGGGACGCCTCCCGAGGACGCGGGGCCCGCGGAGGCCGGCGCCGACGCCCGGCCGATCCCCGCCGAGTGCGAGGCCGCGGCCGACCTGCCCAAGCGGCAGATGCGCGGGGTGTGGCTGACCACGGTCCGCAACATCGACTGGCCCTCCGAGCCGGGGCTGGAGGCCGAGGAGCAGAAGGAGGAGCTGCGCGCGCAGCTCGACGCCGCCGCGGAACTGGGCCTCAACGCGGTCTTCTTCCACGCCCGGCCCACCGCCGACGCCGTCTACGCCTCGGACAAGGAGCCCTGGGCGCGCTACCTGACCGGCGAGCAGGGGGGCGACCCGGGCTACGACCCCCTGGAGTTCGCCGTCCGGGAGGCGCACGCGCGCGGGCTGGAGCTGCACGCCTGGTTCAACCCCTACCGCGTCGGCTGGAAGGACCCCGACCTCGACGGGCTGAGCGGGGACCACCCGGCCGTCGAGCACCCCGACTGGCTGGTGGAGTACGACGACCAGGGCTGGCTCGACCCCGGGCTGCCCGAGGTGCGCGAATGGGTCACCGGCGTCGTCATGGACGTCGTGGACCGCTACGACGTGGACGGGGTGCACTTCGACGACTACTTCTACCCCTACCCGGCCGGCGGCGAGGAGTTCGACGACGACGCGAGCTGGGAGGAGTACGGCGACGGAGGGGACCGCGACGACTGGCGGCGCTCCAACGTCGACGCGCTGATGGCGGACGTGCACGCGGCCATCGAGGAGTCCGAGCCGTGGGTCCGGTTCGGGGTGAGCCCCTTCGGCATCTACCGCAACGCCGGCAGCGGCCCGGGCGGCTCCGACACCGAGGGCCTGGAGTCCTACTCGGCCCAGTACGCCGACACCCGGGCCTGGATCGAGCAGGGCAGCGTGGACTACCTCGTGCCCCAGCTGTACTGGGAGCGCGGGTTCTCCGCCGCCGACTACGAGGTGCTGGCGCCCTGGTGGGCCGAGGAGGTGCGCGGCACGGGCGTGGACCTGTACATCGGCCAGGCCGCCTACCGCGTCGGCGAGGACGGCGAGAAGGCCTGGGAGGGCGACGGTGCGCTCGCCCGCCAGCTCGACTTCAGCGGCGGGCTGCCCGAGGTGGGCGGCGACGTGTTCTTCTCCATGCAGGACCTGCGGGGCCGGGCCCAGGGGGCGATGGAGCGGCTGTCCGAGGACCACTACGCCCTGCCGGCGCTGCCGCCCCGGGCCGGGGGCGGTGAGGGGCGCCCCGACCCGGTCGGGGGGCTGGGGGCCGAGCGCACCGGGGACGGCGGCGTCCGGTTGTCGTGGGACCCGGTCGAGGGGGCGCGCTCCTACGCCGTGTACCGGGTGGCGGGGGACGGGGCCGACGACCCGTGCGCGCTGGCCGGCCGCGACAACCTGGTGGGCGTCGTGGGGGCGGGGGACGGGCCCTCGTTCACCGATACCGCCGCCGATACCGCCGCCGGTGCCGCCGAGGACGGCTCCGGGGGCGGCGATGAGGGGCTGCGCTACTTCGTGACCGCCCTGGACCGGTACCGCACCGAAGGCGCGCCGGGCGAGGGCGAGGCGGTCGCCGCCCCGACGGGGTGAGCAGGACCGCACCCCGCGGTCAGGAGCGAATTCCCCGAACCGGATGACAGCGGACCCGCTCCCGGATAGAAAAGCGGGTACCGGGGGCGGGACCGCCGTATCACCGGGGCGGTCCGGCGCTCCCCCTGCCGTTGCGAAAGGTGGCGCCATGGCTCTGCGCGAATACGAGGAGCGGATCCTGGCCGCGATCGAGCACCGCCTCAGCGAGGACGACCCGGTCCTGGCGGGGCGCCTGCAGTCGTTCGGCGACGGTGACCCCGGATTGTCGGACCGGCCCGCCGACGGCGACCTGAAGTGGCGGGCCTGGCTGGTCTGCGCGATCGTCGCGGCGATGGTCCTGCTCATGGTGCTGGGACTGCTCCTGCTCGCACCCCCGGCCGAGGCCCCGGCGGGCCCCGGGGAGCAGCAGGACGTGGACGTGGTCAGCGCCGTGGGCGGCTCGGCCCGGTGACCCGGCCCCGCCCGCCGGAGCGGCCCCACCCCGGTCCACTGGGGCAGTAAGGACCGCCTCCGGTCACACCGCTTGGGCGGGCTACGCCCGCGCTCCTCACGCGGCCCTTGGCGTCCCCCGGAACGGAGGCCCAGACAGCGCCTGGCGCGAGGAGCCGGGGAGAGGGCTGTGCGCTTGTGTCGGCCCTCTTGGTGGTCATAGGCGCGCCCTTGTGCCGCGCTTGGTCATACACTGCCGGTCGGGCACGCCCTGGCGCCTGAGATGTGTTCCTGGGGGGACTCCGAGACGGGACCAGCCGTCCTCGTGGCCACCATGTACAGCCTGGTGACTCGCCCCTGCCCGAGGCGGTGTCGGATCTGCGCTGTAGGGCGGGGCGTCGGCGGCCCTCGCCCGGTAAAGCGGTAGTGGGGGTGGGAGCCCGCCTGCCGTCCGGGACCCGTGGGAACGGCGAGGCCGCCCGGGGTGCACACCTCGGGCGGCCTCTCGTTTCGACGCGTGGGGCCGGTCCCGGCCCTGACGGGTCAGAAGGTGTTGGCGAACTCGGCGGCCACGGGGCCGGCGACCGAGCCGCCGCCTCCGCCGCCCTCGACCACCGCGGCGAAGGCGATGTCGCCCTTGTAGCCGACCACCCACGCGTGGGTCTCCAGCTCATCGTCCTCACCGGAGGCGGTGCCGAACTCGGCCGAGCCCGTCTTGGCGTACACCTCGCCCTCGAACCCGGAGCTCTTGGCGGTGCCCTCGGTGACGACCGCGCGCATCATCGGCCGGATCTGCTCGGCGTGCGCGATCGGCTCGGGTTCGGGCTTGCCCTCCAGCGCGGGGTCGGTCACCAGCGCCGGGGAGCGCCAGGACCCGTCGGCGATGGCCGCGGGCACGGTGGCCATGTGCAGCGGGGTGCTGATCACCTGGCCCTGGCCGATGCTCTGCGCGGCGAGCAGGCCGTTGCCGTCGGGCTGGGGAAAGGACGGCTTGCGGGCGGGGATGCCCACGTTGAGCTCGGCGTTCATGCCGAACTCCTCGGCCGTGGCTGCCAGCTGCTCGCCGCTGAGCCGCTGCACCACCGCCTGGACCAGGGCGGTGTTGCAGGAGGTGGCGAAGGCCTCGCTCATCGTCTGGGCGCCGTAGGCGGCGTCCCCGGCGTTCTTGAAGCCCAGCGCCTCCTTCGGGCAGTTCATCGGGTCCGAGGTCGTCATGCCGTTCTCCAGCAGCGACTCGTAGGTGATGATCTTCAGCGAGGAGCCGGGCGCGTACTGCCCGTCCAGGGCACGGTTGAACCCGGCGGCGTTGTTGGCGACCGCCAGCACCTCGCCGGTGGTGGTGCGCACCGCCACCAGCGAGGTCGGCTTGCCCTCGGTGGTGACCGCCGCGGCCGCGGCGTCCTGCAGGGCCGGGTCGATGGCGGTGGTGACGTCCTTGCCGGGCTCGCCCTCCAGGGTGGCCACCACCGGGGCGTCGGGGTCCTCGGCGGCCGCCTCCTCCTCGCCGACCGGGGCGACGCGGATGGAGGTGGACATCTCGCCCGCCAGGCGCTCCTCGTACTGCTGCTGGATGCCGCCCTGGCCGACCGGGTCGCCCTCCTTGTAGCCGGCGCCCAGCCGCTCCACGTCCTCGGCGGTGGCCGCCCCGACCGACCCGGTGAGCATCTTGATCGAGCCGGAGGCGTCCTCGGTGTCCAGGCGCGAGCCGTCGGAGGCCAGGATGCGGCCGCGTTCGCCCAGCACGTTGGTGCGGATCAGCGTCGTCCCGTCGGACAGCTCGGGGTGCACCACGTCGGGGGCGAAGTCGACCTTCCACTCCCCGTCCTGGCGCACCAGCGGCAGCTCGCCCTCGTAGGTCCAGTCGCCGGCGCTGCTCAGCGACAGGGTGGCGGTGAACGGGGCGGTGGCCGAGCCGTCGCCCTCGCTGATCTCGCCCACCTCGATGGAGGCCTTCTCGACCCCGAGGTTCTCGTCGAGGCCGGTGAGCAGCTTCTCGGCGTCGCCGCCGGTGGCCTGTGCCGCCATGGCCGCGTAGTCGCGCTCGCCCCAGGCGGCGGCGTAGGCGTCGGCGGTGCCCTCGGGACCCGCCGGCCTGCCCCAGACGAACCAGGCGGTGACGCCGCCGATGAGGACGACGGCGAGGACGGCGGCCCCGATGCCGATGAACAGGCCCTTGCGGGAGCGCTTCTTCGGCTCGGGGTCCTCGTCGAACGGGCCGTAGGGACCGCCGGGTGCGCCGGGGCCGTCCGGGCCGCCGGGTGCGCCTGAGCGTCCGGGCGGGGCGGGCGGCGGCGGGAAGCCTCCCGTCCCCTCCCCGGGGCCGTCGGGATCGGACGGTCCCGACGGGGTGGGCCCGGAGGAGACGTCCGAGGGCACTCCCGGGGGAACGGCGAAGGTCTGCGTGCCGGGCCCGGTGTCCCCGCCCGCCGGCGTCCCGCCGTAGGGGGCGCTCTGTGCGCCGTACGGGTCGTCGGGGATCTCGTCGGACTCGGGGAACGGGGAGCGTTCGGCGTTCGGGAAGGCGGGGTTGGACGTCTCGTCCAGGTAGGAGCGTCCGTCCGGCGCGGCGCCGAACCCGCCGGGCGGTGTGGAGGCGCCCTGGTCGCGGTCCCCGTACTGGCCGTCCCCGTACGCGCCGTGGGCGTCGTGCGGCTGCCCGCCCTCGGGGACGGGGGGCGGGTATCCCTGGGCGATGGTCGCCGAGGGCTCTGGGGCCCCGTCTGCGGGTCGGGGAGCGCTCTGCCACCCGAAGGTGTCGCCCGCAGGGCCCGCCGGGTCCGAGGAGGGCATCGTGGAGTCGGGGGAGGCATCGGGGGCCGGGGCGCCGTACTCCTGAGGAGGGAAGGCGGAGGTGGCCCAAGGAGCGCGGTCGTCGACCCCGGCGGCGCCCGGCTCGGGGTCGGTCGGGGGCGCGAAGCGCGAGAGGGAGGTGTCGGCCTCCTGGGCGGGCTGCCCGGAGGGCTCGAACGGGGCGCCGGTGAGGTCCCCGCCGCCGGTCCAGGCGGAGTCCTGGCGGCCGGTGGGCAGGCCCTCCTCGGCGCCGGTGTCCGGGCCGACGCTGGGGAAGGGGCCGGTCTGTGCGCCGGTGGGGATGGTCCGGTCGGCCGGAGACTCGCCAGGGGCGCCGTGCCGGCCGGGGCCGTCGGCGAACGGCGGCCGGGCCTCCTCGGAGAAGCCGCCGCCGAGGACGTCCCTCCCTCGGGACGGGTCGTAGGCCTGAGGGCTCTCAGCGGCGCCAGGCGCGTCCGTCGGGGGCTCGGGGTGGTCGGCTCCGCTCGAGGCCCCGGGTGGCGGGGAGAAGGGGGCCTGAGGGGCGGAAGGGGGCGAGGACGCGGACGGAGACGGCGTCGCCGGGTCGTTCGCGTCCCTGGGGGCGTCCCAGCCACTACGGGAGGGGGCGCTCTCGCCGCCATGGGTCTGCGGAAGAGGACCGGTCTCCACGGGCGACGGGGCGCCGTCGGGCCGCGCCTCCCTGGACTCGGAGAACGGCGATGCCTCAGGAGGAGTCGGGGACCCTGCTGAGGGGCCGACCGGCCCGGCGCCAGGGGCGTCGCTCCCAGCAGAGTCGCCGGACGGGCGCGGCGGCGCCTTCCAGTCGATGCCGCCGTCACTGCCCCGGCCGGGGGCACCCGGCCCCGACGGGTAGGGGCGCTCGGCGCCGGAGGGGACGCCGGGCGGCCCCTGCTCGTTCCGCTCGGAGGGTGCCGTCGGCAGAACATAGGGGTTGCGGGGCTGGGCGGACTCCGCCTCCTCCCGAGTACCGGCGGGCGGCGGGGGAGGCGCCGCTCCTCCGTCGCTCTCCTGGTCGCGCCGGGGGAACGCGTCGTCGTCCTCTCCCGGTGTCCACCTGTCGTCCACGCCTGATTCGTCCTTCCCGGGGTGCACCGCCCCCGCGTGCGCAGGGGCACGGCTCGGCGTCGCCGCCGAAGGGGGAGCGGGCGGTCCCTCCGGGCGCGGGCACGGGCCCTCGGGGCCCGTGCCCGCGATCCGGTCCGGCCGATCGCCTCGCCGTGTACGTCTGAGCCAGGAACGACGATAGCGGCCGGTGAGGGGCCCAGTGTCCCGGATCAGTCCTCGCCGCGGGCGATCCGGGTCATCGCGTCGCGCTCGCGCACCTTGACGCGCTTGCGGCCCTCGGCCTCACCCAGGGACTCCTCGTGCGCCTCCAGCCGCCGCCACCCCTCGAAGGTGGTGTAGGGCACTCCGCGCTCCTCCAGCAGCCGCAGGAACGACTCCGGCTCGGGCGCCTCGGGCTCGGGGAAGGCCGCGCGGTCCTCCACCAGGTTGGTGACGGTCTCCAGCGCGTCGCCCTTGGTGTGGCCGATCAGGCCGACCGGGCCGCGCTTGATCCAGCCGGTGGCGTAGACGCCGGGGACGTGCCGCTCGTCCATGTCGAGCACCCGGCCGCCCTCGTTGGGCACGACGCCGCGCTCCTCGTCGAAGGGCAGGTCGGCCAGGGGCGAGCCGAGGTAGCCCACCGCGCGGTAGACGGCCTGGACCTCGTGGTCGATGAACTCGCCGGTGCCGCGCACCCCGCCGTCGCCGGTCAGCTCCATGCGCTCGGTGCGCAGGCCGGTGACGCGGTCCTCGCCGAGCACCTCGGCGGGGCGGTGCAGGAAGTGCAGGTGCAGGCGGCGCGGCTCGCCGCGCGGGTCCCGGATGGCCCAGTTCTGCAGGACCTTGACGTTGGTCTTGACCTGGTTGGACTCCTCGGCGGCGGCCACCGAGGCCTCGCACATCTCGAAGTCCTCGGGGTAGACGATCACCTCGACCCCGGGCTGCTTGTCCAGCTCGCGCAGCTCCATCGGGGTGAACTTGGCCTGGGCGATGCCGCGCCGGGCGAACACGTGCACGTCGGTGACGCCCTTGGCCCGCAGGCCCTCGTGCACGTTGCCGGTGATGTCGGTGGGCAGCAGGTCGTCGGCGTCCTTGGCCAGGATGCGCGCGACGTCGACCGCGACGTTCCCGGCGCCGATGACGGCGACGCTGGTGCCCTCGACCCGCCACTGCGGGGAGACGTCGGGGTGGCTGTCGTACCAGAAGACGAAGTCGGCGGCGCCGTGGCTGCCGGGCAGGTCCGCACCGGGGACGTCCAGGGGGCGGTCGCGGTCGGAGCCGGTGGCGAAGATGACGGCGTCGTAGTGCCGGTGCAGGTCCTCCAGCTTCAGGTCGATCCCGTAGCCGACGTTGCCGAGGAAGCGGATCTGCGGCTTGTCGAGGATCTTGTGCAGCGCGGACTGGATCTGCTTGATGCGGGGGTGGTCGGGGGCGACGCCGTAGCGGACCAGCCCGTAGGGGGAGGGGAGCCTGTCCAGGACGTCGATGCTGACCTCGACGCCCTCCGCGGCCAGGGTCTCGTCCTTGGTGAGCAGGTCGGCCGCGTAGATCCCCGCGGGGCCCGCCCCCACGATTCCCACGCGCAGTGGTCGCGTCATCTCTCAGTTCTCCATTCGTCGCGCCGGGTCGTCGTGCGGTCCCGCCGGGCGCGCGGGCCGCCGTCCACGCCCCCTGGGCGCGGTAAATCAGGCGAGGCTAACCTAATTTATAGGAGGATTCGGTTCCCTATAAACCCTATCTCCAAGATAGGCATTGCCCTCTCCGGTCCGCCGACCGGGGCACGGCCTTCGCGGCCGGCGGCGTCGGCGCACGTCACCGAGGTGCAAAGGACGCCCGATGAGAAAGAACGCGCCGACGGGGCGGGACTCAGCCCGAAACGACTGTGGGGTACCTCACCGCGGCCGCGGGCGAGGGGCGCTGCTCCGGCGCGGCCGCGACCGGCCACAGCCGGATCAGGAACGCCTCCCGGCCGCCGAGCATACGCGCCGCCGCCTGGAACCCCTCGCAGCGCGGGTCCGGATGGCGCCGCAGCAGCCGCACGCAGTCCTCGGCGACCTCGCGCCGGTGGCGGGCCCGCACCTCGGCCGCGTACCGGCGGGCGCCGCCGGCCAGGCGGATCCGCACGGGGCTGCGGTTCATCCCGCCCCGCACCGCGACCTGGCCGCGCAGCACCAGCGAACCCAGGGCGCGCTCCTCCCAGGCGTCGGCCTCCTCCGCCTCCTGCAGGGGCGGGCCGTCCCACTCCTCCACGGTCACGCCGACCGGCACGCGCCCCTGCAGGGTGCGCAGCTCCATGTGGTCGACGCCGCAGGCGAGCAGCTCCCCGCCCGGCGGGGCGGGGACGCCGGGGCCGTCCGGCCGGGCGCCCCGGCCGTAGATCCGGAACACGCCGTCCTCGGGCAGGACGGGGAAGAGCGAACGGCTCAACCGGGCCACCTTCGTTCCACCTCCGCGCTCACGCGTGCAACCGACGCGCCGACCGCACAGTGCGGCCGGGTCCGCTGCGACCGGAAGAGCGAGGGGACCGGTCATCTGGGGGCCAACTCTAGACCGGGGGGCGCCGGCGCGGGGGCCGAACGGGCGAATCCCCGTCGGGCCGGGGTCAGCCCCGGCCGGTGCCGCCCCGGTCCGCGCGCTCCTCCTCCATCTCGGCCTTGACCGTGGCCGCGAAGCGCGGGACCTGCTCCTGGCCGGACAGGCGCTGGATCGCCGCCATGATCGCGTCGGTGGCCGCGCGCCGCGAGCGCGCCCGGCCCGCCTCGCCCTGCCAGGGGGACAGGTCCACCGCCGGCCCGAAGCGCATGCCGACGCGGCGCAGCACCGGAACCGTGCGGCCGTGCGGCAGGATGCGGTCGGTGCCGTACAGGGCGACCGGGACCACCGGGGCGCCCGAGGACAGCGCGAGCCACGCCAGGCCGGTCTGCCCCCGGTAGAGGCGGCCGTCGGGGGAGCGGGTGCCCTCGGGGAAGATGCCGAACACGTTGCCCTCGCGCAGCACCTGAAGGCTGTTGTCCATCGCCTCCTGTGCGCTCTGGCCGGGCTTGCGGTCCACCGAGAGCTGCCCCAGGCCGCGCAGCGCGCGGGTGAGGGCCCGCTGGGCGGCGTTGCCGTCGGCGAACAGCTCCTCCTTGGCGATGAAGACCACCGGGCGGGGCACGGCGACCCCGATGAACAGCGGGTCGATGTTGGACAGGTGGTTGGAGGCCAGGATCACCGGGCCCCGTGCGGGAACGTGGTCGACCCCGTCGGCCTCGATCGGCCACAGCGTCCGTGTGGCGGGGGCGATGACCGCCTTGGCGGCCCCGTACAGCGACACTCGGGAGTCCCTCTCTTCGTCGGTGCGGGTGGGGGGAGGGGCGGCGTCCGAGCGGGTCGGCGCCGATAGGGAACCTTAACGGCGCCGACCGGCGGAGTGCGCACCGGGCGCGCCCGCCGCCTCCGGCGGCGGCACCGCAGGAGGGCGCGGCGATCCCCGGGCGCGGCGCGGCGGCGGGCGCTAGTGTTGGTCTAGACCTGTGACCCGCCGAGGGAGATGAGGGCGTACATGGGACGGTTCGTCGACGTCAGCCACCAGATCACGCACGGGATGACCACCTATCCCGGGCTCCCGGGTCCCCAGATCGAGGACCACGTCACCTTCGATGCCTCGCAGAGCGCCTACGCCTCCGGCACCGAGTTCAGCATCACCCGCATCTCGATGGTCGCCAACACCGGCACCTACATCGACATGCCCGCCCACCGCTACCGGGACGGCGCCGACCTGGCCGACCTGGACCTGGAGAAGGTCGCCGACGTCCCCGGCACGGTGGTCGACGCCCCCGGCCGCGAGGTGGGCCCCGAGGCCTTCGCCGACGTTCCGGTGCGCGGGCGGGCGGTGCTCATCCGCACCGGCTGGGACCGGCACTGGCGCACCGACAAGTACGGCTCGCCCGAGCACCCCTTCCTGACCGAGGAGGGCGCGCGGCTGCTCGCGGAAGGGGGCGCCCGCCTGGTGGGAATCGACTCGGTCAACATGGACGACACCTCCGAGGACGCCCGCGGGGCGCGCCCGGCCCACTCGGTCCTGCTCGCGGCGGGCGTGCCCGTGCTGGAGCACCTGTGCCTGCTCAACCGGCTGCCCTCGCAGGGCTTCCGCTTCTTCGCGGTCCCGGCCAAGGTGCGCGGCATGGGCACCTTCCCCGTGCGGGCCTTCGCCGTCCTGGACGGCTGAGGCCCCGGCGCGCGGGGAGGAGGCGCTACAGGTCGGCGTCGGCCTCCTCGCGCGCGCGGCGCCGCTCGCGCTGGGCGCGCCGCTCCTGCTCCAGCTCGGCCGAGCGCTCGTCCTCGGCGACGGCGGTGCGCATCGAGGACGAGAGCATGCGCAGCTCCATGTTGATGCGCGGATAGTCCACCAGCCGGGGCAGTGCGCCCAGGCGCGGGGTGCGCCGCTCGCGCATCGCGGCCATCAGCTCGCTGAACGCCAGGTCCAGCCGCTGGAGGGTGATCTGCGAGGCGGTCGGCGCGTTCTCCAGGGCGAGCGTGGCCAGGGCCAGGTAGCCCGCGCGCTGCGCGGCCACCACCACCGGCCACAGGGGCTGGGTGGTGGTGGCGCGGGGCACGTCCCCGATGGCGCTGTCGTAGACGCCGCGCAGGCCGATCAGGGCGGCCCGCAGGTCCCGCCTGAGCTCGTAGCGCCGCTCGGGGGTGATGCGCACGTCGGGGTCGAGCACGGCCAGGACCGAGGCGCGCGTGTGGTCCAGCACATCGACGATCACCTGCGGCAGGCGCGACGCCGAGGCCTTGCGCCACAGCAGCACCGACCCCAGCATTCCGGCCACCGCCCCCAGGACGGTGTCGACCACGCGCGCCTGGGCCAGCTCGTCCACCGGGTAGGGGGCGGCCGTGTGCGCCAGCAGCAGGGCCATGGGGGTGAGCAGGATGCTGGCGTAGAAGAAGTTGCGCTGCACCACCAGCTGGGTCAGCCCCTGGAACAGGGCGGCCAGGGCGATGACCGCCGGCAGGGGCGGGTCGACGAGCAGGATGCCCAGCGCGATGAACACGCCGAGCAGGGTGCCCAGCGCGCGCTGCATCCCCCGGTTGACCGTCAGCACCACGTTGCCCGCCTGCAGGACGGCGGTGGCGGTGATGGAGACCCAGTAGAAGCGGTCGAAGCCCAGGAGCAGGGCCGCCATGCCCGCCAGCGTCACGGTGATCCCCATGCGCAGTGCGGTCGGCAGGACCAGGGAGTCCCTGTCCAGGCTGGAGCGCATCAGGCTGAGCAGCGGAGGGTGGCGCTGGTCATACAGCTCCAGGCCGCGGCTGTCGTCCTCGTGGGTGGGCTTGCGGGCGGCCTGCGCCGCGCGCGCGAGGCGCGAGTACAGGCGCGATTCCAGAGAGCGCGGGCGCAGCCCCTTGCGCACCTCGTCCAGGTCGGTGGGGGCGGGGCAGCGGTCCGGCTTGCCGACGGCGTCGGCAAGCCGGTCGGCGAAGCGGGCGGCCTCCTCTGGGAGGGGGTCGGTGCGCGCCAGGCACACGTCGGTGGCGGCCAGGTGGATGTCGGAGACCCAGCGCAGCAGGGCGCGCAGCCGGGCCGCCTGCGCGGTGTCCCGGTAGCCGCGGGTCTGGCCCAGCAGGACGATGCGCCAGGCCTCGGCGACGGCGAGCGAGGCCTCATGCTGGACGTGGTCGAGCTCGGGGGTGCCCACGGCCCGCAGCAGGGCGGCCAGCTGCCGGAAGGCGCCGGCCACGGCGCGGTTCTCCGGGTGGCGGCTGCGCACGGGGGCGCCGGCCATGGACACCGTCCATCCCACGGCCGCGCCGAGCGCGGCGACCCCGGCGTGCAGCGGGACCTCGGCGAGCCCGCCGGGGGCGATCGAGGTGATGGCGCACACCAGCACGAAGAAGAGCGGGCCGGGCTTGTCCACCCGCAGCGCCTGGCAGAGCCAGGTGGCGACGCCGGCGACGGCCCCGATGGCCAGGGCGGAGGTGTACAGGTTGAGCGAGGCGAGCGAGCCGACGGCGACGGCGGCGACGAAGCCGAGCCCCACCATGCCCAGCGCCACGGCCCGGTAGGCGTAGGGGGTGTTCTTCTCGTACAGGACGGTCATCGACCCCAGGGCGGCGAGCGCGCCGACCTGGGGGCCCAGCAGCAGGGCCGCGAGGGCGAAGGAGGCGGACATGGCGATCGCGGCCTTGGCCGCGGTGGTCCAGGCCCAGCCGCCGGAGGCGAACCCGAACAGGGCGGTGAGGTCGATCCGCGGCCGAGGCCGCGCGGACACCTGGGCGCGCATGCGCGCCGGGGGACTCCAGTCGGGGCCGTCGGCCTCCGATGCAGGTCGGGCCGTCTCGCTCCCCGTGGTCCCCTGGTCCGTCACGCCCTCAATGGTAAAAGCGATTCAGGGGCGGTTCGTGTGCGAACGCCCTGGAGCGGTGTCCACAGCCGGATTCCTCGTAGGGAATCCGGCGCCCCGCCGCCGCGGCCCGGAGCGCGCCAAGGGCGCCTCGACCAGGGCGACGGCGCAGGTGAGGCGGCCCTTTCGTTGAGCGGCTCCCGTTCCCGTGCTCAGGGGGATGCAGGCCACTGCCCGAGGTGACCGGGACCGCACTCGCGAACGGCGCGCGTGCCGGAACCCGAGTGTCGCCCCCTGGCGCTGAGGAGGCCTCCTCCTCAAGATGGGGATATGCGGGTCGAATTGTTGTACGTCCCCGGATGCCCCAACCGGGGCCCGGCTCGCCGACGGCTGGGGGCGGCCTTGGAACGCACCGGGTACGCAGGCGCGGCGATCGCGGAGATCGAGGTGGAGACAGAACAGCAGGCGGCGGACCTGTGCTTCCCCGGCTCCCCGACGATCCGTGTCGAGGGACGGGACCTCTTCCCGGTCCCCGGCCCTCCCTACGGTCTGAGTTGTCGGGTCTACACGACTCCAGAAGGGGCCGACGGGGCTCCGAGCCTCGATCGGCTCGTCCGGGCCCTCAAAAACCGGACGGGGTGGACAACAGGTCCGTAGTTCCGGGGGGTCTACCTCCCCTGCCCCGGTGTCAGGCCTCCTCGGCGGCGGGGCTCCGGGACGGGTCGCGCAGGCGGCGCAGTTCGGAAAGGGCCTCGTCGAGCTGGGCCTCGGCGCGTTCGGCGCGGTGAACGGCCTGGGCGCGAGCGTCCTCCATGGCGGCCAAGCGCTCCGCCGCGGCCTGCTTGGCCTCGGACAGCGTCTCGCTCGCGGCCCTGCGCTGCTCCTGGAGCTCGGTCCGCGCGCGCTCGCGCTCCTCGTCGAGGCGGGCCCTGAGGTCCTCGACCGCCGCGGCCGCGCGCTCCCGTTCGTCTGCGACCTCCTGTTCCAGGGACGCCGAACGCCGCCGCGCGTCAGAGGCCTCGGCCTCCGCCTGCTCCTTCGCCCGGACCGCGGAGGCCGCGTCCTCCTCGGCGCGCCGCAGGGCCTCCTCGGCGCGCCGCAGGGCCTCCTGGGCGCGGTCGCGCTCCTCGGCGGCACCGGCCGCCTCCTGCCGGGCCTGCTCCACCTGCTCGGCCGCGCGCTCTTCGGCCTCCGACACGCGCGCCTCGGCCTCCGCGCGGGCCTCCTGCACCCGGCGCTCGGCCTCGGCCAGGGCGCTCTCGCGCTCGTGCACGGCCGCGTCGCGTTCGCGCGCGGCGGCCTCGCGCTCCTCCTCGGCCCGCCGCTTCTCCTCCAGGGCCTCCTCGCGCCGGTGCAGGGCGGTGTCGGCCATCCGCTCGGCCGCCCCGGCGGCGGCGACCGCCGAGGACGCCGCCTCGTCGGCGCGCTCCCGCTCGCGTTCGGCCTCGCGCCTGCGGTTCTCGGCCTCCAGCCGGGCGGCGTCGGCCTCGGCCACGCGCCGGGCGGACTCCAGGCGCGCCGCCTCCACCTGGGCCTCCGCGCTCGCCGGGTCGGTCATCGTGCGGAAGGCGTCGGTGGCCGAGGCCAGCGTCGAGGACAGCTGCTCGGCCTGGACCGCGAACCGGCGGAGCAGGTCGTCGGCGCGCAGCCGCGCGTCGCTCACCGGCGTGGCCGGCGCCGACGCGGCCGGGGAGGGCGGCCGTGCGGGCGCACCGTCGTCCGCCGTCCGGTCCGCGGCGGGGGCGGCGTCCGCCCCCTCGGCGGCCTCCAGGGCACGCTCCTGCTCCTGCTGCATCCGCTGGCGCTCCTTCCATGCGCGCCAGCGGGTGTGCTCGGGCAGGTCGCAGTACTGCGGCGGGCGCCCCGGGGAGGTGCTGCGCGGGACCGGACGGTCGCATCCGGGGAAGTTGCAGGTGTTCGCGTCGTCGGCCACCCGACGACCCTAACGGCTCAGCCCCGGGACGCGGCGAACGCGCGCAGGTAGTCCGGGAGCGGGCTCCCGGGCGCGGTCCCGGGGTCGGGCTCGGGGGCCCCGACGACCTCGCGCACCGGCACCACGCCCGCCCAGTGCGGCAGGTCCGCGTCCTCCGGCTCCTCGGAGACCCCGCCCGTGCGCACCTTGGCCGACACCTCGTCCAGTTCCAGGCGCAGCACCGCCGTCTGCGCCAGCTCCTTGGCGTCGGCGGGGCGGCAGTCGGCCGAGCGGCCCGGCACCACGGCGTCGACGACCGCGTCCAGCGCCGCGCGCAGCTCGGCCTCCTCGCGCACGCGGCGGGCGGTGCCCCGGACGACCACCGACCGGTAGTTGATCGAGTGGTGCATGCCCGAGCGCGCGAGCACCAGGCCGTCGGTCAGCGTCACGGTCGCGCACACCTCCAGGCCGCCCTGGTCGGCGGCGCGCATGGCGCGGGCGCCCGTGGAGCCGTGCAGGTAGAGCACCCCGCCGACGCGGGCGTAGAGGGTCGGCAGCACCACCGGCGCCCCGTCCGCCACGAACCCCAGGTGGCACAGGCGCCCCTCGTCGAGGATCGCGTGCACGGTCGCGGCGTCGTAGCGCGCACGGTCGCGGTTGCGGGTGGGCCGGGTGCGGGCGGTGGGGGCGTAGGCGGTGGTGTCGTCCATCGGGGCACCTTTGTTCTAGGGAGGAGACAATTATGTACTAGTGCTTAGTTGTAGCACACGTCCCCAGAGGAGTGAAGGCGCACGAAAGGGGCGCCACCCGCCCGGCCGGCGGATGGCGCCCCCGCGTAACGTTGCGGGCCGTGAGCTCAGTCCAGCGCCCCGGTGCCGCCGATGCGGCAGACCATCGTGGTCACGAAGGGGCGGAAGCCCTCGCGCTCGAAGAAGCGGATGTCCTCGGAGCTGCCGGCGAGCGCGGACAGTTCGATGTCGCGCACGCCCTGGGCGGCGACCTGGAGGCGGATCTCGTCGAGCAGGGCCGACCCCACGCCGGTGCCCTCGGCCTCGGGGTGGATCGCCAGGGTCTGCACCACCGCGACGCTCTCGCCGCGGTCCCAGCTGCCCTGGGGGTTCTCCCGGACGGTCACCATCGCGTACCCGACCGGCACGCCGGCGCGCTCGGCGAGCACCGCCAGCGACGAGGGCTCGGCGAGCCAGAGCCGGTACTGGGCACGGCGGCGGCGCCACGCCTCCTCCGCCCCGAGCGACGCGATCACGTCGTGCAGGTCGGGTGCGACGGAGGTGTGCCGCTCGTGCACCGCGCTCCACAGGTCCGCGAGCTCATCGACGCCGTCGGCGCCCAGGTAGCGGAACCGCATGTGGCCCTCGGTCGGCATCGTCGTGTTGGCAGCCAGCGAAGTTTGCATCTTCTTCCCACCCGTTCCACCCGCATCGGTGCGCCCTCTCCCCGCTGCAGGCCGCATCCTTAGCGGGGTTGAGCTGTGTCCCTGACACTACGTGCATGCCCCGTGGGGCAAGTGGCCGACACGAAGAAAAGGACGGTCTGACGTGTCGAAGACAGAAGAATTGAAGGATTTTACAATTTTGGGCCCCGGGGGCGTCGGCGGCCTCCTCGCCGGGCTGCTCGCCCGCGGCGGCGAGCGCACCCGCGTCCTGGCCACCGAGGGGACCGCGGCCCGCATCGCCGCCTCCGGCCTGCGGATCGCCTCGCCGGTCTACGGCGACTTCACCGCCGCGCCGGACGCGGCGCCGCGGCTCACCGGGCCCACCGACGTCCTCTTCGTGACCACCAAGGGCACCGGCCTCGGCCATGCGCTGGCGCGCGTCCCCGCCGAGCACGTGCGCGGCGCGCTCATCGTCCCGCTGCTCAACGGCTTCGAACACCTCGACCTGCTCCGCGAGCGCTTCCCCGCCGCCCGCGTGCTGCCGGCGGCGATCCACGTCGGCGCCTCCCGGGACGAGCCCGGCGTCATCCGGCACACCAGCCCCTACAACCGCCTGGAGGTCGCGGGGGAGGGGGCGCAGGCCCTCGCCGGCGCGCTGGAGCGGGCCGGTGTCGAGGCCCGGGTGGTCGAGGGCGGCGACCGCGTCCTGTGGGACAAGTACGCCTTCCTCCTGCCGACCGCCCTGGTCTGTGCGCACGCGCTGATGCCGATCGGCCGCGCGCGCGAGGAGAGGCGCGCCGACATGGAGGCGGTGCTGGAGGAGGTGGTGCGCGTGGCCGCCGCGCGCGGTGTCGCGGTCGACGCGGACACGGTCCGGCTCACCATCGCCGAGCGCCCCGCGCACACCCGCCCCTCGCTCCTGTTCGACCGGGAGACCGGGCGCCCGATGGAGACCGACGCCCTGGGCGGTGCACTCGTCCGCGCCGCACGGGCCGCAGGGCTGGAGGCGCCCGTCACCGAGCGCCTGGTCTCCGACCTCCAGGCATGGGAGGCGGAGAGCGCTGAGCGCCCCCGGGACGGGTGATGCGGAGGCCGGTGGCGCCCGTCCGGCGCCGGTTTTAGAAGATAGGAGTAATTCGGGCAGAACGAGGGCCGGGTCGGCGGTGACGCTCCGGTGCTCAGGAACCGGTCTCAACACAGGGAGCCACCATGGCGAATCAGGATCGGACGGCCGCCGAGGACCGGGAGCGCCCCCGGGCCACCCCTGATGGGCCGGGCCGCATCGCGGTCCTCGCCCCCGGCGGCGTGGGAGGGCTGCTCGCCGGGCTCCTCCACCGGGACGGGCACGACGTGACGGTGGTGGCCACCGAGCCGACGGCCCGCCTCATCGACGAGCGCGGACTGCGCGTGGACTCCTCGGCCTTCGGGGACTTCACCGTCCGCGTCCCTGCGGCCCCGCGCCTGGAATCCGCCGCCGACGTCCTCGTCATCGGCTGCAAGGCCACCGCACTCGACGACGCCCTGGAGCGGATCCCCGCCGAGCATGTGCGCGGCGCGCTCATCGTCCCGCTGCTCAACGGCTTCGAGCACATGTCCGTCCTGAGGGAGCGCTTCCCCGAGTCCACCGTGGTCGGCTCGGCCATCAGAGTCGAGTCGACCCGGGTCGCCCCCGGGCACATCGTGCAGTCGAGCCCCTTCGCCGCCTTCGCGATGGCCACCGAGCCCGCCCCCGGCCCGCGTGCCGAGGCGCTCCTCGGGGCGCTCCAGGCCACCGGACTGTCCATGAGCGCAGGGGGGACCGAGGACGACGTGCTCTGGAGGAAGATGCACTTCCTCTTGCCCACCGCCCTGGTGTGCACGCACGCCGAGTCGCCCATGGGCGGCGCCCGGACGGGGGAGCGGCGCTCGGACCTGCTGGCCGTGGCGGGCGAGGTGGAGAAGGTGGCCGCCCGCCGCGGGGTCTCCCTGGACACGGGCCACATCGTGCGCACGGCCGACGCGATCCCCGCCGAGACCAAGCCGTCCATGCTGCGCGACCGCGAGGCCGGGCGGCCGATGGAGGTCGACGCCCTCGGAGGCGCCCTCCTGCGCGCCGCGGAGGCGGCGGGGGTGGAGGTCCCGGTGACGGCGCGCATCGTCGCCGACCTCGAACGCGTCGACGCGGCCAACCGGGCCGCCGCGCGGAGCGCAGGAGGCGCGGGCGAGCGGTGAGTCTCTCATCACCGGACGGCGCCGCGGCCGCCGAATGTGCCGGAACGCGTTCCGGTCTCACCTAGATTAAAGATCATGATCGACGTCCGGCGATTGCAGCTGCTGCAGGCGCTGTCCAAGCACCGCACCGTGGCGGGCACCGCGGAGGCCCTCAACGTCACCCCGTCCGCCGTCTCACAGCAGCTGGCGGCGCTGTCCAAGGAGGCGGGCGCCGCACTGGTGGAGCGGCGCGGGCGCAGGTTCCTGCTCACCGGCGCCGGCCGGGTCCTGCTGGAGCACGCCGACGTGATCTTCGCCGAGATGGAGAGCGCCGAGGCCGACCTGGCCGCCTACGCCGAGGGCGGGACCGGGGTGGCCCGCGCGGGCTCCTTCTCCACCGGCGTCTCGGACCTGCTGGCCCCGGCCGTGGCGGCGCTGGGCCGCACCCACCCCGGCTGGCGCTTCGAGATCGTCCAGGCCGAGCCGGAGGAGAGCACCGAGCTGCTCAGCACCGGCGCCCTGGACCTGGCGGTGACCATGTCCTCGGTGCACCTGCCGCACAGCGGCTCCTCGGAGTTCCGGATGGACCCGATCATGGTGGAGCCCTTCGACGCGGTGCTGCCCTACCACCACCCGCTGGCCACCCGCCCCGACCTGGAGCTGGCCGCGGACCTGGCCGACGCCGACTGGATCATGTCGGCCCCGGGCACCGCCTGGTACGACTGCGTGACGGCGGCCTGCAACCAGTCCGGCTTCCAGCCGCGCATCGTGCACACCGTCGACGAGTTCAGCGCCGTGATGGCGCTGGTCCAGGCGGGCCTGGGGGTGGCGCTGATGCCCCGGATGGGGTGGACCGGCCTGGCCTCGCCCAACGTCGTGGTGCGCACCGTGCGCAACACCGCCCGCCGGCACATCATCGCCCTGACCCGCGCCGGCGCCTCGCCCGAGCCGCTGCTCGGCGCGATCCGCGAGGCCGCGAGCAAGGTCCCGGTCCCCGCCGTGGGGCCGATGATGACCGTCGACGCCGGCTCCCGGGGCGACTGAGCGGCCCGGGAGGCACCAGGAGGCTCAGGAGGGGCCGCCGCTCCCGCCGACGGGGGCGGCGAGTTCGGCGGGCAGCGGCCCCACGTCGTCGAGGACGTCGCCGGCCGCCTCGTGCAGGAGCCGCGCGACCAGGCGGATCGGCGCCCAGGCCCACGCCCCGGTCCGTCCCACCAGGTAGACCCTGCGGTTGCCGCCCAGGTCGCCCAGCGGCGAGTGCACCACCCCGCGCCGGGTGGCCGCCGCCAGCTCGGGCATCACCCCCACGGCCTGCCCCGCGGCCACGAAGCGCTCCACGACCTCCAGGTTGTCCACCCGGTGCCGGATGCGCGGGGCGAACCCGGCCGCCGCGCACAACCGCCCCACCAGTTCGTCCTCGTCGCTGCCGCGCGAGTTGGCGATCCAGTGCGCCTCGGAGAGCCGCCGCAGCCGCCTCCGGGTCAGCGGGCGGCTGTCGGCCCCGGGGGCGGAGGAGGGCTGGGAGAGCAGCAGCGGCTCGGTGCCGATCAGCCGCAGCGTCAGCGACTCGGGGAAGCGGCGCGGGACCAGGCTGTACTCGTAGACCAGGGCCAGGTCGGCGCCGCCGTCCTGGAGCAGCGCCAGCGCCTCGTCCGGCTCGTGCTCGATGATCCGCACGTCCACGCCCGGGTGCCCGGTCTCCAGGCGGCGCAGCGCCGGCAGCACGATGGGCGTGGTGACGCTGATGAAGGTCGCCAGGTCCACCCGCCCGGCCGGCTCGCCGCGCCCGGCCAGCTCGGCCTCGGCCGCCTCCACCCGGGCCAGGATGTCCACCGCGTGCTCGGCCAGCCGGTGCCCGGCCGGGGTGAGCCGGACCCGCCGCCCGTCCGGGGCCAGCAGCGCCACCCCGACCTCCTTCTCCAACACCGCGAAGTGCTTGGAGACCGCGGAGGTGCCCATCCCGGCGACCTCGGCGACGGCCGCCATCGTGCCCAGCCGCTGCAGCTCCACGAGCAGCCGGAGCCGTGTCACGTCCATGTCTGAAAACTACATGGTCCGTTCGCTTTTGGTCCGTGGACAGAAACAAAGCGCGTGGATCCAATGGTCGGGTGATCATCTCCTTCCTCACCCGAGTGCGCGCCGCGGGCGCGCGGACGCCCGCACCGCTGCTGGTGCTGTTCGGCATGTTCGCCCTGCACACCGGCAGTGCGCTGGCGGTCCACCTGTTCGACCGGATCGGCGCGATGGGCGTGACCTGGCTGCGGCTGACCTTCGCCGCGGTGCTGCTGGCGCTGCTGGCGGGGCCCTCGCTGTGGACCGCGGTGCGCCGCGCGACCCGCCGCGAGCTGGGGTCGGTGGTGATCCTGGGCACAGTGAGCGCGGGGATGATGGCCTTCTACTCCGAAGCCACGGCCCGCATCCCGCTGGGCACCGCCACCGCTCTGGAGTTCCTCGGCCCCCTGGTGGTGGCCGTGGTGGCGATGCGCCGCCGCGCCGAGCTGGTGTGGATCGCCTGCGCGGTGGCCGGCGTGGCCCTGCTGACCCGCCCCTTCTCGGGCGGGGCCGACCTGGTCGGCATCGGGTTCGGCCTGGTCGGCGCGGTGACCGTCGCGCTGTACATCGTGCTGACCCAGAAGGTCGGCACCAGCTTCCGCCCCGTGCACGCCCTGGCCCTGTCCATGGCGGTGGGCGCGGTCGTCACCGCCCCCGTCGGGGCGCCGGCGGCGCTCGCGGACCCCGCGCCTGAGGTGCTGGCGGCGGTGCTGGGGATCGCCCTGCTGTTCCCCGTGGTGCCGTTCCTGCTGGAGATGGTGGCGCTGCAGCGGATGAGCCGCACGGCCTTCAGCGTCTTCGCCAGCCTGGAGCCGGCCGTCAGCCTCATCATGGGCCTGCTGCTCATCCACCAGGTGCCGGGCTGGGGCCAGGCGGCCGGGATGATGCTGGTCGTGGCCGCGGGGGTGGGCGCCGCGCGGGGCGACCGCACCCCGCCGCCCGGGCCGGCCGTGCCGTCTGCGCCGTCTGTGCCATCTGCGCCGTCCGAGTCCGGCCGGGAGGCGCCGAGCTCCGGGGCGGGGCGCTCGCCCGAGCGCGTCTGACCCGGGCGCGTCCGGGCGCCCCCGGCCTCAGCGGTCGCGCCGGCTCCCGCCGTACTTCTTGTGCACGGCCTGCTTGCTGATTCCGAGGACCGTCGCGATCTCCGACCAGGTCGCGCCCTGCGCGCGCGCACGGCGCACGTGCAGTGACAGCAGGCGCTCCGCCTCGTCGCGCAGCTTGACGCCGGCCATGAGCGCGACCATGGGCGACTCGTCGTGCGCCGACTCGGCCAGTTCCGCGATCGTGTCCTGATCCATGGCACCCAAGCTACGCCTCCCGGACGCCTACCGGGTCACTGCCGGAAGCGCCGTGCACAGGGGGCTGCGGGGAGCCGCCGGGGAATCGGACGGTCCCGGGATCCACTACTGTCGGATCCGACCATGAGCAACGAATCAGACCTGGAACTGCTGCGCCGGTACGAGCCCGTGCTCCGCTACACCAGAGGCGAGCTGTTCTTCCCCACAGATGTGCGTCCCTACGTCGAGGCCTGCAGCCTCTGGGTGGAGGAGGGCGGCAAGGAGCGCGAAGTCGTGCCCGCCGGAGAGCTCGACCTGGACCGGCTCGCCGGCGCGGACCGCGAGTTCCCCGGGCGCTACGCCCACCTCAGGTTCGTGCAGGAGTCCTCGCTGCGGGCCGAGGCCCGCCGCTTCCGCCGCACCATGCGGCCGGTCATCCCCAAGCACGGCCGCCTGGCCGCCGTGGGCGTGCTGGGCCGCCTGCTCGACGTCCTGGTCAAGTTCTCCCTGCTGATCCGCGGCGCCGTGCCCGGCGGCGTGGCCGCCGCGGCCGCCACCCGCTACCGGGACCGGGTCGACGACGGCGGCGCCGTGTACTACGGCCGGGTGGTCCGCGAGGGCGGCTACATCGCGCTGCAGTACTGGTTCTTCTACGCCATGAACGACTGGCGCTCGATCTACGGCGGCGTCAACGACCACGAGGCCGACTGGGAGAAGATCACCGTCTACGTGGTCGAGGAGCCCGACGGCTCCACCCGGCCGCTGTGGGTGGGGGCCTCCTCCCACGAGTACCGGGGCGACGACCTGCGCCGCTCCTGGGACGACCCGTCGCTGCACCGGATCAACGACCACCCGGTCGTCTACCCGGGCGCCGGCTCGCACTCCCACCAGATGCTGCCCGGCGACTACCTCATCCAGGTCGACCCCTCGGTGCTGCGGGGGGTGGTGCGCTTCTGGCGGCGCATCACCGAGCGGCTCTTCCCCGGCAGCAGCGCCATGCGGCACGGCATCGGGGTCCCCTTCGTCGACTACGCGCGCGGGGACGGCGTCGTGGTCGGCCCGGGCGGCGACCGCGAGTGGCGCCCGGTGCTCGTCGACGACCGGACCCCCTGGGTGCGCGGCTTCCGCGGACTGTGGGGCCGGGACACCCGCGACTTCTTCGACGGAGAGCGCGCGCCCAGCGGCCCCCGGTACGAGCGCGACGGCAACGTGCGCCGGTCCTGGGCCGACCCCCTGGAGTGGGTGGGCCTGCAGAAGGTGCCCGCCTCCGAGGAGGCCGCCCGGGCCGGCCTCCGAGAGCACATCGCCGACCTGGACGAGCGGATCGCCCGGGCCGACGAGGACATCGTCGAGCGCCGCGACCGCCTGCGCCGCCTGTCCTCCGCCCGCGTGGTCCTCAAACGCGACGCGCACTCGCGCGAGCGTGCCTCCGAGTACACCGAGCGGATCGCCGAAGGCGAGCGCGAACTGGCCGAGGTCCACCACCGGCGCGCGCTGATGGTCGACGAACGCGAGGCCCACCAGGAGGCCCTGGCCTCCGACGCGCCCATCGCCCTGGGGCCCACGGACCACCTGCACGCCCCGCACCTGCCCTTCGCCTCCGGCGAGCAGCGCGCATCGCGCTTCCTGCACATCTGGGCCACGCTCAGCACCCCGCTGCTCATCATCGCCCTGGGCGCGAGCCTGTTCTTCTTCAGGGGGACCGACGTGGTGCCGGCGATGCTCGGCATCGTGCTGGCCTTCGCGACCATCGACGCCTTCGCCCGGCGCAAGCTGTGGTCGTTCCTGACCGGCGTGGCGATCCTGGTCCTGGTGGCCGCGGTGATCGCGGGCATCATCGTGGCGTTCATGCTCAACTGGCGCATCGCGGTGGTGGTGCCGACGGGGATCGTGGTCGCGATCCTGCTCTTCGTGAACATCCGCGACCTGGTGCGCAAGTGACCTGAGGAGCCGGAGACGAGGGCGGCCCGGGTTCCCGGGGCCGCCCTCGTCGTCCTTTCCGGCGCCCCTCTCCCCGGGGGACCTTCGCCCCGGGGATCCGTGCCGGACGGTGCCGATCCGGGCCCCCGCGGCGCGGTCGAGAGGGCGGTGCGGCGGGTATCACTCCGGCCCGGAACCCCGCCGCCACGGGTGCCGTGTGCCCGCATCCGCCCGCACCGTCCCTCCACAGCGCTCCCGGGCACCCGTCCCTGCGACCCGTTGCGACCCGTGTGCCGTTTCCCGCCCCCAGCCCCCGGGCCCGTCGAAACGAGGCGCCGTATGAACCGAACCGACCCCACCCCTGAGCGCCCGCCCGCGCGAGGCGCGCCCGCCCTCTCCGGAGCACGGCCGCCCCACCGCACCGCGGCCCCCACTTTCGGCCAGGAGGAGGAGTTCTTCGTCGTCGACCCCCGCTCCCGCCGGGTGGCCCCGCGCTCGGGCGAGGTCCTGGCCGCCGTCCGCGACCGCCACGGGGACCACCCCGGGTCCGGTGCGCGCATGGACGCCGAGATGACCCAGTTCCAGGTCGAGGCGTCCGGACCGGTGTGCCGAACCGCTGAAGACATGGTTCGCGGCCTCGAACGGGCCCGCGCCGAACTCGCCGACGCCGCCGCCGGGCGCGGCCTGGCCTTGGCGGCCACCGGGACGGCCGTCCTCGGCGACGTCGCAGCGGCCCCGCTGACGCCGGGGCGGCGCTACCGCGCCATCGCCGAGCGCTTCGGCGCGCTGCGCGACTGCCACGCGGTGTGCGGGTGCCACGTCCATGTGGGCGCCCCGGGGGCCGAAGCGGCGTTCCGGGCCGTCAACCGGATCCGCCCCTGGCTGCCGGCCCTGCTCGCCCTGACCGCCAACTCGCCGTTCCTGCGCGGGCGCGACACCGGTCATGCCAGCTGGCGACGCGTGAGCTGGGGGTGGCTGCCGTCGGCCGGGCCCCCGCCGCGCCTGGTGTCGGCGGCCCAGTACAGGCGGGCGGTCGAGGAGCTGACCGCCTCCGGCGCCGCCCTGGACCGGCGCATGGTCTATTGGGACGTGCGCCCGGCGCCGGACCTGCCCACCGTCGAGACCCGGGTCGGGGACGTGGCCGCAACCGCCGAGGAGGCGGTGCTGGCGGCGCTGCTGGTGCGCGCCCTGGTGCAGGTCCCCGTGCGGCGCCCCGAACCCGCCGACCGCCCCCTGCGCCTGGCCCTGTGGCGGGCGGCCAAGGACGGCTTGGAGGGCGAGGGCTTCGACCCCGTGAGCGGGGACACCGCGCCCGCGCGCGCTCTGGTGGAGCGGATGTTCGCCCATGCCGAGCCGGCCCTGGCCGCCGCGGGGGAGGCGGCGGCGACGGCGGCGCTCATCGAACGGGTGCTCGCGGCCGGCTCGGGCGCGGGGCGCCAGCGCGCGGCCTACGCCAGGCGCGGGCGCCTGACCGACGTCGTCGACCTGCTGTTCCGTCAGACGCGCCACGGGCTCGCCGCCGCCGAGGAGTGAGGGCCAGGGGGAGGGCCCGGACGGGGCCGACGCTCAGGACAGGCCCGACGCGCGGATGGTGATGTTCAGGCGACCCTCCAGCCCCAGGTCGGGCGGGGCCGTGCCGGGCATGGTGCGCGGGACGCCGTGGTAGGCCATGCGCGACGGCCCGCCGAAGACGAACAGGTCGCCGCTGCGCAGCACCACGTCCGTGTAGGGGCGGGTGCGGGTCTCGGTGTTGCCGAACCGGAAGACGCACGCGTCGCCCAGGCTCAGCGACACCACCGGGGCGTCCGCCTGCTCCTCGCGGTCCTGGTGCATGCCCATCCTGGCGTCGGCGTCGTAGAAGTTCACCAGGGCCACGTCGTACTCCGGCGCCTCCTCGGGCGGGGGAGCGCCGTAGGCGGCGGCGACGCCGTCGTGCGCCAGCTCCCCCAGGATGCGCGGGAACGCGCGGACCGCCCCGCCGCCCGGCAGGCTCCTGCTGTAGGCGTACGGCCGCCAGAACCATCCCAGCGAGGTCATGCGGACGCTCATCTCGCCGCCCCGGGGCGTGCGGTGGCGCAGCATCCCGCCCGGGCCGCGCGACCAGCGCCGGCACAACTCGACCAGCTGGCCCTGGGCGTCCGGCTGCAGCCAGCCGGGGACGTGGACCGCGCCCGGGGCGACCTCCACCGGGCCGGGCTCGAACAGCGCCTCGCTCATCGGGGACGTCCTTCCGGGTCGCGGTGGCAGCGCACTTCGCAGACGCCCTGCCCGGGGGAGACGTTCAGGCGCTCCAGCGCGCGCTCCGCCCCGTCCGGGACGAACCCGAAGGCGCTGTAGAAGGCGATGGCCCGCTCGTTCCCTTTCAGTACCCACAGCAGGGCGGGTGCCCCGTCCAAATCGGGCAGCGCCGCCCGCATGAGCGCGCTGCCGACGCCGCCCCGCCAGGCGTCCGGGTCCACGTAGCAGGCGTAGACCTCCTGCGCCCCGTCCGGGGCGTCGCCGTCCCGCGCGGGTCCGTAGGAGAGCCAGCCGGCGGCCCTCCCGTCCACGGTGGCCACCAGATCGGTGCTGCCGGGGTCGTCGAGCTGGGCGGTGCGCCGTTCGGGCTGCGGTTCCAGGCCGTCCAGGACCCCGTCCGGAACGAGCCCGCGGTAGGCGGAGCGCCAACCGCCGGTCCTGATCCGCTCGATCGGCACGGCGTCCTCCGGGAGGGCGCGGCGGACCGGGACTCCGGGCGGTGACGGGGACATGTGTCAATGCCACCACTCCGGCCCCGCGAAGGCAAATGTGCCTGCCTGACCTGCCCGGCGTCCGTTTTGCGCAGGATGCGGCGCGGCACGGCGGCCGGGGCCGGCCCGCTGGCTAGGGTGGGGGCCGGAGGTGGTCCCCGTGCCGCAGCGCCGACCGCTGGGCTGGTTCCCCGTCCGCCGCGGCCCCCGGCGGCAGGAGCGCCGGGGCGATGCGCCCGAGTACTCCCTGGACCCGCGGGCCGACCACGAGGAGCAGGCCCCGCCGGTCCAGCAGAGCGTCATCGACGCCGCCCTGTACGTCGACGGCAGGCGCACCGGGGCGCCCGCCGACCTCTCCGACCTCGCCGAACTGCACCGGCGCACCTACGCGCGGCAGGGCGCCATGGCCTGGGTGGGGCTCTACCGGCCCTCCGCCGCCCAGCTGGTCGCCGCCGCCGAGGAGTTCGGGCTGCACGAGCTCGCCGTCGAGGACGCCATCGTCGCCCACCAGAGGCCCAAGCTGGAGCGCTACGGCCAGACCCTGTTCGTGGTGCTCAAGGCGGCGCGCTACCTCGACGAGGAGGAAGAGGTCCGGTTCGGCGAGGTGCACGTGTTCACCGGCCCGCGCTTCGTGCTGACGGTGCGCCACGCCGAGGCCCCCGACCTGACGGCGGTGCGGCGGCGCCTGGAGGACGACCCCGGCCTGCTCGCCCTGGGGCCCGAGGCGGTGCTCTACGCGATCATGGACAGCGTCGTCGACGGGTACGCGCCGGTGGTGGCCGGGCTGCAGAACGACATCGACGAGATCGAGACCCAGGTGTTCGACGGCGACCCGGCGGCCTCCCGCCGGATCTACGAGCTGTCGCGGGAGGTCATCGAGTTCCAGCGCGCGGCCCGGCCGCTGCTGTCCATGCACAGGAGCCTGGCCGAGGGGTTCGACCGCTACGGCACCGACGAGGAGCTGCGGCGGCACCTGCGCGACGTGGCCGACCACGCCACCGCGGTCGCCGAGCGCGTCGACGGCTTCCGCCAGATGCTCCAGGGCATCCTGCAGGTCAACGCCACACTGGTCTCCCAGCGCCAGAACGAGGAGATGCGCCGCCTGACCGAGGCCAGCTACCAGCAGGGGGAGAACACCAAGAAGATCTCCGCCTGGGCGGCGATCCTCTTCGCGCCCAGCCTGATCGCGGCCGTGTACGGAATGAACTTCACCCACATGCCGGAGCTGCACTGGGTCTTCGGGTACCCGATGGCCGTGGTCCTGATGGTCGGCCTGAGCCTCACCCTCTATGCGGTGTTCCGGATGCGCGACTGGATGTGAGGGCCGGTCACCCCCCGTCGGCTCCGTGCTCCTCCGCCCAGGCCGCCAGGGAGCGGCCTTCCAAGGCGGCGGCCATCATGTCGGGGAAGTCGTCGGGGGAGCAGGCGAAGGCCGGGACGTCCAAGGCGGCCAGGGCCGCGGCGGTTCCGGGCTCGTAGGCGGGCGTCCCGTCGTCGGACAGCGCGGGCAGCACCACCACCCGCACGCCGGAGGTGCGGAGGGCGGCGAGCCGCCGCAGCATCGCCTCCGGCGGGCCCCCTTCGTGGAGGTCGGAGATCAGGACCAGGACCGTCTCGGCCGGGCGCGTGATGAGCCGCTCGCAGTAGGCCAGGGCGCGGTCGATGTCGGTGCCGCCGCCGAGGGAGGCGCCGAAGAGGGCGTCCACCGGGTCGGCGATCAGGTCGGTCAGGTCGGCCACGTCGGTGCCGAAGGCGATTAGGCGGGTGCGCAGGGTGCGCAGGGAGGCCAGGACCGACGCGAACACGCCCGCGTACACCGCGGAGGCGGCCATCGACCCGCTCTGGTCGACGGCGAGCAGCACGTCGCCGCGCACACCCGGGCCGCTCCGCGCCCGGCCCACGATCGAGGCGGGCACCAGCACGCCCCGTTCGGGCACGTAGTGGCGCAGGTTCCTGCGGATGGTGGCGTGCCAGTCGACGTCGGCGGCGGTGCGCGGGCGGCGCGTACGGGCCGAGCGGTCCAGCGCGCCGCGCAGGCGGGACCGCGTCCGGTCGGCCAGGCGCTCTTCGAGGCCCCGGGTGACCGTGCGGACCAGGGCCCGCGCGGGCGCGCGGGCCTCCTCGGGCAGGGAGTCGGCCAGCGCCAGGACCGCCGCCGCCAGGTGGACGTCGGGGCGGACCGCCTCGGTGAGCCCGGGGTCCAGCAGCATGCGCCGCAGGCCGAGGAGGTCGAGCGCGTCGGCCTGCATGACGTGCACGGTCCGGGAGGGGAAGAGCTCGCGGACCTCGCCGAGCCAGCGGGCCACGCGCGGCGACGACTCGCCCAGTGTCGCCCCGCGCGGAGCGGCCCCGTCGGGGGCGGCGTCGGATCCGGTGTCGTAGAGGGCGCCCAGGGCGGAGTCGATCCGGGCGTCGCGCCCGGCGGGGCGTCCGCACGGGCCGTCGGCCGGGTCCCCCAGGACCAGGCGCCAACGCCGCAGCCGCTCGCTTTCCGCGGGGTCGGGGCCAGGGGTGTCGGCGTTCAAGGGCGTCGGGCTCATCGGGACCCCTCTCCCGTCAGCAGGAGGGTGACGGTGGCCATCGCGGCGGCCGCGCGCTCCATGTCGGTTTCGGAACCGTTCGGGGCCTCAGAGACCGGCGCCTCCGCTACCCGGCGGGCGATCCCCCGGCGCTCACCGGCGGCGAAGCCGCCGAAGGTGCGGCGCAGGAGGGGCAGCACCGCGACGAACGATGCGCCGTCCAGACCGCACAACCAGTCGTCGACGAGGTTCAGCAGTCCCTCGTCGTGGACGAGCAGCAGACCTTCGCCGCCCAGGAAGCCCGCGATCCAGGCCGCAGCGCGCTGAGGATCCGAGCCCCGCGAGACGGCACGGTCCAAGCGCCTGCGCAACCGCGCGTCGCTCAAACGGTCGGCGTCGCGCAGCAGCCGGTGCACCCGCCCCGCCACCAGGCCCGGCACCCCAGCGCGCGCGGAGAGCCGGTCGAGGGCCTCCCACCACGCCTGCTCGGAGGCGCCGCCCAGCAGCACGGCGGCCCGGTGCACGGCCTCCAGCGAAGCGCACATCCCCTCGGCTGCCTCCTCCGAGAGCCCGGACACGGCGGGACCGATCCCTGCGCACACCCGGTCCACCAGCAGGGCGGCCACCTGGCGGAGGGAGCCGCTTCCGGTGCCGCGAGCGTCCCCGTAGCGGGCGGCCCGGGCCAGCGGAGGAAGCGACTCCATGAGGACCGCCGTGTCGGAGGCGTGCGCAGCGCGCGCAGAGGCGCGGCCGAGCACCGACTCCAGGGCGTCGCCCAGGCCCGCCTTCAGGCACCGCTCCGCCAGCGACGTCAGTTCGGTCAGATCGGCGTGCCGTGCGCGCTCTCGCGTGCGCGCGTCGGCGGCCGAAGCGACGTCCTCGCCCCAGACAGATGCCTCGACCACCGCCGCCTCCATCTCCGGACGCCACGCCAGGCTCCAGCGCTCATGGAAGGAGCCCAGTACCCGCACGGGATCGGCGACGGGAACGCCCCACTCCACGTCCAGCATGCGCAACCGGTGCAGAAGGGCGCTGCGCGCGCGGGCGGTGTCCTCGCGCAGGTCGAGGTCGACCTCGCGCGGCTCGGCCCGCGGAGGCAGGCGCACCCGGCGCTGCTGCGCCTCCAGGTCGCGCTGGAGCGGCACTTTGGGGACCGACGGGGGAACGCCGCCCATCCGCTCTGCGGTCTCCATCCCCGAGCGGACGCGCTCCGCCTTGGCCGCCGCCCCTTCGCACAGGACCGACGCCACGGCCTCCGCGGCCTCCTCCAGGCCGGGCAGGGGGCGCCCCCGCAGCGACGCCAGCGCTTCGCAGAGCCGGACCCCTTCGATGACGTGAGCGGGGGAGACCTGCTCGCCCTCGGCCCGCAGCAGCCGGGCCGCCTCGGAGAGCCACCGCTCCACGGGACGGTCCGGGGCGGTGAACAGGTGGTGGTACCAGCCGGGGGCGCGCACCCCGGCGCCGTAGCCCGAGGCGGCGCCGAGGCGGCCGTGGCTCCAGGGGATCCACGTCGTCCGCACGCCCGTCCGGGGCAGGCCCCGCAGCAGGGCGGCGTCCTCGGCGGCCTTGGGGCGCTCCAGCAGCGCGGGGACGTGCCAGGCGCCGCACACGACGGCGATCCTGGCGTGCCCGGCCCGCAGGGCCGAGCGCAGCACGCGGCGCATGTGCGCCTCCCGGCGGGCCTCGTGCCGCGGCGGCGCACCCGTGGCCGTCCGGGCCCGGACCTCGGCCATGGCCTCGGCGATGGCCGCGAACGGGGACGCCGCGGCCCCGCCGGAGCGCTCGCGCCCCCGGTGCTCGACGGCGTCGTCCCACCACCGCTCGGGGTCGTCGTAGCCGGCCGCCGCCGCGAGCCCGGCCAGTGGATCGGAGGGGTGGCCGCCCGAGGCGTCCGTGGCGAGGGAGACCGCGGCCGGCAGGTCGAAGAAGCGCACGTCGCAGCCGTTCTCATGCGCGTAGAGGAGGGCCTGCCACTCGGGGGAGAAGGAGGCGAACGGCCAGAACGCCGACCGCGCCGGGCCGCCGCGCGCGCCGGTGGCGTGCGCGAGCAGCGCCACCGGCGGTTCGAGGCCGCCGACGAACGACAGGAGCGGGTCGGCGTCGGCGGGGCCCTCGACGAGCACCGCCCCGGGCGCGAACTCCTCGAGCTCGGCCCGCACCGCGCGCGCGGAGCCCGGCCCGTGGTGCCGCACCCCCAGGACACGGACCCTGCCGGAATCGGTGGTGTTCACGTCGCTCCCTCCCGTGCGTCCGCTGCTCCCTGTCAGTCGCCCACCTCCCGGCAGGCGCGGTAGAACTCGCGCCAGCCCTCGCGGTCGCGGACGACCGTCTCCAGGTACTCCCGCCACACCACCCCGTCGGCCACCGGGTCCTGCACCACCGCGCCGTGCACGCCCGCGGCCACGTCGGCCGGGCGCAGTACCCCGTCGCCGAAGTGTGCCGCCAGCGCCATCCCCTGGGTCAGCACCGAGATGGCCTCGGCGGTGCTCAGGGGCGCCCCCGGGGAGGCCACCTCGGCCCGGCCGTCCTCGGTCGCGCCACGGCGCAGCTCCCGGAAGACCGTCACCACGCGGCGGATCTCCTGCATGCCCGAGGACACCTCCGGTAGGCCGAGCGAGCGGCCCAGCTCGTCCACCCGCCGGGCGACGATGTCCACCTCCTCCTCGGCGGTGGCCGGGGAGGGCATCACCACCGTGTTGAACCGGCGCCGCAGCGCCCCCGAGGGGGCGTTCACCCCGCGGTCCCGGTCGTTGGCGGTGGCGATCAGGTTGAAGCCGCGCCGCGCCTGCACCTCCTCGCCCAGCTCGGGGACGGGAAGCGTCTTCTCGGACAGGATCGTGATCAGCGCGTCCTGCACCTCTGAGGGGATGCGGGTGAGCTCCTCCACGCGCGCGATCCGCCCCTCGGCCATGGCCGTCATGACCGGGCCGGGCACCAGCGCGCGCCGGGACGGGCCCTCGGAGAGCAGGCGCGCATAGTCCCACCCGTAGCGCACGGCGTCCTCGGAGGTGCCCGCCGTGCCCTGCACCAGCAGTGTGGAGTCGCCCGAGACCGCGGCGGCCAGGTGCTCGGCCAGCCACGTCTTGGCGGTTCCGGGGGCGCCGACCAGCAGGAGCGCGCGGTCGGTGGCCAGGGTCGCCACGGCGACCTCCACCACCCGCCGGTCCCCGATGTACTTGGGGGAGACCAGGGTGCCGTCGTCGAGCCCGCCCCCGAGGACATAGGTCACCACCGCCCAGGGCGACAGCCGCCAGCCGGGCGGCCGGACCCGGTCGTCCGCCCGCGCCAGCGCGGCGAGCTCGTCGGCGTGGCGCTGCTCGGCGTGCGGGCGCAGCACGTCGGCGGGCGGCCCGGCTTCGGAAGGGGTCACTGGAGCTCCTCGTGGATCCGGAGGCGGAGGCGCAGGACGGCCTCCATGTCGGCCAGGGCGGCGGCGGTGCGCGGGTGGTCGCCGGGGCGGGGCCGGCGCGGGCGGGCCCCGGCCCCGGGCGGAATGCGCCGGGCCGCGACCCGGCACAGCTCGGGCAGGTACGCTTCGCCCGCCCCGTCGGCGGCGGTGTCGATCGCCCGTGCCGCGGCCGCGGCGAGCTCCTCGCTCCAGGGGCCGGGCACGTGGTCGAGCACCGGGAGCGCGGAGGGTGCACCGGCGTCGCCGACGGCCCGCACCGCCCAGGCGCACCGCCGTTCGGCGGGCAGCAGCGCGAGCAGGGCCGGACCGCGGCTGCCGTGCACCGAGTGGCCGTGCAGCAGGCGTTCCATGACCGGGCCCGCCAGGGCGTCGGCCCACTCCCGGTCGCGCTGAACGACGGCCGCGTTGGCCAGGGCGTCGAGCAGGTCCCAGTCGCGGGCGGAGGAGGCGGCCCGGACGGCCTCCGCCCGGTCGTCGCCGAGGTGGCCGGTCCAGGTGCGCAGCGGGGCGTGGGCGACCAGGGTCCACAGCCACTCGCGCCGGAGGTCCGCGGAGGCGGGGGCGCCCGAGGACGGGCGGGGGCGCAGGCCCAGGGCGGCGCCCAGCGCGCGGTCGGCGGGGTCGGGCAGGCGCACGGACGGGCGGCCGTCCGGGCCGGGGCGGATGTGGGCGCGGACCCGGCGGGCGAGCGCGTCGCCGCGTTCGGAGCGGGGCAGCCGCGCCAGCAGGGCCGAGGCGAGCGCGCGCACGCCGGGCGAGGGGTCGCGCAGCGCCTTGGCCAGGAAGTCCTCGTCGGCGGGGGACAGGTGTTCCTCCAGGGAGGTGAGGAGGCGGCGCCTCCCCGCGTCGTCCTCGTGCGCCCAGCGCTCCGGGGAGGTGTCCGGGCGCCCGTCGGACGGGTGGAGGCCGGCAAGCCAGGACCAGTCGGCCGACAGGGAGGCGAGCCACCGGCCGCGATCGCCGGAGGCCGCGGCGATCGCGGTCCGGAGCGCGCGGTGGCGAGAGCCCGCCTCCAGGAGGCCGGGCAGAAGGGAGGGCGGGACCAGCGCACCGCGCGCGCGGGCGAGGTCCAGCCATTCGGCGATCAGCTCGGTGTCGTCGCGCTCCAGGAAGTCGTCCAGGACCTCGCCCGCCGCCCGAGGGGCCCAGGGGGCCGACTCGGCGGGCGCCGGCGGCAGCGGTTCGGTGTCCGGGGCGCGGAGGGGGCGCACCCCGGCGCGGTCGCGGACGACCGCGAGGGCGGCCCGGTCGAGCAGGTCGAGCGCCGGGTGCCCGGCAGTGCCCTCACCGCCCGGTACTCCGGCGCGCGAGGTCCCGACGAGCGCCGCGGCGACGAGGGCGTCCCAGGGCACCGAGGGGACCGAAGGTGCCGGCGGCTCCGGAGGAGAGGAGGGAGGAGGGGAGGGGGCCAACGGATGCCTTTCGAGGGTGGGGGTGGTCCACTCCGGGGTGCACGGCCCCGGGGACCGCGCACGCGGCTCGGCGGGGACAGGTGACCGGTCGCGGGCGGCGCGAGGGAAGACCACGCCGCCCGCGACCGGGCGGACTCCCCGGGACGGCCGCGCCGTCCCGGGGAGGGCTCATAACAGGACCGGCGGGTCCGCGGGGTTCGGCGGCCAGACGGTCAGGGGGTGCAGCCCGTCGGGCGTCCACTCCGCGGCGGCGGTGACGGGGGCGCCGCCGCCGGCCGCGAGCAGCCGCCATGGCGGCGAGGCGGGCGCCGCCACCCNGCCCCGTCCGCCCCGGCCAGGCCCCACCTCCCGGACCGGTCCCGGACGGGGCGCACCCCCTCCAGGACCACCGGCCAGGCCTCCAGCCACGGGTCCTCCGCCAGCGCCCGGGACCAGGACCGGAGCGCCTCGTGCGCGCCGCCGCCCGTCGGTGCGGGCAGCAGGGGCGCCGGGGCGCGGCCGGGCACCCCGGTGAACACGGCGCGGTGCTCGGCGGAGCGGAAGGACAGGTCCGCCTCGACGACGGTGCCCGGGGGCGCCGGAGCCTCCGGCGCGCGCCCCTCGGCGGCGAACGACAGCAGGAGCGCGATCCGCCCGCTCGACGTCCCGCGCAGCCACGTGCGGCGCCCGGACAGGCGGTCCGCCGCGAAGTCGCGCCGCCCCAGCACCTGCCAGGCGTCCCGGACCGGGGCCGACACCGGGCCCGGCCCGAGCCCCGCGCGGGCCTCGACCGTGGCGCGCAGCCCCGGCGGCAGGCCGTCGCGGTTGCGGTGGCCGGCGGCGAGCAGGCGCAGCAGCGCCGCCCCGGCCAGCAGGCGCGAGGGCCAGTCGGGGGAGGCCGGAGCCCCCGCGGACCCGGCCGCCCCCGCCAGCGCGCGCACCCGCCGGGCCGCCCGTCCCGCCTGGGCGTCCACCAGCCGGGCCGCCATGCCGTCCCAGTGCGCGTATCCGGCCGTGCGCGCGCCGGCCAGGCCCGCCTCGACCTGGTCCCGCAGCCACAGCTCCAGGTCGGCCAGGCCGGAGGCGACCCGGTCGGCGCGGCGGTGCGCGCGCTGCTCGGCCGCCCGCAGGGCGGCGGCGCGCCGCTCGGGCCAGCGCACCACCCACGGCGGCGGGGCTCCTCCGCAGGCCCGGCCCCGGCCCCACAGCACGAGCAGGGCCAAGGCGTGCGGGCACAGGCGCCGCCGGACCGGGCACCCGCACCGGTGGACCGGCCCGCCCCCGTCCGGCAGGCGCACGGCGACGCGCAGGGGCCGCGTGGGCTCCCCGGCGTACTCGCCCCACACGGTGGTCCCGGCACCGGGCCCGTCCTGCCCGGCGCCGTCCGGCCAGCCCTGCCGGGCCGCGCCCAGCACCGGCCAGCGGCCGTCGCCGGCCATCGCGAGGACCTCCGGCGGGGCGGAGCCGCCGGGGAGCAGGCCCCGGACGTCGTCGGCGCTCCACTGTGTGCTCACACCCGGAATCTACGGGCCGGGTACGACATTTCCCGGCCTGCCGGCGCGGCGGGCGAAAACCCTCCGCGCCCGGGGCGGGCGCCTTAGGGTGTCGGGATCACGGGGTGGGGCCCGGCCGGTCCGTGTCTGTAGAGATACGGTGGGTGAGCGGGGTCAGGGCGAGGTCGGAGGGTGTGTGCTGTGACCGGGGGAGACGCAGAGCGCAGGGAGATGCTCAGGCTGCTCGTGGGCCCGTGGATCGGCAAGGCGGTCGCCGCGGCCGCCGAGCTGGGGATCGCCGACGGACTCGCCGACGGGCCGCGCACGGGGGCCGAGCTGGCGGCCGGGCTCCGCGTCCGGCAGCAGCCCCTCGAACGCCTGCTGCGGCTGCTGGCCGCCGTCGGACTGGTGGACGACGACGCGGGCCGGTTCCGGCTGACCGCCACCGGCGAGCTGCTCAGCGCCTCCCACCCCGCCTCCATGCGGGAACAGGCGCTCCTGTACGACTCGCACTACTTCCGCGAGGCCTGGGACCGCCTCGCCGACGGGGTCCGCACAGGGGAGCAGCCCTTCGTCTCCGCCTTCGGGGAGGACGTCTTCTCCTTCATCGCCGCCCGCCCTGAGGAGGCGCTGCGCTTCTCCTCGGGCATGGCCGCCGGCGCCGGCTACGCCGAAGCGCTCGCATCGGCCTTCGACTTCTCCGGGGTGTCGAAGGTGGCCGACGTCGGCGGCGGCGACGGCGCCGTCCTCGAGGCCGTCCTGAGCCGGCACGAACACGTGATCGGCGTTCTCGTCGACCTGCCCGCCTCCATGGAGCCCGCGCGGGAACGGCTTCTCCCGTTCATCGCGGAAGGGCGCTGCTCGGTCGTCGAAGGCGATTTCCTCGAACGCGTTCCCGCGGCCGACGTCCATATCCTCAGCCGCATCCTGCACAACTGGGACGACGATTCCGCGCGGCGCATTCTCGCCAACTGCCGCGCCGCCATGCCCGCCGGGGACGGCCGGGTGCTCATCGCCGAACGCGTGCTCCCGGACAGCGGGCACCCCTGGCTGTCGCTGGCGTTCGATCTGCACATGATGGTGATGACGGGAGGCGCGGAACGCACGGGATCCCGGTACGAGGCAATCCTCGAGCAGGCCGGCCTGCGCACCGTCGGCGAATCGGAGATGCCGTTGGAGATGCGCCTGCTGGAGGCGGCGCCGGTGAGCGGCCGGAACCCCTGATTCCGGCCGGCCGCATGGTGAGGAGAACGCGCCGGGGGCGAAAGCGCCTCGACGTCGAGGCACGCCGCGGATTTCCGAGAAAACCCCCTCAAGGCGCCAAAGGGGCGATACGATCTTGTGCACGGGGGTGATCGTGAAGTTACGCGGGGGCGCGACTGAGAGGCGGCGCGGCGTGCACGGAGGACCTATGGAGCGCTTCCCCTGCGGAAGCGCCGCAGTGGTGCCGGTGCGGGGCGAGATCGACATCGCCACCGCGGACCGGATGCGCGATGACATCCTGCACGCGGCCGCGGTCGGCGAATGCGACTTCGTCGTGGTCGACCTGTCCCGGGTGACGTTCTTCGACGCCAGCGCCGTGCGGGCGGTCCTCGCCACGCACAGGGCCCTGACCGCCCAGGGGCGGCACATGGTCCTGGCCGAGCCCACCCCGCAGGTCCAGCGCACCCTGGACGCCCTCAAGGTGGACGAGCTCCTGGACGTCTACCCGATCGTGGAGATGGCGCTCGCGCACGTGCCCGGCCGCCAGGGCCGGGTTCCCGGCCCCGGCCGCGACTAGGGCGCCGTCAGATCCGGACCGCGCGCGTCACCAGCGTCGAGTGCGAGTCCGACAGGACCCACGGGCCCACGTCCCCGGGCGGCGCTGAGTGGCCCGGAAGCCCCTCGAGCCCGTGCGTGCGGTCGGTGACCCGCACCTCCACCTCCTCCTCGGTGTCGAAGCGCATCCGGAGCTCCACCCCCTCCTCCGGGACCGCGGACAGGGACAGGTGGAGCCCTTGGCCCTCCGACGCCCCGCGCTGCAGCTCGGCCGTCCGCTCCGGCAGGCCTGGATAGGCGATCACCAGCTCCTCCGGGACCCGCTCCAGGTCCACGCGCAGGTCGCCCGCGCCCCGGTCGGAGCCCACGCGCAGGACCGCCTCGCGTCCCGCGACCCCGTCCTCCGGCGCCGGCCGCACCTCGGCGACGGGGGCGGCCAGGTCGGCGGCCCCGGCGGGGCCCTCCTCGAGGGCGAACCCCGGGGGCGCCGACACCAGCAAGGACCCCGCGTCGACCGGCGTGTCCCCGGCGACCCGGTCCGCCACCCAGGGGTGGTCGCCCGCACCGCGGGTCGCCCACGCCGCCTCCCCGGTGTCGGCGTCGAGCACATAGGCGAGGTCCGCCGGGACGGGGTGCCCGGCATCGGTGTACCCGGGGCGCAGCACCGTCACGGCCGCGACCGCCGCCCCCGCTGCGACCAGGGCGAGGGCGGTCACCAGCGGGCCGCGCGCCCGGCCCTCGCGCCCCGCCCGCACGCGCCGCGTGTCCGGAAGGGCGATCTGGAGCACCGGGGCGAGCAGCACGGCGCCCGGTGCCCACAGCAGCGCGAGGGCGGGGGCGCCCGGCAGCCCCGTCTCGGTCAGTGCGGAGACCGCCGGTGCCACGAGCAGCAGGACCGCCCCGACCGATCCGAGGGCCACGGCGGCCGTGCGCGCCGCCCACCATCCCCGCGGGAGGAGGAGCGCCGCCAGCATCCCCGTCGCCGCCGAGAGGGCGGGGAGCGTATAGGAGTGGGACACCCCCGGCGCCAGTGCGCTCAGCGTCCCGAGCGCGGCGACCGCCACCGTGCCGCCGACCGCCGTCGCGGCGGGGCCCAGGAGCCGTCGCGCCGCCAGGTACCAGGCGGCCAGGACCCCCGCGGTCACCATGATCGACGCGGCCCGCAGCCACCCGGGCCGGTAGAGGTCGCCGACCATCGCCAGCGGTGCCAGCTCCGGCCGCAGCAGCAGTACCCCCCGCCAGAGGGCGAGCGCCGCACCGTAGGCCAGGGCCGCGGCCGCCGCCGCGGCGACCGCGCCGCCGAGCATCCGCGGCACGGTCGCCGTCCGGCGCACGCGTGCGGCCGCGGCCGCGGCGAGCGAGAGCGCCAGCGCCGCCGCGCCGATGGGCAGGTCCAGGGAGGAGGGGTAGGCGACCAGTCGCCCGGCCGCCCCGAAGTACGTCGCGGGCTCCCCGGCCTCCAGGCCGTCCAGGTCGCGGTCGCCGAGCGCGCGCGCCATCCCGAGCATGTTCGCCCCGTGGTGCTGGAGACTGGCGCGCGAGAGGTTCTCCACCGTGTCCTGTGCGCTGTGGTAGCGGGCGGCGTCGCCGCCGAAGGCCGAGTCCAGTCCGGAGAACCCGGCGTTCGCGAACGCCGTCATGTCGGTGTCGTAGGGCTGGTCGGCGAAGAACGCGGCCGTGCTGGAGTCGCCGCGGGGGTGCGGCGCGTCCTGGGCGAGCACCCGCACCAGCCCGAGGTCGTTCAGCGGTGCGGACCGGAAGACCGATGAGGGGCCCGACGACCCGCGCCCCTCCCAGTTGAGGACCGTGCCCCCGTCCTGCCCCAGGGGGTGCTGGGAGGTGAAGGCCTCCGCGCCCAGGAGGCCGGGCTCCTCGGCGTCGGTGAACAGGAACACGACGTCGTTGCGGGGCGCCGGCCCGGCGGCCATCGCGCGGGCGGTCTCCAGCATCGCCGCGACGCCGGCGCCGTCGTCGCCCGCGCCGGGGCTCCCGGGAACGGTGTCGTAGTGCGCGGCGACCACCACCCGCCCGGTGGGCGCGGTCCCCGGGAGCACGCCCACCACGTTCTCGGCCGCCGCCGCGCTCACCCGGCCGGGGGAGGAGGTCGTCCCCACGGCGGCGGGGACCTCGACCTCCAGCCCGGCCTGCTCCAGCTCCTCGGCGATCAGGTCCCGTGCGGCCGCGTGGTGCCCGGATCCGGGCGGGCGGGGCTCGGCGGCCACGGCCTCCAGGTGGACGGCGGCGCGCTCGGCGCTGAACGCGTCCTCGGGGGCCGAGTCCGGGACAGGGGAGGGCGGGCCGGAGGCCCACACGGCGCCCCCGACGGCGGCGAGGAGGGCGGCGGCCGCGGCGAGCGCGCCGATCCGCGGGCGTGGAGGGGCGGCGACGGCGTCCATGGGGGTCTCCCTTCGCGCCGCAGGCTACCGGGGGCCGGCGGCGCGTACGTCCCCGCCCCGGGGTCGCCGTGCTAGTCGATCCGCCCCAAGTCGCGGAAGATCTTCACCGTGTCGTGGAAGCGGGAGCTGCTCAGGTTGTTGTACACGCGCAGCGCGTCGTAGATGCCGAAGGCGAGGTCGGGCTCGGGGCGGTAGGTGCCGACGTCGAGGACGAGGCACCGGTAGCGGTCGGTCGAGCGCTCCTGCACGACGAGGTTGCCGAGGCGCAGGAAGGCCGCCACCTCGTCGGTGTAGCCGAGCTCCTCGGACCGGTGCAGCCGCTCCTCGCAGACGGCGTTGTCCAGCTCCTCGGAGAAGGAGTCGGGGTCGCCGTCGCTGAACTTGATCAGCTCCTGGGCCATGAGGTCGTCGACGGTGACCGAGTCGATGGCCTCCAGGATCTCCGGCATGCGGAGCAGGGCGGTGTCCACGTCGGCCAGGGCCGCGCGGACGCGGGCGGAACTGACCTGGGAGCGGCGTCCGGGATCGGTGTCGAAGGGGTGCTGGCGCCAAGTGCCGTGGGGCGGGTTCCCGACGTCGAACGTCTTGAGAGCGCGTCTGTACTCGTTCGCCGCCTCTGTGACCGCGCGGCGGGCCCGACCGCGCTCACGGTGGAGCATGCGCAGATCCTCTCTAATCCAGCGTTCGCTCCACCTTAAAACGCAGGACTTCTTTTCAGGGGAGGATTGCGGAGAACGAAAGGGGGCCTTCAGGCGTTATTCGCATCAGGCATCGGAGCCGGCGCCGGCGAGGGCCGCCACGGCGGCGCGCGCCAGGCCGCGGGCCTGGGCCGGGCTGAGCTCTTCGCGGATGACGGCCAGGCGCCAGTACACCGGGCCCAGGATCAGGTCGAGGGCGAGTTCGGGGTCGGTGCCCTCCGGCAGCTCCCCCCGGCCCACGGCGTTGCGGATGACGACGGTGGCGATCCCGCGCTGGGTGCGCTGGAGCGCCTCTTCGAGCGTGGCGGCGATCTCCGGGCCGCGGGCGGCCTCGGCCAGCAGGTCGGGCACGATCTGCCGGGCGAGCGGGTGGCGCAGGGCCTGGGCGGCGGTGGTGATCAGCTCGTGCACGTCGCCGTGCAGGGAGCCGGTGTCGGGGACGGGGGTCACCTGCCCGGCGGCCTCGGAGACCACGTCCAGGACCATCTCCAGCTTGGACTTCCAGCGCCGGTAGACGGCGGTCTTGCCGACCCCCGCGCGCTTGGCGACGGCCTCGATGGACAGCCGGCCGTAGCCCACCGAGGCGAGCTCGGAGAAGACGGCGGCCCGGATGGCGCGGGTCACGTCCTCCTGGAGGACCGCGGCGCCGGCCGGGGCGCGCCGGGGGGCGGGAGATTCGGGTTCGGCCATGCCGAAAGCCTAACGCAGGGTCGCGACGAAACGGTTGCGTTCTGTCGTACGGTCGCCTACGCTCTCCAGGCGGCGCAACGGTCCCGTCCCGGAAGGGCGGCCGCCGCCCTGCCGTCCACCGCGGATCCCGATCGAAAGCGAGCCGAGCGTGAGCAGTTCCCCGTCCCCCGCACGGGCGGCGGATCCGGCGGACGCGGACCCGACCGCGGAGGCCGCCGGCCTCGCGGAGCTGGCCGCGCGCCACGGACTGGCCCCCAGCGGCAAGCGGCCCCCCTTCGGCCGGTACCTCAAGCAGCTGTGGCACCACCGGCACTTCATCGACACCTTCGCCCGCGCGCGGGCCAGCGCCAAGTACAGCAGGGCCAACCTCGGCCGGCTGTGGGAGGTCGGCACGCCGCTGCTGAACGCGGCCGTGTACTACCTGATCTTCGGCCTGCTGCTGCAGACCGACCGCGGGGTCGAGGACTTCATCCCCTTCCTGGTGACCGGGGTCTTCGTGTTCACCTTCACCCAGCAGACCGTGCTGTCCGGGGTGCGGGCGGTCTCGGGCAACCTCGGCCTGATCCGCGCACTGCACTTCCCGCGCGCCGCGCTGCCGATCGCGCTGGCGCTCGTGCAGATGCGCCAGATGCTGGTGACGATGGGGGTCCTGTTCGTCATCGTGGTGGCCACCGGGCAGCTCCCGCAGTGGAACTGGTTCCTCGTGGTCCCCGTCCTGGCCCTGCAGTCGCTCTTCAACACCGGGCTGTCGCTGGTCTTCGCCCGCGCCGGCGCCAAGGTGAGCGACCTGGCCCAGCTGATGCCGTTCGTGCTGCGGACCTGGATGTACGCCTCGGGTGTCATGTACTCGATCGAGGTCATGGCCGCCGGCGCCCCGGCGCCGGTGCGGTTCGTGCTCGACGTCAACCCGGCGGCGGTCTTCATCGATCTGATGCGCTTCTCGCTGATCGACAGCTTCACGGCCTCGCAGCTGCCTCCCTACGCTTGGTGGGTGGCCGCGGCCTGGGCGCTGGCGGCGCTCGTCGGCGGGTTCGTCTACTTCTGGAAGGCGGAGGAGAGCTATGGCCGCGACTGATCAGGCCACGGCGACCGCGCAGGCCGCGGCGACGGCCGAGGCGAGGTCCGACCCCGCGGGCGTCCCCTCCGACCTCGGAGAGCCGACGGTGATCGCCGACGGGCTGCACGTGGTCTACCGGGTGCGCGGCGCCGCGGGGCGCTCGGGCGGCGGCGGGCCGGCGGCCCTGATGCGGGCACTGACCCGCCGCAAGGGGAGCGGCGGCGCGCGCAGGGTCCACGCCGTCAAGGGCGTGAGCTTCGTCGCCCGCAGGGGAGAGGCGATCGGCGTCATCGGCTCCAACGGGTCGGGGAAGTCGACCCTGCTCCGGGCGGTCGCCGGGCTGATCCCGCCGGAGAGCGGCCAGGTGTACACCAACGGCCAGCCGTCGCTGCTGGGGGTCAACGCGGCCCTGATGAACGACCTCCCCGGGGAGCGCAACGTCGTCCTGGGGTGCCTGGCGATGGGCATGACGCCCGCCGAGGTGCGGGAGCGCTACGACGACATCGTCGAGTTCTCGGGGATCAACGACAAGGGCGACTTCATCTCCCTGCCGATGCGCACCTACTCCTCGGGCATGGCGGCCCGTCTGAGGTTCGCCATCGCCGCGGCGCGCGACCACGACGTGCTGATGATCGACGAGGCGCTGGCGACGGGCGACCGCGCCTTCCGCAAGCGCTCGGAGAAGCGGATCAAGGAGCTGCGGGAGAAGGCCGGAACGGTGTTCCTGGTCAGCCACAGCAACAAGACGATCCGCGACACCTGCGACCGCGCGCTCTGGATGGAGCGGGGTGAACTGGTGATGGACGGCCCGGCGTCCGAGGTCGTCGACGCTTACGAGGCGGACAACGCCGACTGAGGCGGGCGGCGCTCACGCCGCCCCGTCGGGGCCTTCCAGGGATTCGACCGCCTCGGCCAGTCGGCGCATCGCCTCCACGGTCCGTGCCAGCTCCTCCGCACCCACGGCGTCGGCGAGCTTCGCCGCCAACGCGGCGTGCCCGGGGCCGATCCTGCGGACGGCCTCCAGCCCCTCCTCGGTCGGCGCGAACAGCTTGGCCCTGCTGTGCGCGGGGTTGGGGCGGTATTCGGCCAGGCCCTGGCCGACCAGGAGGTCGGCGGTGCGCTGAACGGCCTGGCGGGTCATGCCCATGGCGCGGGCGATGCCCGAGACCGTCAGCGGGCCGTCGAGGACCGCTCCGAGGACCTGCCAGCGTGCGGCGGTCAGCCCCGCCGGCCGCGCCAGCCCTTCGGCGACCGCGAGGAAGCGGCCGTTGAGCCGGAACGAGGTCAGTGCGGCGGCCGGGAGGAG
>NZ_ANAD01000031.1 GCF_000341245.1 Nocardiopsis halophila DSM 44494
GGCGACCGCGAGGAAGCGGCCGTTGAGCCGGAACGAGGTCAGTGCGGCGGCCGAGAGGAGTTCCTGCTGTCGCGCCTGCGCGGTGGGCTCGTCCTGCACTACGCCTCCCCGGTGCCGCCGGCGGCCTGTTCCAGCACCTTCAGCGCGCCGGCGTCGCGGTGGGCGAAGAGGCGGTACCAGGCGTCGAGCACGTCGGGTTCGAAGACGCCGAGGCGGGCGAAGGCTTCACGGGCGAACTCGATGGGGGCCAGCGCCCCTGCGGTGATGACGTCGCGGTCGGTGACGGCGGGTTCGTCCCGGTAGCGCCCCGCGCCGTTGTACCCGGTCGCGGCGAGGTAGTCGGGCGCGTTGGAGGTGTGGTCCCGCTCGTCGAGCAGGCCCTCGCGCGCGAGGCCGCCGGTGGCGCCGCAGATGGCCGCCACCGGGACGCCGGAGTCCAGGAAGCGGCGCGCGGCCCGTGCGAAGGGGGCGAGCCCTTCGGGGTCGGCGTCCCAGGCCGAGGCGCCCGGCAGGACGAGCATCAGGCTGTCGGCCGGGTCGAGGCCGTCCAGGGCGAGGTCCGGGGTGATGCGCACGCCGCCCATCGTGGTGACGGGCCCGGTGCCGAGGCCGACGGTGGTGACGCCGTACCCGCCGGGGCTCCGGTGGGCGAGCCCGTTGCGCAGGTGGGCGGTCAGGTACCCGGTCTCCCAGTCGGCGAGCGTGTCGTAGACGGCGAGGTGCACGGTTCCGTTCTTCATGACAACATCTTGTCGATTCGACAAGGTGTTGTCAATGGCCGGACGTCGTCAATCAAGGGAGGGCTGCTGCGCGGCCCCCTCGCCTGCCGCGCGGCAGCCCGGCTTCAGGCGTCGATGCCCAGGCGGCGCAGGGTGGTCTGGATGTCGGCCAGGTAGGGCCGCCGTGTCAGCGGGCGGCCGCTCGGGCCGGCCAGCGTGTAGAGCTGCCCGACGGGGGTGGGGCGGCGCGTCAGCCGCAGGCCGTAGACGGCGGCCTTGTTCGCGACGCGGGCGATGGCGGCCTCGTACTCCGAGTCCGCGGCCAGTGGGATATCGTCCATTCGTCTCGCCTCTCTGGTTTGTCCGGGTGAGACCACGCCCCGGGGCCGGTGGTGCGGTCGCCGGGGCCTTTTCTGCGATTACCGTGTCATCGCGAACCGGTGAGATCCATGTATCGCTTTGAGCGCCTTGATCTCTCCGTAGAGGGCGGTTGCGCGCGATGAGTGGATGGTAAAAGCAGATCCATGGTGGTAAACCGACTCACCGCGATGGAGAGGTTCGGTGCCGAGGTGCGTCGGACCCGTGTCAGTGCAGGGATCTCACAGCAGGAGCTGGCTGCGGCCGTTCTCGCTTCCCAGAGCACGGTCAGCGATTTCGAATGCGGAAAGAAACGACCGAAAAGGAATTTTGCGGTCGAAATCGACCGTGTGCTTACCGCTGAGGGGCGGTTGGTCACCGCATGGGACCACGCTTTCAAGGCCTATGAACCGCCGGAGTGGTTCCGAGAGCTTCCGCTTCTGGAGCGTCGGGCGCTGGAGATCCAGGAGTACCATCCATTGCTCGTGCCGGGCCTGGTCCAGACCGAGGACTACGCTCGGGCCTCCATCGAGGCCGGAGACAGGAGGGTGCCCCGGTCCTATGTCGGCCGCAAGGTCCAGGAGCGCGTCGAGAGGCAGGCCATCCTCCAAGGGGAGGAGGCCCCCTTCCTCAGCGTCGTCCTGGACGAGTCGGTATTGCGCAGACGAGTCGGAAGCCCTGCGACAATGAAGGGGCAGCTTGATCATCTGCGGGCCATCGCCTCGTGGGAGCAGGCGGAGGTGCTGGTGGTGCCCGCCGCGACCTTGAACCATCCGGGCTTGGAGGGGGGCTTCAAACTCGTCCGCCTCCCCGAGTCGAACCTGGTGCTCTACCAGGAGACCCGCTCCGGCGGCGGTGTGGTCGTCGACCAGGAACTCGTCGATGAGCACATGGCGCTGATGGCGGATCTCAGGGGAGTGGCACTGCCCCCTGAGCAGTCGCTCGCCCTCATGGAACAGGTGCAAGGAGAGATCGAATGATCAGCGAGACGGGTTGGCGCAAGTCGAGTTTCAGCAAGGGGGACACGAACTGCGTCGAGTCCCGCTTGGCCGTGCAGCGCGTCCACGTCCGCGACAGTAGGAACCCCGGCCTCGGTCACCTGGCGTTCCCGTGCGCCGAATGGCAGGCGTTCCTGAGAGGGCTGGAGGAGCGCACCGGGTAGGCGCGCTGCGGCCGCCGGCCCTCACGGTGTCCAGCGGCCGGCGCCCAGCCGGTTGCCCAGTGCCCTGCGGAACTCGCGTTCCAGCTTCTCCCCCGACTCGCCCCGGGCCGTGTACACCACCTCGCTGCCGTCCTTGAACCGCACGGTGGCCACCACGTCGCCCTGGCCGTCGTAGGTGATGCTCCCCGACGCCAGCTCGGCGAACGGCACGCGCTGGTACGCGGCCCGCGAGCGCCACTTGGGGCGGCGCTCCTCGTCGGGCCAGCGCCCCTTCCACCATGCGGACGCCCGTCGCCGGAGCCGGGGGAAGGGCAGCAGGAACAGCCACACGGCCGCCCACACCGCCAGCAGTCCCAGCAGCAGCCCCACCAGCAAATAGCCCAGCAGCTCGCCGAGGATCTCGCCGCCCTGGTGGTAGAGGAGCCCCGCGACCAGGTACAGCAGGGCGGCGACCAGCACCGCGATGACGGCTGTGCGCAGCCGCTCGTCGACGGCCGACGGGTCGAGGGCGAGCGCCGCCGCGATCGAGGCGGCCAGGAGCACGCCGGCGGTGAACATCGGCCAGGCGGAGAAGACGCGGTTGAAGAACCGCACGGCCGGGCGCGGATCGGCGCGATAGCCCGTCGCCTCGAACCGCAGGGCGCGCCGTCCGCCGGGGCGCGCGCGGACGCCTTCGATCACGGTCATCCCGTCGACTCCCGAGTCGTCGGTACATGCGCGGTGTGTCGGTCGGGGCATGATTCTTCCATGTCAGGGTGGTCGTACCGGTGTGTCCCCCCTTGCCGCAATCGGTCAGAGCGGGGGTGTCACCGCGTCCAGCCCTAGGACGGGCGCCAGTCGCCGCCGGTGCCATTCGGGCGTGCCGAACAGCAGCGCCGATCCGTGCGCGCGCTTGAAGTGCCGCTGGGCGTCGTGCTCCCATGTCACCCCGATGCCCCCGTGCAGTTGGATCGCCTCCCCAGCGATGTCCCGGTAGGCCTCCGAGCAGGCCGCCTTGGCCGCCGAGGCGTCGATCCACGCCTCAGGGGAGCCGTCGTCCAGCGCGAACGCGGCCGCGTAGGACAGCGAACGGGCGCTCTCCAAAGCCACGTACATGTCGGCCAAGCGGTGCTTGACCGCCTGGAACGAGCCGATCGGCCGCCCGAACTGCTCCCGTGTCCCCGCGTAGGCGACCGTCATCTCCACGCAGCGCGCCGCACCCCCGACCTGTTCGGCAGAGAGTGCCGTGCACGCCGCTGTCAGGACGTCCCACAGGATGCGTTCTCCGCTGAGGGAGAGGGCGTGCGCCGGAGCGCCGTCGAGGACGGTGTCGGCCTGGGGCCGGGTCAGGTCCACGGGGACGTGCTCGGCCACCGATACGCCCTCGGCCCGCGGGTCGAGCGCGAACACCGCGGGACCGTCCACGGTCGACGCCGCCACGACGAGCAGGTCGGCGTCGTCGGCCCCCAGGACGTGCCGCTTGCGCCCGGTGACCCTCCAAGGGCCCTCCCCGGCCCCCGGGCGGGACCTACTCGCGTGCTCTGCGCGCGTGGTGGGGCCGGTCAGGTCGAAGCCGCCGTCCTCGGCCCACGCCAGCGCCGCCGTGGCCGTCCCCTCCGCCAGGCGGCCGAGCCAAGCGTCCCGGAGAGCCGACGGGCCGCACTGCACGAGCGCCTGCGCGGCCAGGACCGACGAGGACAGGAACGGGGTCTCCGCCAGCGCACGTCCCAGCTCCTCCATGACCACGTGCACTTCCAACGGCCCGAACCCCGCACCGCCGAGGTGCTCGGGCACCGCCAATCCGGACGCCCCCACCTGCTCGGCCAGGGGCCGCCATGCCGCCGCGCCGCGATGGCGGGCCAACAGGCGCCGCACGGTGTCGCGCAGCTCGGCGTGCTCGGCGCGAAAACGCATACCGGCCTCCCGGCGCCCTCGATAACCTACCAATCGTTTGCTAGGTTAGCCGTGTGCGCCGCCGCGGACCAGAGGGGGCCCATGACCGCCGAAGCCGACCCGGTCGCCGGGTTCCGCCGCGAGATCCGCGCCTGGCTGGAGGAGAACCTCGCCGGCGCCTTCGCCGACGCCCGCGGCACGGGCGGCCCCGGCCGCGACCACGAGGCCTTCGCGCTGCGCCGCTCCTGGGAGCGGCGGATGGCCGCCGCCGGGTGGACCTGCATCGGCTGGCCGGCCGAGCACGGCGGGCGCGGCGCCACCATCGGGCAGCAGGTCGCCTTCCATGAGGAGTACGCTCTGGCCGACGCCCCGGCGCGGGTCGGCCACATCGGCGAGGAACTCCTCGGCCCCACCCTCATCGCCCTGGGCACCCCCGGGCAGCGGCACCGCTTCCTGCCGCCCATCAGGCGCGGAGAGGAACTCTGGTGCCAGGGCTACTCCGAGCCCGGAGCCGGGTCCGACCTGGCGGCGGTCTCCACCCGCGCCGAACGGCGCGAGGGGCCCGGCGGCCCCCACTGGCGCGTCCACGGCCAGAAGGTGTGGACCTCCCACGCGCGCGAGGCCGACTGGTGCTTCGTCCTGGCCCGGAGCGACCCGGGATCGACGCGCAGGGACGGGCTCGGCTTCCTGCTCGTCCCGCTCCGCCAGGACGGCGTGGAGGTGCGGCCCATCACCCAGCTCACCGGGACATCGGAGTTCAACGAGGTCTTCTTCGACGGCGCGCGCGCCGAGCCCGACCACATCGTCGGCGCACCGGGGGAGGGGTGGCGCGTCGCCATGGCCACCCTGGGCTTCGAACGCGGCGTCTCCACGCTCGGACGGCAGGTCGGCTACGAGCGGGAGCTGCGCGCGCTGGCCGAGCGGGCCCGGACGAACGGGGCGGCGCGCGACCCCCTCCTGCGCGACCGCCTCACACGCGCGTGGATCGATGTGCGCGCCATGCGCGCCACCGCGCTGCGGACCATGGCGGGGCTGGCCGACGGCGTCCCGGGGCCCGAGGCGTCGATCTCCAAGATCCACTGGGCGCGGTGGCACCGGCGCCTCGGCGAGCTGGCCATGGAGGTGGCCGGGCCCGAAGGCGCGCTCGCCTCCGGGCCGCCCTACGAACTGGACCGCTGGCAGCGGCTCTTCCTCTTCTCCAGGGCCGACACCATCTACGCCGGCACCGACGAGGTGCAGCGCGACACCATCGCCGAACGCGTCCTCGGTCTGCCCCGGGACCGCCGCTCATGAGGGGAGGCCCCTACGCCTCCCCGTCCCCGGCCAGCCCGAACTCCTGCTTCACCCGCTTCTTGAGCAGCTTGCCCGCCGCGTTGCGCGGCAGCTCCCGGGTGACGATGCGCATGTGCGCGGGGATCTTGAAGGCGGCCAGCTTCGGCTCCAGGTAGGCGCGCAGCTCCTCCTCGGTCAGCTCCGTTCCCGGGAGCAGGCCGACCACCGCCGCCACCTCCTCGCCCAGGACCTCGTGCGGCACGCCCACCACGGCGACCTCGCCCACCGCCGGGTGCTCGTGCACCGCCGCCTCGACCTCGGCGCAGTACACGTTCTCCCCGCCGCGGATGATCAGGTCCTTGGCGCGGTCGACGATGGAGAGGAAGCCCTCCTCGTCCAGGCGGCCCAGGTCGCCGGTGTGCAGCCAGCCGTCCTTGAACGTCTCCGCGGTCTCCTTTGGCCGGTTCCAGTACCCGTGCACGATCCCCGGCCCGCTGATCAGGACCTCGCCGACCTCGCCCGGAGGCAGCTCCGTGCCGTCCGGCCCCACGACCTTGACGTCGACCACCGCCACCGGCAGGCCCGCGCTGTCCGGCCGCAGCAGGTAGTCGCTGCCGCCGTTGACCGTGGCGATCGCCGAGGACTCGGTCAGCCCGTAGCCCTGCCCCAGCATCAGCTCGTGCAGCCCGGACCGGGCCCGCGAGACCAGGGCGGGCGCCGCCGGGGCGCCGCCGCTGGAGAGCACCAGCAGGCTCGTCAGGTCGTACTCGTCGATCCGGGGGCAGGCCAGCATCTGCGCGATCATCGACGGCACGGCGGTGATCGCGGTGACCCGCTCGCACTCGATCAGGCGCAGCGCCTCCTCGGGGTCCCACTTGTACATCAGCACCAGCGCCCCGCCCTTGGCCAGCGCCGGGTACATCACCGACTGGGCGCCCGTGGTGTGGAACAGCGGGACCGTGCACAGCACGGTGGCCGCCCCGACCGCGTCCAGGAAGGCCTGGGCGTCGGGCATGTCCAGGCCCAGCCGCATCAGCGAGCGGATGCGCGCGTAGTCGGCCGAGATCTGGTTGGAGATCATGTTCCGGTGCGAGCCCACCGCCCCCTTGGGGCGCCCGGTCGTGCCGGAGGTGTAGAAGATGTTCGCCGGGTCGTCGGGGTGCAGCTCGGCCGCGGGGGGCTCGGCGTCCGGCTCCACCGCGCCCAGCACCTCCGGCCACGGGCGCGCCCCCTCCGGCAGCGCCCCCTGCGCGCGCACCGCGATCACCGGCAGGCCCAGGCGCGCGGGGGCCCCGCCCAGCTCCGCGATGCGCTCGCCGTCGGCGACCAGCAGCCGGGCCCCGCTGTCGGTGAGCCCGAACTCCAGCTCCTCGCGCCTCCACCAGGCGTTGAGCGGGACCAGGATCGCGCCGATCGAGGCGGCCGCGTAGTAGGCGATCACCCATTCGGGGTAGTTGCGCAGCGCCAGGGCCACCCGGTCGCCCTTGCCCACGCCGTACTCCTCGGCCATCCGCCGCGCCATGGTGGCGGCGTGCCGGTAGAACTCGGCGTGGGTCAGCCGCTCGTCCCCGTAGACCAGGGCGGGCGCGTCGCCGAAGGCCTTCCCCGCCTCCAGGGCGTCCCGCAGGGTCGGCACGGCGTTCTTCCACACCCGCGTGGGGACCCCGGCGACGTCGGCGATCTCGATCTCGTAGGGGCTGCCCGCATGGAGCAGGCGGGCGGTCACGGCGCCGATCGCGCGCACCGGTCGCTGGACGGGGGGTTCGGTCATGCGCACACTCCCTAGGGTCGGGCCCCGCCCGGGGCAGGGCGGGGAGGGAACCGCGGTCGCCCCGCCCCGGGTCAGGGGGCGAAGCGGACGAGGGACCTGCCCCCGCGCCCCTGCCGCATGCGCAGGAAGGCGTCGGGCAGGCCGTCGAGGCCGATCTCGTCGGTGACCATCGAGGCCAGGTCGAGCGAGCCGTCGCGGACGAGCCCGGCCAGCAGGGGCACGTCGCGGGCCGGGTCGGAGGAGCCGTAGACGCAGCCGCGCAGGGTGCGGGCGAAGTGGAAGAGCTCCAGGGCGCTGAAGGACACCCGGTCGTCCTTGGAGCCCACGCCCACGACGGTGGTCGTGCCGCCGCGCCGGGTCATGCTCCAGGCGCTGCGCACCGCGGCGGAGGAGCCGACCACCTCGAAGGCGTGGTCGACGCCCCGGCCCTCGGTCAGGCCGCGCACCTCCTTGGCGGCGGCGTCCCCGGCGGTGACGAAGTGGGTGGCGCCCAGCGCGCGGGCGAGCTCCTCCTTGGCGGTGGACACGTCGACGGCGATGAGCGGGTCGGCCCCGGCGCTGCGGGCGGCCTGCAGGGCGGCCAGTCCGACGCCTCCCAGGCCGATCACGGCGGCCGACTGGCCCGGGCGCACGCCGGCGGAGTTGGCGACCGCGCCCCACCCGGTCAGCACGGCGCAGCCCAGCAGCGCGGCGGCGGCGGGGTCGACCCCGCCGGGCAGGGGGACCAGGGCGTTCTCGGGGACGATCGTCGCCTCGGCGAAGGCGGCGGTGCCCAGCCCGGCGTGCACGGGGGTGCCGTCGGGGAGAGAGGCGTAGGCCGTGCGCGCCGCGTCCCCTGAGCGCTCGCAGAGGTAGGGCTCGTCATTGGTGCAGAACCAGCAGGTGCGGCAGGCGGGGGCCCAGTTCAGCACCGCCTGGTCGCCTGGGGCGGCGGCGGTGACGCCTTCCCCGACGGCCTCGACCGTGCCCGCCCCCTCGTGCCCGAGCACGGCCGGCATGGTCTGGGGGAGCGTGCCGTTGGACAGGGAGAGGTCGGAGTGGCAG
>NZ_ANAD01000032.1 GCF_000341245.1 Nocardiopsis halophila DSM 44494
TACAAGACCGACCGGTCGGTTCACCAGAGTGGGCGGTGCGGCGGGTGGTGCCGTCCGGCCCGCACGCGCCGGACGGCGGCGCCCCGCAGGGGCGCCGCCGCCGGTCAGAGGCAGGGGAAGGGGGACGGGGTCAGGTGGTGGTCAGGGACAGGCCCCACTGGCTGAGGATCGGGTTCACCGGCTGGAAGAAGGTGGTCCCGCCCCAGGAGCAGTTGCCCGAGCCGCCCGAGGTCACGCCCTGGGCCTGGTTGCCGCTCAGCCACGAGCCGCCGGAGTCGCCGGGCTCGGCGCAGGCGGTGGTGCGGGTCAGGCCGCGGACGGTGCCCTGCGGGTAGTTGACGGTCTGGTTCTTGGCCTGGATGGTGCCGCAGTGCCAGCCGGTGGTCGAGCCCGAGCGGCACACCGAGGCGCCGACGGAGGCCTCGTTGCTGCCGCGCACGGCCACGCGGCCGCCGCGGTAGTTGTTCACGTAGGGGCTGGGGGTCCAGCCGGAGTTGGCGCGCACATAGCCCATGTCGCGGCCGGGGAAGACCGAGCCGGCCACGCGGCCCGACTCGCCGGCCGATCCGCTCACGGAGGTGCCGGTGCTGCCGCAGTGCCCGGCGGTGACGAAGCCGCCGCGCACCGAGAAGCCGATCGAGCAGCGGCTGTTGCCCGGGGAGTAGGCGTCGCCGCCGACGATGGCGCCGAAGGTCTCGGGCTGGGCGTCGGCCTCCTCGACCACCACGGGGGCCGAGTCCAGGCCGGCGTCGGCGATGAGGTCCTCGGCCGCGTCCTCGGAGCCCTCCAGGGCCTCGACGACGACGGTGTTGGACTCCAGGTCGACGTGCCAGCCGGTGACCTCCTCCGACACGCCGTCCTCGGACGCGGCGTCCAGGTCGGCCATGGCGGCGTCGAGCTCGTCCTGGCTCGCCTCGACCACGCGCGTCTCGGCGCCGGTGGCCTCGACCGCCTCAACGGCGGAGGGGTCGGCGACCGAGACGGTCAGCTCGCGGGTCTCGGTGTCGAAGACCGCGCCGGCGAACGCCTCGCCGGCGGCCTTCTCGGCCTCCTTCTCGAGGGAGCGGGCGCTCTCCTCGGCCTTGAGCAGGTCGTCGGCCTGGCCGGAGGCCACACCGAGGTCGCGCTCGATCGCCTCGGCGAGCGGCTCGGTGCCCTCAGGGAAGGCGTCGGCCTGCGCGCCGGCGGGGGCGGCGGCGATCAGGCCCAGGGCCAGGGCCGATCCGCCGAGGATGCGAATACAGGGGGATTTCCGCACGTTCCTTACTCCTTGCGGTGGGGAGAATCGAACGGGTCGAGCGGTTCGGACGCCGCCGCTGGCGGGCGGGGGCGCCACNCCGGGGCAACCCGGCCTTGTGGGCCGGGCGGAGTGTCCACCGGACGATCGGTAAACAGTTGGCGACTATAAGCGAATCCTCCGCTGAGCAACACGGTTGTTGCACAACGTGCCTAGCGGAGGAGGGCGTGGTGATACATCGGAACAGCGGACGGCCCGCATTCGGGCGCACCGGTCCAACTCGGCGATCGGCTTTTAGCTGCGCCTTATCTCCTCAGGTCAGGCCGGTCGGAATGGGCCCCATAAGAGGCGGCGGGGAGCATATCCAGGGGGGTTTCCTGGCCGGATCAGGCCAACCGCTGTATACGGAGTGCAATCAACCGGGTACCCTGGTGCCGCCGTGCGGACCTCGTGCGGACCTTCGGCCCTGCCGACCGGCCGGGGCCGGCGCGGGCGCGCCTCGATAGGCTCGTGCGCTGTGGGCACCAAGCACAGGCGGCTCCCCCGGGAGGTCCGCGAGCAGCAGATGATCGACGCGGCCATCCGCGTCTTCTCCCGCCGGGGCTACCACAGCGCCGGCGTGGAGGAGATCGCGGAGGAGGCGGGCATCTCCAAGCCGATGGTCTACATCTACCTCGGCTCCAAGGAGGGCGTCTTCACCGCGTGCATCCGCCGCGAGGCCGACCGGCTGGTGGAGGCGGTCCGCGCCGGCGTCTCCGGCCGCGCCGCCCCCGAGGAGGGCCTGTGGGCGGGGCTGCGGGCGTTCTTCCAGTTCGTCGCCGACAACAGGGAGAGCTGGGTGGTCCTCTACCAGCAGGCCCGGACCCAGGGCGAGCCCTTCTCCCGCGAGGTCTTCCATGCGCGCTGCCGGGTGATGGAGGAGATCACCTCCCTGGTGGTCACGGGCACCGCCGCCCCGGACGGCGGGCGCCTGGTCTCCCAGAAGGACGCCGAGGTCCTGGCCCACCTCGCCGCAGGCGCCGCCGACGCCCTGACCGACTGGCTCCTCCAACACCCCGAGGAGACCCCCGAGACCCTGACCGAACGCATCGTCTCCCTGGCCCTGGCCGGAGCGGAGCGGTACACCGGATCGGGAAGGCCTTAGTACTGCAACGACAGGTCGGTCGGGGACCCGGCGGACACCCCCGCGGGCAGGCCCGTTGTTGATCTCGGGGAAGTCGGCCTTGTACCGGCCGGTACAAGGCCGACTTCCCCGAGATCAACAACGGAGAGGGCGCAAGCCGCACCACGGCGCCGGACACGGACACGACCCAGCGCCCCTGCGGCCCGCCGCCCGCCAAGCGGGCCGGAGCGGGGTACCTGCTACTCCGTATTAGCCCGTCGCCTGGCCCGCGCGTGTCACGGCGAACCACATCCGCATCCTCTGCTCGGGGTCGGACAGGTCGATGCCCAGGTCCCTTTCGATCCTTCCGATCCTGTAGCGCACGCTGTTCCTGTGGGCGCCCAGGTCGGCGGCGGTCCTGTCCCAGTTGCCGTTCCGGGCCAGCCATGCACGCAGGGTCCCGCGCAGCATGCGCGCGCTCTCGGTCTCGGCCGCCAACGGCCCCAACAGGCCCTCCGCCGCCCGTTCCGCCGCCGCCGGATCGATGACGGCCTCGAACGGGTCCTCCCCGCCCTGCGCCACCAGCGGGCGGGCCGCAGCGCGCGCCCGCACCAGCAGTGCGGCCGCCTCCCGGTCGGCCTCGGGCAGCTCCTGCACCGGGACCGGCCTGCTCAGCGCCCCCAGCCACCCCCGGCGGTACAGGTCGTCCAGCGCGTCGGCGTGCGCCCGGGCGTCCCCGAGGTCGGCTGCCACCGCCCGCACCGGCCCCTGGCCGCCCGGCGTCCCCGGGTCCGCGACCTCGGTGCCCAGGGCGGCCGCCGCGTCCGCCGCCGAGGGCGCGGGCCCCCGCCCGGCGCGCACCGCGTGCAGCACCCGGTAGCCGCCCTCCGGGGCTGCGTCGCCGGCCAGCGGGGCGAGCATCGGCCCCAGCCCCAGCGCCCCCTGCCCGTCCAGCAGCAGCCGGCACAGCAGGGGGCCGGGCGCCGCCGAGGCCGTCCCGCGCGAGAGCAGCCCCAGCAGCGCCACCGCCGTGCCCAGGACCGCCCGCTCGGCCATGTCCAGCGCCTCGGGGCGCCCCAGCACCAGCACGCCCTGTTCGCGCGGCGGCTCGCCCACCGCGTGCAGGAACACCTCGTCACCGCCGAGCACCGCCTTGGCGCTGCGTGGGCCCCGCGGGCGGCGCAGCCGCCCGACCAGCTCGGCCACCTCTGCGCCCAGCTCCCCGGGGGGCGAGGCGGCGCCCAGCCGCGCGTCCGCCCCCGGCCCGTCCAGCAGCACCGCCCAGCAGTCCAGGGCACCGGCCAGCGTGGACAGCACCCGCTCGGCGGGGGCGGCCGCGGTCACCGACCGCACCAGCGCCCGGTGCGCCTCGCTCACCCGGCGCACCGCCTCGACGCGGCCCTCCTCCACCAGCGCGCCGACCGCGCGCCCCACCGCCACGAACGGCGTGGTGCGGGCCACCTCCACCAGCGCCAGCCCGTGCGCGGCGCACCGCTCCACCAGGCCGCCCGGGACCTCGTCGAAGACCGGGGTCACCCCGAACCCCAGCGCGCCCGCGCCGGCCCGCACCAGTCCGGAGACGTACTCCTCCAGGTCGGCGGGGTCGGTGGACATGTTCACCCCGGCGGTCAGCACCAGCTCCCCGCCGATCAGGTAGGGGGCCGGGTCGCGCAGCTCGCTCACCGCGGCCCAGCGCACCGACGGCGGTTCCCCCACGGGCAGCACCACGGCGCGCAGCCCCAGGTCGCGCCGGTCCAGCAGGCTCTTGAGCGGCACGCTCCCGTCACCGTGCACCGGCCCCCCTCTCCGTCCGCCCGCTCCCCGGGCGCGTGTTTCCCGCAGGTCACCGACGAGGGGCCGGGGGAAGGGCGAACGAGACCGAACGACCAGGGAACGGGGACCGGACTGTATGGAACATCCAGTTACAGGCCAGCTTATGCGGCCTTAACGTGCAGGAATCCGGTGATCCGCGTCTCGGACCCCCGTAGGCCAGGACACTCCCCCGTTCGAGGAGCCCCCATGACGATCGACCTCGCGGTGATCGCGCTCTACCTGTCGGGCATGGTCGCCCTCGGCTGGTGGGGCATGCGCCGCACCCGCGACCGCTCCGACTACCTGGTCGCGGGCCGCAGGCTGGGCCCGTTCATGTACGCGGGCACCATGGCCGCCGTCGTCCTGGGCGGCGCCTCCACCATCGGCGGCGTCGGCCTGGGCTACACCTACGGCCTGTCCGGCGCCTGGATGGTCGGCGCGATCGGCGCCGGCATCATCGCGCTGCACGCCTTCTTCGCGCGCCGCATCTCCCGCCTGCGGGTCTACACCGTGGCCCAGATGCTCGACTTGCGCTACGGCGGCAACTCCCGCGCGGTGTCCGGCCTGGTCATGTGGGGCTACACCTTCATGCTCACGGTGCCCTCGACCCTGGCCTTCTCCACGGTGTTCAGCGGGCTGTTCGACATGCACCGCGCCGTCGCCGTCATCCTGGGCGGCGCGATCGTGGTCACCTACTCCGCCCTGGGCGGCATGTGGTCGGTGACGCTCACCGACATGGCCCAGTTCCTCATCAAGACCTTCGGCCTGCTGCTGGTCCTGACCCCCGTGGCCGTCCGGCACGCCGGCGGGTTCTCCGGGATGCGCGAATCGCTGGGACCCGACCACTTCGCGCCGTTCACCATCGGCGGCGGCACGATCCTCACCTACTTCCTCATCTACTCCCTGGGCATCCTCATCGGCCAGGACATCTGGCAGCGGGTCTTCACCGGCCGCAACGACGCCACCGTCACCGGCGGCGGGCTGGGCGCCGGGATCTACTGCCTGGTCTACGCCGTGGCCGGCGCGCTCATCGGCACCGCCGCGGCGGTGCTCTTCCCCGGCCTGGACAACCCCGACGACGCCTTCTCCGTCATCGTCGCCGACACCCTGCCGACGGGCCTGGCCGGGCTGGTGCTGGCCGCCGCCCTCTCGGCGGTCATGTCCACCGCCAGCGGCGCCCTGATCGCCTGCTCGGCGGTGACCTCCACCGACCTGATGCCCGAGGTGCGGCGGCTGTGGCGGCGCGGCACGGGCGGCGGGAACGACACCGGCGGCGAGAACGGCCAGGACGCCGGCGGCGGGCGCGACGGGGTCGCCTCCAACCGCATCACCACGCTGGTGCTGGGCGCGGGCACCATCGGGGTCTCCCTGCTCGTGGACGACGTGGTCGCCGGGCTGACCGTCGCCTACAACATCCTGGTCGGCGGCCTGCTCGTGGCCGTGCTCGGCGGGCTGGTGTGGAAGCGCGGCACCCGCGCCGGGGCCCTGGCCTCCATGCTCACCGGCTCGGTCACCGTCGTCGCCACGATGGCCGCCGAGGGGATGCTCGCCAACGAGCCCATCTACTACGGCCTGGGCGCCGCGCTGATCGCCTACGTCGCGGTCAGCCTCGCCACCAGGCCCACCGACCCCGCCGTCCTGGCCGCCTGGCAGCGCCGCGTCCGCGGCGGGGCCGGGCCCGGGGACGGCGCGGACGCCGGGGCGGCCGCGCACGAGCGGCCCGCCCCCGGCCCCGGCGACCGGACGAGCCCGGCCGCCGCACAGGAGGGGTCGGGCTGACCCGGCCCGCCCCTCCCGCGCTCTACCGACAGCGAACCCGACACCAGGAAGGCCCTCCACGATGTCCGCACCGATCGGCCCCACCGACTCCAGCCGCGTCCCCCGGTTCGCCGGGCCGGCGACCTTCGCCCGCCTGCCCCGGCTGGACCAGGTCGACCACGCCGGCATCGCGGTGGTGGGGGTGCCCTTCGACACGGGCGTCTCCTACCGGCCCGGCGCGCGGTTCGGCCCCGCCTCCATCCGCGAGGCCAGCCGCCTGCTGCGCCCCTACAACCCCGGACTCGACGTGTCGCCCTTCGCCGAGGTGCAGGTGGCCGACGGCGGCGACATCGCGGTCAACCCCTACTCCGTCGGCGACGCGGTGGAGACCCTCCAGGAGGCCGCCACCGGGTTCCTCCAGGCCGGGACCCGCATGGTCACCCTGGGCGGCGACCACACCATCGCCCTGCCGCTGCTGCGCGCGCTGCACGCTCAGCACGGCCCGATCGCGATGGTGCACTTCGACGCCCACCTGGACACCTGGGACACCTACTTCGGTGAGCCCTACACCCACGGCACCCCCTTCCGCCGTGCCGTGGAGGAGGGCATCCTCGACACCGAGGCCATCTGCCACGTGGGCACCCGCGGCCCCCTCTACGGCAAGAAGGACCTGGAGGACGACCGCCGGTTCGGCTTCGGCATCGTCACCGCCGCCGACGTGATGCGCAAGGGCGTCGACGAGATCTCCGACGCGCTCCGGCAGCGGGTGGGGAACCGGCCGCTGTACGTGTCGGTCGACATCGACGTGCTCGACCCCGCGCACGCCCCGGGCACCGGCACCCCCGAGGCCGGCGGGATGACCAGCCGCGAACTGCTGGAGATCCTGCGCGGCCTGGGCTCGTGCAACCTGGTCGGCGCCGACGTCGTCGAGGTCGCCCCGGCCTACGACCACGCGCAGATCACCGCCACCGCCGCCAGCCACGTCGCCTACGACCTGGTCAGCGTCCTGGCCCTGAACAAGGGCTGACCGGCCGCCGCGGCGCCGCCCCTCCCGTCCGCTCCCTGCGGGGCGGCGCCGCGGCCCCGAAAGCACCCAGCCGTCCCCCCGAGCCGAACCGCACCGAACCGCACTGAACCGCACCGAAAGGCCGTGCCCCGTGACCCGACCCCGCAACGGCGGCGATGTCGCCGTCGAGACGCTGATCGCCCTTGGGGCCCACACCGCGTTCGGCATCCCCGGCCAGCACGCGCTCGGACTGTTCGACGCCCTGCACGCCCGGCCCGAGGTGCGGTTCGTCTCCAGCAGGGTGGAGAACAACGCCGCGTTCGCCGCCGACGGGCACGCGCGCCTGACGGGGGAGGTCACGCCCCTGCTGGTGTCGACCGGGCCCGGGGCCCTGCTCACCCTGGCCTCCATCCAGGAGGCGGCGGCCGCGTCGGCGCCGGTGCTGTGCATCAGCAGCCAGATCCCCTCCGAGGGGTTGGGCGGCGCGCGGCGCGGGTTCCTGCACGAGCTGCCCGACCAGTCGGCCGCGGCCCGAGGGGTCGTCAAGTCCGTGCACACGGTGCGCCATGCGTCGCAGATCCCTTCGGCCATCGCCGAGGCCTGGCGCAGCGCCGCGTCGGCGCCCGCAGGGCCCACCTGGGTGGAAATCCCTCAGGACGTCCTTCTCGGCCCGGCCGGGCTGCCCGCGGTCGCCGACGTCGACGGCGCCCCGGAGCCCCTGTGCCCCCGGGCCGAGCTGGTGGAGGAGGCGGCGCGCCTGCTCGACGGGGCGGAGCGGCCCGTCGTCCTCGCAGGAGGCGGTGTGTCCCGGGCCGGGGCGCAGGACGCGCTGCTGCGCCTGGCCGAGCACGTGCAGGCGCCGGTCGCCTGCACCTTCGGCGGCAAGGACGCCTTCCCCTGGGACCACCCGCTCTCCCTGCAGTCCTGGCTGGAGGACCGCCATACCACCGACTACCTGGAGCAGGCCGACGTTCTCCTCGTCGTCGGCTCCGGCCTGGGCGAGCTGTCCAGCAATTACCACACGATGCGCCCCAAGGGCCGTGTCATCCAGATCGAGGCCGACCTGGGCAAGCTGGAGGCCAACGGCACCGCGCTCGGCCTCCACGCCGATGCGGCCGCCGCCTTGGAGGCGATCTCGGCGCGCCTCAGGCCTCGGGAGGGCTCGGAACGCGCTGAGCGCCGGGAGCGCGCCGAGCGGGAGACCGCCCAGGTCAAGCGCAAGGTGGCCGAGCGCCTGGCAGGACAGGACCTGGAGACCGAGACCCGCGTCCTCCAGGCCGTGCGCGAGGCGCTGCCCGACGGTGCCCCCAGCTACTGGGACATGACGGTCCTCGGCTACTGGGCCTGGTCGGCCTGGGACCCGAGGGGCGGCGCGATGCACAGCGCCCAGGGCACCGGCGGCCTCGGCTACGGCCTGCCCGCCGCGCTGGGAGCGGCCGCCGCCCACGACGGGCCCGTGCTCGCGGTCTCCGGCGACGGCGGCGCGATGTACGGCATCGCCGAGCTGGCCACCGCCCGCCAGCACGACCTGGACGTCACCTGGCTGATCGTCGACGACGGCGGCTACGGCATCCTCCGCGAGTACATGAACGGCGCCTTCGGCCGCGCCTCCCACACCGAACTGGCCCGCCCCGACTTCGCCGCGCTCGCCGGGTCCTTCGGGGTGCCCGCGGTGCTCTCCAGCGTCGAACGGCTCGGCGACGACCTGGCCGCCGCTCTGGCCGCCCCCGGCCCCAGCGTCGTCGTCCTGCCCGCCGTGCTGCGCATGTTCGCCCCCACGCACTTGGACTGACCGGCCGGTGGAACGCACCCGTTCGACGATGAACCGAAGAAGAGAGGCGACCGACCCGATGCGCACCCGTGAGTTCGACACCCTGCCGGCCTTCATCGCGGGGGACTTCGTCCCCGCCGCCGACGGCCGCACCCTGGAGCTGACCGACCCGGTCACCGAAGCGCGCGCGGGGCAGGCGGTCGTGTGCGGCGCCCCGGAGGCGGAGGCCGCGATGGAGGCGGCCCAGGGCGCGTTCCGCACCTGGCGCAGGGCCTCCCCGGCCCAGCGCCAGGACGCCCTGCTCGCCATCGCCGACGCCCTGCGTGAGCGGGCCGGGGAGTTCGCCGACGCCGAATGCCGCGAGACCGGCAAGCCCCGCTCCTCCATGCTGGAGGAGGAGATCCCGATGTGCGTGGACAACCTGCGCTTCTTCGCCGGGGCGGCCCGGCACCTTGAAGGGCGCTCGGCCGCCGAGTACATGGAGGGCTGCACTTCCTGGATCCGGCGCGAGCCGGTCGGGGTGTGCGCGCAGATCACGCCGTGGAACTACCCGCTGATGATGGCGGTCTGGAAGATCGCCCCCGCCCTCGCGGCGGGCAACACCGCCGTGCTCAAGCCGGCCGAGAGCACGCCGACCACGACCGTGATGCTCGCCGAGATCGCCGCCCCCCGCCTTCCCCAGGGCGCGCTCAACGTCCTGCCCGGGGACCGCGACACCGGGCGGCTCGTGGTCGAGCACCGCGTGCCGCAGCTCGTCTCGCTCACCGGCTCCACGCGCGCGGGCGTCCAGGTCGCCAAGTCCGCCTCCGAGGACCTGAAGCGCCCGCACCTCGAGCTCGGGGGCAACGCCCCCTGCGTGGTCTTCGAGGACGCCGACATCCCCGCGGCCGTGCAGGGCATCCTGGCGGGCGGGATGCTCAACGCCGGGCAGGACTGCACCGCCGCCAGCCGGGTCATCGTCCACGAGCCGGTCCGCGAGGCCTTCACCGCCGAGCTCGCAGCGCGCGCGTCGGAGCAGCGCACCGGCCGCCCGGTCACCGAGGAGTCCGACTTCGGACCGCTCAACAACGCCGACCAGTTCGGCCGGGTCCTCGGGCTCCTGGAACGCCTCCCCTCGCACGCCGAGGTGGAGACGGGCGGCACCCGGGTGGGGGAGCGCGGCTACTTCATCGCGCCCACCGTCGTCTCGGGCCTGCGCCAGGACGACGAGATCGTGCGCGAGGAGATCTTCGGGCCGGTCCTGACCGTGCAGTCCTTCACCACCGAGGAGGAGGCCGTCGAACTGGCCAACGGGGTCGAGCAGGGGCTGGCGTCGTCGGTGTGGACCCGGGACCACGCCCGCGCGCTGCGCATGAGCGGCGAGCTGGACTTCGGCGCCGTCTGGGTCAACACTCACGGCGGCCTCGCATCGGAGATGCCGCACGGCGGGTTCAAGGGCTCGGGCTACGGCAAGGACCTGTCGGCCTACAGCCTGGAGGACTACACGCGCGTCAAGCACGTGATGAGCGCCCTGGCCTGACAGGGCGGGGCCGGGCGGCGGTCAGCCGCCCGGCCCCTGCCCGGGGTCCTGCCCCGAATCCTGCTCCCGGGGCTCGACCGGCCCCACCACGCGCCAGAGCAGGGGGACCTCGCCCGGCCCGTCCTCGGGTGAGTCGACCGGCTGGCGGTCCGGAGGAGCCGCGTCGAGCGGGCGCTCCAGCAGGACCTCCACCGCGAAGCCGGCCTGCGGCCCGCCGCTGATGCCCACGCCCCGCACCCGCGGGGCGGCGCCCCCCCCCCCNCCTGGCGCAGCGTCGTCACGGCGCGGCCAGGCGGGCGCCGAACGCCTCCAGCACCGCGCAGATCGGGTTGGCGTAGGTCAGCCCGGTGCCGTCGGGGCCGCCGAAGCGGCTGCCGGCGAACAGCAGGCCGACCGCCTCGCGCTCCTCGCCGGTCCAGATCAGCGATCCGGAGTCGCCGCCGGCGCTGAACGGGGCGCCGTCGCCGGAGACCTCCAGCTGGTCGTCGAAGACCAGCGTGCCGCCGGGGAAGGCCACGCGCAGCCCGTCCACCTCGAAGGCGGTGATCCGGCCGCGGGTGTGCCCGGTCGTGCGCCCCACCTTCTCCACGGCCCTCGCGCCCCCGGGCTCCGGGGCGGCCCCGGTGACAGGGCCTCCCGGGTAGCGGCCGGGGTCGTGGCCGGCCCGGTCGTCGACCCGCGCGATCGCGGCGTCCACCACGTTCGCCCGCACGTCGCTCAGCTCGCTCATCGCGGCGAGCTCGCCGACGCGGTCGCAGTCCTCGCGGCCGCCGTCGGCGATGCCGGGCTGCAGCGCCGGGTCGCCGATGCGCGCCCGGCCGGTGTTCCCGAGCACGTGGTTGTTGGACAGCGCGTAGAGCGCGCCGTCGACCTCGACGAACGCCCCGAGCGTGCCGGCGGTGACCTCCGGGTGGCCGACCGAGCAGCCGGGGACCAGCGGCCGGAGCGGCTTGCGCAGGGCGTCCGGGGCGAAGGGGGACAGGGCCTGGACCTCGCCCACCTCCACGACGTCGACCTCGCCGCGGGCCTCATCGGAGATCTGCGCGAGCAGGTCGCTCACGGGTGCGCTCTCCCGCACCCGCACCGCCAGCCTGAACCGGCCCTGCTGGGGCTCACCGATCCCCAGGGCGAGGGTGGGGGCGGCGGCGTCGGCGGGGGCGACCATCCGGCCGCGCAGTCTGTTCTTGAGTTCTCGGCAGGAATCCAGGTGCATGGCGTCTCCGGGGGGAGGGGAGGGGCCGCTCGGCAGGTATGTACGGACGGCTCACATTCGAATACGGACAGTAGTTGTGCAGGTGCGGGGCGCGCCGGTCGGAACACCGCCCATAACCTGGGGAAAGGCGTTCCGCGGTGCGTCCTACCTGCGGTTGTACCCCGGCCGCGCCGGATCTCCCGTCCTAGCGCGAAGAACGCGCGGGATCCGGCCCCTCGTCGGCCGCCTCACCGGTCGGGCGGCGCGCCCACAGGGTCGCCGCCAGGGCCCCGGACATGTTGTGCCACACCGAGAACAGGGCGCCCGGAAGCGCGGCGAGCGGGGCGAAGTGGGCCGCCGCCAGCGCCGAGGCCAGCCCCGAGTTCTGCATGCCGACCTCGATGGCCACCGCGCGGCGCGCCGACTCCGGCAGGCCCGTGGCGCACCCCACGCCGTACCCCAGCGCCAGGCCGCACAGGTTGTGCAGCACCACCGCTGCGCCCAGCAGCAGGCCGGTGGAGGCGACCGCGTCGGCGTTGGCGCCGACCACCGCGGCCACCACGACCACGATGCCGCCCACCGAGACCAGCGGCAGCAGCGGCAGCACCCGGGCCACCAAGCGGCCGGCCAGCGCGCGCAGGGCCAGGCCCATCAGCACCGGGACCAGGACGACCTCCAGGATCGACACGAACAGATCACCCGCGTCCACCGGCAGCGTCGACCCGGCCAGCCCCAGCACCAGCAGCGGCGTGACCAGGGGCGCCAGCAGCGTGGACAGCGAGGTCATGGCCACCGACAGGGCCACGTCGCCGCGGGCCAGGTAGACGATGACGTTGGAGGCCGTCCCGCCGGGCGAGGCGCCGACCAGCACCATCCCCACCACCAGCAGCGGCTCCAGGCCGAACAGGTGGGCGATGCCCCAGCCCAGCAGCGGCATCACCACGAACTGGGCGGCCACCCCCAGCAGCACCGCCTTGGGGTGCTTGGCGACGATCGTGAAGTCCACCGGCCGCATCGTCAGGCCCATCCCGAACATGATCACGCCCAGCAGCAGGGCGATGTGCGGGGCCAGCGCGGCGGAGCGCTCCGGCAGCAGCATCCCGGCGACCGCTCCGGCCAGGACCAGCAGGGCGAACCAGCGCCCCACGAACGAGGCGATGCGCTCCAAGAACGCCATGGTCCGCTCACTCCCTCACCGCATCCGGGGCATCCGCGCCGCTCCGGGCGCGTCCGACCCGCGGAATTCTACGGCGGCGCCGCCGGCCGGAACCGGGCGGGGCGCCGGCGGTGCAGGGCGGGGGTGGCAGAGTGGGGGCGACGGCAGGGGCCCGACGGCTGCGGAAGGGACGGTGGTGCCACCGTGCACGCGCTCATCATCGGGGGCGGCATCGCAGGGCTCGCGTCCGCACTGGCACTGGAGCGGGTCGGGGTCCTTGCCACGGTCCACGAGGCGCACCCGCGCAGCGGCGAGGACATCGGGGCGTTCCTGACCATCGCGGGCAACGGCATGCGCTCCCTGGACCGGTTGGGGGCGGCCGAGGCGGTGGCCGAGACCGGGTTCGCGCTCACCGGCCTGCGCTCGGCGACGCCGGACGGGCAGGTGCAGGCCGATCGGCGCTTGGACGCGCCGGGGGACCCGCTCAGCCGGTTCCGCTGCCTGCGCAGGGCGGACCTGCGGCGTGCGCTGCACGACGAGGCGGTGCGGCGCGGGATCACCGTCCGCCAAGGGGAGCGCTTCATCTCCGCACGCCACGACGGACAGGGGAGCGTCTCGGCCGTGTTCTCCGGCGGCGGCGAGGCCTCGGGCGACGTACTGGTGGGTGCCGACGGGCTCGGCTCGTCCGTGCGGTCCTACGTCGACCCCGGCAGAGGGGGCGCGGCCGGCATCCGCTACGCCGGACAGAACATCTTCTACGGCTACACGCGCGACCATGAGCCGCCGCACGCGCGCGGCAGGATCGACATGATCCGGGGCCAGGGCTGGTTCTTCGGCTACACCGTCTCCCCGGAAGGCGAGGTGTTCTGGTTCGCCCGCCTGAGCGCCCCGGAACTGACGCGTGAGGAGCTCTCCTTCCCTGACCCCGGGGCCTGGGAGCGCCGACTGATGCCGGCCTTGGGGGACGCACCCGTGCCCGCGCGCATCGTGGAGGCGACGGGGGAGCGGGTGATGGCGACCAACGCCCACGACATCGCGCCGGGCGCCCCCTGGCGCAAGGGGAGCGCGCTGCTCATCGGGGACGCCGCGCACGCCGCCTCCCCGGCCACGGGGCAGGGCGCCTCCATGGCGGCCGAGGACGCCGTCGTGCTGGCCAAGGCGCTGCGGGACTGCGACGGGACGGAGGCGGCCCTGAACGCCTACGAGGAGGTGCGGCGAGGGCGGGTCGAGGAGAACGTCCGACGCAGCCGCGACATGAGCTTGGAGCGCCCGGTGGAGCCGGTCGACCCGGAGACCGCTCGCCGGCGGGAGGAGGAGCTCTCCCGCGCGCTCGACTGGGACATCCCGCTCACCGCCCTCACTGCTCGCCCCTGACTCACGGGCAGGGCGCTCACCTGGGCGTGTCACCCCGGGCGACACCGTTTTCGCGCATAGGGTTCCCCTGCGTTCGGCGGAGGGGGAGACGTGGAAGAGGCGGGCGCTGAAGCCCTGGGCATCCTGCTCGTGATCCTGGTGGCGGCCTTCCTGGCGCCCCTGGTGAGCGACCATCTCGCGCGCTGGGTGCTGATTCCGGCCACCGTCCTGGAGATCGTCTTCGGGATCGTCCTGGGGCCGGCGGTCCTCGGCGTCGTGCACGAGCACGAGGCCATCGGGATGCTCGCCGACCTCGGACTGGCCCTGCTGATGTTCATGGCGGGGTACGAGATCGACTTCGCCCGGATCGCGGGGCGTCCGCTCAGGCGCGCGCTGCTGGCCTGGATCGTCTCGGTCGCTGTAGGACTGCTCCTGGCCGGGGCGGCGTTCGGGGCGTCCCAGACGGCGCTGATCGTCGGGCTGGCGCTGACCACCACGGCGCTGGGAACGGTGCTGCCCATCCTGCGCGACGCCGGGGCGCTCCAAGGCCCCTTCGGCACGCGCTTCCTGGCGTCGGGCACGGTGGGCGAGTTCGGGCCGATCGTGCTCATCGCCCTCCTGCTCAGCGGCTACCGCCCGCTGGAGGGCACCCTCCTGCTGCTCGGGTTCTTCGCACTGGCAGGGCTGGCGGCCTGGCGGGCCACCCGCCCGCCCTCGGAGCGGCTGGGACGGCTCCTCCGGGCCACGCTCGGCTCCAGCGCGCAGCTGGCGGTGCGGCTGTGCATGCTGCTGACCGTCCTGCTGGTCTGGGTGGCCGCGAGCATGCGGCTGGACGCGCTGCTGGGGGCGTTCGCCGCCGGGGTGATCGTACGGCTCATGCTCACGACCAACCACCCCGAGGAGGCGGAGGAGGTCGAGTCGAAGATGGACGCGCTCGGCTTCGGGTTCCTCATCCCCCTGTTCTTCGTGATGACCGGCGTCCGCTTCGACCTGAGGGCGCTCCTGGCCGACCCGGTCGCCCTGCTGCTGGTCCCGGTGTTCCTGGCGGCCTTCCTGGTGGTGCGCGGAGGACCGGACTACCTCCTGTCGAAGGGGGACCTGCCCGGAGGGCAGCGCGTGCCGCTGGCCCTGATGTCGGCGACGGCGCTGCCCCTCGTCGTCGTCCTGACCGCCATCGGCCAGGAGACCGGCGCCCTCGACGGAGCGCTGTCCGCGTCCTTGGTCGGTGCGGCGATGCTCAGCGTATTGGTGCTCCCCCAGGTCGGAGGGGTCCTGCTGCGCCGCGCGGCACGTGCGGAGAACGGAACCGCCCCGTCCCCAGGGGATTAGGGGACGAGAACGAGGGTGTCCTCAGCCGCCTCCTCCACGGCACCACGGGTGAAGGGCATCGGAACGGTCTCCCCGGTCGCCCACGCCTCGGTCTGGGAACCGCGGTCCGGGTGGAAGGCGTGCCCGGAGGGACCGGTCAGGTCGATCCAGCGTGCGGCGTCCAGGTCGTCCATGTCCACGGCCATGCGCATGGACGGCACCCACGTCACCTCATAGCCCTCCGCATGGTCCCAGCCTGTGGCGTTCACCGTGCTGGAGCCTCCGGACGTCTGGACAGGGCCGCCGTTGAAGATCCACTCGACCGGGCCGATGCCCGACGTGCCCAGGGACGGGTGCGTGGGGGTGAGGGTGTGCATCTCGCCCCAGCGCCACTCTGACGGGTCGTCGCCGAAGCGCTCCGACAGCTCGTCGGCGGCCTGCTCCATGGAGGCGGCGAGGACCGCGTCCCGGCCGCTCACCTCTTCGCCCTGCCACCAGGGGGAGTCCGGGTCCTCAAGGAGTCGCGACACCACGAGCCAACCGCGCGACGAACCCCCCATCGGGTACTCCTCGGGGAGCTCGTCGAAGGTCAGGCCGAGCAGGCGAGGCCACACGGCGTTGTAGAACGCTGCCCCGGCCGAGTCGGCGTCCTGGTCCATGTCCCAGTCGGCCAGGACCTCTTGGGCCCGGGCCGCGGGGCCGTCGACGTCCGCCTCCAGCAGGAACGGCACGACGTCGCGTGCGCCCAGGTGGGCGGTGTCCATCTGCAGGCGGATCATGTCCTCGGCGGTGAGTCCGTCACCGGCGTCGACCTCCTCCTGCAAGAGTTCGTGAATGCGGGCCGCCCTGTAGCCGTGGTCCCAGTCCTCGGTGAGGAAGTGCGGGTAGTCGGAACCGACGGCGGCCTGGTTGGCGGTGACGATGACGCCTGAGTCGGGATTGCGCACCGACGGCAGGTCCTCGAAGTCGAGGTAACCCTCCCAGTCATAGGAGGAGTCCCAGCCGGGGGCCGGCCAGCGGCCGTCGCCCTTCCCACGTACCGGGACGGTGCCCGGGGCCTGGTAGCCGATGGTGCCTTCGGTGTCGGCGTAGATGAGGTTCTGCGCGGGGACCTCGAAGGAGCGCGCGGCGTCGCGGAACTCCTCGAAGTCCGAGGCCGTGGACATGGAGAAGATCGCGTCGGCCGTCGTGCCGGGGGTCAGCGCCGTCCAGGCCAGTGAGACCGCGTACCCGCCGTCCTCAGGCTCTCCACCCGTCCGCTCGACCGGCTCCCCGTCGGTGTCGACCGGCGGCGCCTCGCCGAACCCGCGCAGATCGAGGGCGGCCTCGGCGTCGGAGAGCACGGGACCGTGGCGGGTGGAGCGGACGGTGAACTCGACCGGCTCGCCGTCGGCCACCCGCACGGTCTCCTCGCGGGTCTCCAGCGGCTCGGGCTCTCCGTCGACGACGGCGGCGCCGTCCTCGATCCGCTCCAGGTACAGGTCGGCCACGTCGGGGCCGAGGTTGGTGAAGCCCCAGGAGACGTCGGCATTGTGCCCGATGACGACGCCGGGCAGCCCGGCGAAGGAGAAGCCGGTGACGTCGAAGGGGCACGCCTCGCCGGGATCGGTGCAGTGCAGGCCGGTCTGGTACCAGATGGAGGGCATCTGCGGGCCCAAGTGGGGGTCGTTGGCCAGGACGGGCAGGCCCGAAGCGGTGTGCTCGCCGGAGACCACCCAGGAGTTGGATCCCAGGTCGGGGCCTTCGGGACCGAGGAGGGAGGGGACCGAGTCCAGCCCCGCGCCGACCTCCTGGAGGACGGGAGCGGCCGGGGCCGGCGCGTCGTCCGCCGGCGCCTCCTCACGGCCTTCCTCATCCCCCTTCCCGTCCTCCTCCTGCACGATCGTGGGGTGCTCCTCCTCCGGGAAGTCCGGGTACAGCTCCTCGATCTGCTCCCGGTCGAGCCCGGAGGCCAGCAGGGAGGCGCGCTCGATCTCGTCCTCCATGTTGCCGCGCAGGTCCCAGGCCATGGCCTTGAGCCAGGCGAGGCTGTCGGTCGGCGTCCACTCCTCGACCTCGTGGTCCGGCGCGAGGAACGCGAGCACGGAGAACTCGAGCCCCAGCTCACCGCCGTCGCGCTCGGCCAGGTAGGCGTTGACGCCCTCGGCATAGGCGTCGAGGTAGGCCCGCGTCTCGGGCTCGAGCAGCTCGTACTCCTGCTCGGCGACGTGGCGCCACCCCATGGTGCGCAGGTAGACGTCGGTCTCGACCTGCTCCTCACCGAACATCTCCGCCAGGCGCCCGGAGGTCGTCATCCGGTTGAAGTGCATCTGCCAGAACCGGTCCTGGGCGTGGACGAAGCCCTGGGCCTTGAACAGGTCCTCGGCCGAGTCCGCGTAGATCTGCGGGATCCCGCTCCGATCGCGGTACACCGTGACCTCGCTCTCCAGCCCCGGCACCGCGATCTCCCCATCCACCTGCGGAAACGCACGCTGGACGGTCCAGAACCCGACCCCTGCCGCCACCAGCACCAGCACGAGGACCACGGACAGGGGGATGAGGACCCATCGTTTGACGGGCCGTGTGATACGCACCATATGCGTAATATAGACCGACCGGTCGGGAGGACGACACGCCGGGGGTGATCATGGGCCCCGCCCGCGTCGCTTCCGGGCGTTCCCGGTCGCGGAGGACGGGGGACGTGCGCGGCTGCGGCCAGCGCTCCGAGGGGAAAGGGGGCGCCGTGGTGTGAGAAGGAAAGGCGGGGCGGCCGTTCGGATGTGGCTGTAGAAGGCGAAGGTCGAATTTATTGTCGACGACACTGGTGCGGTTTCAGGGGGTGTATTCCCCTCCTTGGTCTGGCGCGATCCGTTCCCTGTGTCTTGAATCAGGTCTCGGTTTGGAAGGATGTCTCGGTCGACTTTACAGGGAATGGTGAAGTGATTTTCTTGTGCTGTCAGGATGGTCGGGTCGTAATCACCTCGTCGATGGTTTCAGCGGTTTTCTGGACGAGGCGCGCAGGGGTCTTGTTGTGAATCTTCCCGAGTTCTCCGTGAATCCGACCTGGCGAGAGCTCTGGTGATGGCGCTCGAGGGGCGGGTAGCTCCGGAAGAGCGGCGCGCTGGGGCAGGACGGGCCAGGCAGCGCCGCCGATGGCCAACCACGGCTCGCCGGGGACCTCACCAGGGGGCACCGCTGCGAACGCCATGACATCCCGGTGCAGGTGGGGCTGGTCGGTATAGCCGCTGTCCGCCCCTCCCCGGGCCGCGCTCCGACCTGCGGCCAGAAGGTGGGCCGCGTGGTCGAACCGGACCAGCCTCGCAGCGCGCTTGGGCGGCAGACCGATCTGCGCACGGGAACGCGGCCACAGGCGCTTGCGGCTCCGGCCGACCTCGGAGACCAAGCCTTCCACGTGGACGGCGCCCTGCCCGGTGGCCATGCGGTGCCAGGTCCAGGACACCTCCGGGTCCGGCTCGGACCGCTCCGTCTCCGAGCGATCCGCACGGCGACGTGCCAGCCAGGTCTCGACCAGGACGAGGCGCTCCTCCCCTGAGGACAGGGCGTTCAGCCGTTCGGACATCCGTGCCGCGTCACGCCCCACCACATCGTCGAGAGCCACCGAATGATCCATAATCCGTACATGGCCGACTGGACTCCGCTTCGCAACGCACTGGCATCGGTCGAGGATCGTGTGACGTACACGTGGGCCGAACTCGAGGAGATGATAGGCGGGCTGCCTCGGTCGGCTTACGTGTACGACGCCTTCTGGAGAGGCGACCGCTCGAGATGGCAGGGATTCACCGCGGTGGACGCCAAGGTTCACGAGTCGGTGACGTTCGTCCGGCGGGCGTCGGGCGCCGCCGGTGTCGTCGTTCTGGTCGGGTGTGTGAAGACCAAGCTCGACCGGCCGGCTCCCGCGCAAGACCTGTACACCTCGCCTCTCTTCCTCAAGCAGCGCGCCTATGCGGAATCGACGGGCGCCCCCTGGTTCGTGCTTTCGGCGGAACACGGACTCGTCCGGCCGGAGACCGTGCTGGAGCCCTATGAACGCCGCCTGTCCGCCGAGCCCCGGGACTACAGGCGGGCGTGGGGGATCCGGGTCGTCGAGCAGCTCACTGCGACCATCGGTCCGTTGGACGGGAAAGTCGTCCACATGCACGCCGGGTCCGCGTATACCGATGCCATCCGGGACCTCCTCCGAAGCGAGGGCGCCGAAGTGGAGGAACCTCTCCGCGGCCTTTCCCTGGGGAAGCGATTGTCCTGGTACCGCGACGGTGCTCCTCCGGCAGCGCCATCATCGCCTGCCTCCTTGGACGCGCCGGAAGTTCCGGAGCTCGTCGAACGGCTTTGCGCCCAGGGGAGCGCCGTAACGCCGGCCGAGTTCCAGGCCACCGGCGGTGTAGGCCTTCGCACCCCCGGCCTGTACAGCTGGTGGGTCGACCGGGACGGCGCTTGCGAGCTTGCGGCAGGCCTGCACCATCCGGTCGAGCCGGGGCTCCTCTACGCAGGTCAGGCCGGGGCGACGAGGTCGCGCAGCAGGAGGAGATCGAGGAACACCCTGTGGGGGCGTATCCGGAGCATGCACCTCGGCCGTCGCCACGAGTTCTCGACATTCCGCCGCAGTCTCGGGTCGGTTCTGGCGAGCTCCTGGGACGAGCCCGATATCGACGAGGAGCGTTTGTCAGCATGGATGCACCGGCACCTGCGACTGATCGCCGTTCCCGTCGACGATGCGGATGCACTCGGGGACCTGGAGGCCGCGGTGCTCGCGGCCCTGGATCCTCCGCTCAATCTGAGCAAGATGCCGCGGAACCCTGTCCGCGACCGGCTCACGACACTGCGGCGGCCCCACGGCCGCAACTCGTCCTGACACCGTTCCGGGCCCCTGGTGTCCGCATGCGGCCGTGGGGGCGTACCGGGCTCCCAGGCCACCGGAACGGGGGCGTGCGACATAAGGGTTCCCTACCTTCTGCGCCATATTGATCACCCACTGTCACCGTGACAGTCTGCAGTCGACGCGGAGCCCTCTGAGGCGGGCGATATTCCTCGTGCGCGGCCCCGCCGCCGTCCGTCCGGCTCCGCGCCCGACCATCCCCCGAATCCCGGCTCACGGCCGGTGGAAGGAATCCCCATGGGTGTGCCTTTGCGGAGCATGTCCCTGTTCGCCGTGGCGGCCGCGCTGGTGGCCTCTGCGGCTCCGACGGCCGCCGCGCAGGAGGCGGCCCCCGAGGCCGCCGCGGTGGCCTCCGACAACGTCGCCGTTCAGGGCGAGATCAGTGCCCACTGGACCGAGGAGCGGATGCGCGCCGCCGAGCCGATGGCGCCTCCCGAGCGGACCGACGCTCAGAAGCGGCCGAGCCCTCCGCCCGAGGACGTCCTGCCCGCGCTGACCGGCGAGGGCGCCCCGCCCGCCGGAGCGCGGCCGGCCCCGGACGGGGCCACGCCCCTGCAGGGCTCCACCGCCCAGCGGTGGGGCAACCAGGGCAGCATGCCCGCCCTGACCATGGGCCAGCTCTACTTCGACGACGAGAACGGCGACCCGTCCCGCTGCTCGGGCTCGGTGATCAACACCGACAACCGCAACACGGTCTGGACCGCCGGCCACTGCCTGCACGCGGGCGAGGGCGGCGACGGCTGGCACAGCGCCTTCATGTTCGTGCCCGACGCCGACAACGGCCGGGAGCCGCACGGGCGCTGGGAGTGGCGGCGCGCCGTCACGGTCAAGGGCTGGACCGAGGACCGCAACTACGAGTACGACCTGGGCGCCGTGCGCTTCGACCCCCAGCCGCAGCGCGGGGACCTGCAGGACGTGACGGGTGCACAGGGCTACCGGTTCAACTACGGCCAGGAGTTCGACAACGTGCACCACTTCGGCTTCCCGGCCAACGGGTACGAGCGTGACGACTTCACCGGCGAGGACCTGTGGTACTGCACCGGCCCGACCGAGGACGCCGGCTGGTTCACCGATGAACTGGTCCACCAGTGCGACATGGCCCAGGGGACCAGCGGCGGCCCGTGGCTGGACGACCTGGAGACCGACCGCGGCTGGGGCTACATCGTGGGCCTCAACAGCAACTCCGAGAAGGACGCCGACGGCGACCCCGTCGACCTGGACGTCCACTCGCCCAACCACGGCGACGCGGCGATCAACGTCTACAACGACATCTCCTGACCCCTGACGGCCCGAGCGCGCAGGCCGCGCGCCCGGCCGGCCGCCTTCCCCGTTCCGGCGCCGACCAGGACGGGGAAGGCGCGGGGAGGGCTCATCTCGGCTCGGCCCGCTCCATCCGCTCGTCGGTCCAGTGTTCGGAGACCTCACCGGGAGGCCGCGGATTGCTCACGCTCGTGGTCGCGTCGGGGGCGCCCGCCCGGTGGACGGTGGTGACGACGGCCACCACAGCCAAGGCGAGCCCGCCGGCACCGACGGCCCCGAGGAGGGCGACGGTTCTGCGCTTCATCCCGCCATGCTAGTGAGCACGCCCCGTTGCACACAGGAGGGAAGGGGCAGGGATCGGTGCGGTGGAGTTCGGCCCCTCCCCAGAAGCGGACTCCGGCGAAGCGGTCCGCTTTCGCTTCGGCCTCGAACCAGTCGTCGGGAAGCCTGGAGAGGTCGGGGTCCCAACCGTGGTCTCGGGCGACGGTGGCGGCCGTGCAGTCGATGAGCTGGAGGAGAACGGCGGTGGCGCCGCGAACATAACCGGCTTGAAGGGTCGGTGCATCGGCGTCCGACTGCCACGGGTACCAGCCGTCCTGATCCGCTTCCTGTGCGGAGTCCCACGCGTTCTGCATGAGGGCGTGGTGCGCGGCGCCATTGCGGGCGCGGCGGGTCTCGGCGATGTAGTCCAGCAATTCCTCGCGGTCCTCGTCGGACGAATCCCGCAGGACCGTCTTCCAGCCGCGCGGTCGTACACCGACCCATGCGTTGGCCGGGAACTTCACCTCCCACCGGGGAGTCAGTGCCTCACGGACAACGCCTGAGTCGGTCAGGCGGCGATCGATCAAGCCCGGCCAGTGGGAGCCGTTGGCGGCCTTGTGCGCCCCTGGGCCGTGCCAGTCGTCCTCCTTGGCCGCGCTTATGAGGTCGGCGATGAAGCGCTCCCAGCTTCCGACGGATGCGACCACGGTGAACGGGTTGAGCGATGCGCGGGGCTGCCGGCCCCGGACCGGTTTCTCCGCATGGATTGCTATCAGGTCCAATGCCGTCCGCATGTTATCCCGGGCGGATCGGACCACCTGCGAGAAGCGGTCCTCGGTAAGAAGCATGCCGGCACACTACTCGGGCCGAGGTGATGAGGGAACGGGCTCCGTTATCGGTCTCGAGTTGTCGGTCTCGAATGGGGGAATAGCTCGCGTCCGCGATCGGGAATGGTGTGCTCCTGAGGGGCGGAGAGGGAAATCACCAGGTCGGTGGGGGGTTCTGATTTCCGTCTTCGGGGGCGGGTGCGCAATACTGCGGCGGCCCCCGTCCGGGGTCCCCTTCGGTCCCCTCTGCTCCTTAAGGCGCTGTGCTGCGGGCCTGCGGCGCGCCGAGCGGTGGGGGTTGCGGGGGCGCCGGGGCGGGGTCGCGGAAGGATGGAGACAGGATCGTCCCTGCGTACGGGGCCATCCGTTCGTACCCGGTCGCGTCCCGCTCGGGCCGTCCCGGGGCGTCCCGGGTCGTTCGCAGTGAGCCGGTGCCAGCACCGCAGGCAGGAGAGGTGAGATCGGTGTCCGCCAACGGAGGACAGGACAGCTCGGCGGGAGCGCAGGACCCCGCCACCGAGGAGGGGAGCCGGCACGAGAAGAGCCGCCTCAAGCCCGTGGTGTTCTTCGGCTCGTCCGCGCTGATCCTCGTGATCTCGGTGTGGGCGATCATCGCGCCGATGAACGCCGAACGGGTGATCGGCGCGGTCGTGGGATGGATCTCCGAGGGATTCGGGTGGTACTACTTCCTCGTCGCCACCCTCTACCTGCTGTTCGTGGTGTTCGTGGCGGTCTCCCGCTACGGCAAGATCAAGCTCGGCCCGCAGCACTCCACGCCCGACTACGGGGTGTTCGCCTGGGCCGCGATGCTGTTCGCCGCGGGCATCGGCATCGACCTGCTCTTCTTCTCGGTCTCCGGGCCGGTCACCCACTACCTCGCGCCGCCCGAGGGCGACGCCGAGACGGTCGAGGCGGCCCGGCAGGCCGTGGTGTGGTCGCTGTTCCACTACGGGGTGACCGGCTGGGCGATGTACGCGCTGATGGGCATGGCCCTGGGCTACTTCGCCTTCCGCTACAACCTCCCGCTGGCCATCCGCTCGGCCCTGTACCCCCTGATCGGCAAGCGCATCCACGGCCGGGTCGGTGACGCGGTCGACCTGGCGGCGATCATCGGGACCGTGTTCGGCATCTCGGTGTCGCTGGGCATCGGCGTGGTGCAGCTCAACTACGGCCTCAACGCGCTGTTCGGCGTCCCCGAAGGGGTCGCCGCCCAGACCGGGCTGATCATCGTGGCCGTGCTCGTGGCCACGGTCTCGGCCGTGGCCGGCGTCGACCGGGGCATCCGGCGCCTGTCCGAGCTCAACGTGCTGCTGGCCATCGTGCTGATGATCTACGTGATGATCGCCGAGGACCCGGTCTGGCTGCTCAACACGCTCATCCTCAACATCGGCGACTACGTCAGCCGCCTGCCCGGCATCACGCTCAACACCTTCGCCTACGACCAGCCGATCGACTGGCTCAACGCCTGGACCCTGTTCTTCTGGGCCTGGTGGATCGCCTGGGCGCCGTTCGTGGGGATGTTCCTGGCCCGCATCTCGCGCGGGCGCACCATCCGCCAGTTCGTCGCCGCGACGCTGGTGGTCCCGCTGCTGTACACGCTGACCTTCCTGTCGATCTTCGGCAACAGCGCCCTGAGCACCGTGATGGGCGGCAACACCGAGTTCGGCGAGACCGCCATGAACACCCCGGAGAAGGGCTTCTACACCCTGCTGGAGCAGTACCCGGCCTTCACCTTCAGCGCCGGGCTGGCCACAGTGGTCGGGCTGCTGCTGTACGTCACCTCCGCCGACTCCGGTGCGCTGGTGACCGGCAACCTCAGCTCCCACCTGCCCACCCCGCTCACCGACGCCCCGGCGTGGCTGCGCATCTTCTGGGCCTCGGTGACCGGCCTGCTCACCCTGGCCATGCTCATCGTCGGCGGCGTCGACGCGCTCACCAGCGCGACCATCATCATGGGCCTGCCGTTCTCGTTCGTGATGCTGCTGGTCATCTGGGGGCTGTACCGGGCGCTGCGGGTCGAGCAGTTCCGGGTCGAGGCGTTCCGCACCACGCTGTCCTCCTCGCTGTCCAACCGCACCGAGGTCGACCGCAGGGGCGCGGACCGCAACTGGCGCCAGCGCATCGCCCGGGTGACGAACTTCCCCGGGCGGCGGGCGGCGGTCCGCTTCGTGGAGGAGGTGTGCCGCCCCGCGTTCCAGGATGTGGCCGAGGAGCTGCGCGAACAGGGATCGGAGGCCTCGATCAGCGAGAGGATCGACGAGGAGACCGGGATCCCGCACCTGGAGCTGCGTGTGCCCATGGGCGCCGAGGAGGAGTTCAGCTACCGCGTGTGGCCGATCGAGATGCCGACCCCGGCGTTCGCCATGCGCTCGCTCACCGAGCACGACACCTACGTGCGCTTCGAGGTGCACCTGACCGAGGGCAGCCAGGGCTACGACGTGATGGGCTTCAGCAAGCAGCAGCTCATCGGCAACATCCTCGACGAGTACGAGCGGCACCTGGAGTTCCTGCGCCTGCACCGCGAGGCCGCCGCGGGGTCGGCCCTGCCCGACCACGGGCCCGGCACCGCCGAGGTCTACACCGGCGACGACGAGCACTGACGGGGGCGCCCGCCGTCACTCGGACGTCTCGACGTCCATGGTGACGGGGTAGTGGTCGGAGTAGCCGGAGGTGTCGACCGGCTTGCCCATCCCACCGAACCCGACGGGGGAGGGGTAGGTGCCGGTCGACACCATGTCCTTGGGGTCGTGGACGATGCGGACCGACTCGGGGAGCGCCCTGAGCGGTGAGCCGCGCGTGACCATGTTCCGGTTCACCAGGAACTGGTCCAGCATGTTCGCGAAGTTGTTGAAGTAGAAGGTCCCCGTCGGCCCCGCGTCTGAGCCGTCGGGGGCCTCGCTCCCCAGGGGCGGCCACATCAGGTTCCACAGGCGCGGAACCGAGACCGCGTTGAGGACCTTCGCGCGCTGGCGGGTGCTCACCGCGTGCTGGACCAGGGACGTGTCGAAGGGCTCGTCGTTGAAGTCGCCCATGGCCAGCACCGGGGTCCGCGGCCCGTGCACTTCCAGGGCGCGCTGGTGGAAGTAGGCCAGGGTCTCGCCGGCCACGGCCCTATAGGCGGCCGACTCCCACCGCCCTCCGCTGCGCGAGGGCCAGTGGTTGCCGAAGACCGCCCAGGTCGTGCCCGCCCGGGTGCGGAAGTTGACCTGGAGGATCTCCCGCGTACCGGTCCGGCGCATGACGACGTGCTGGTAGACCGCTTCGGGCGGCACCTGCAGCAGGTCGGGGTCGTAGAGGAAGGCGATGTCGATGCCCCGCCGGTCGGAGGTGTCGGCGTGCGCCGTGCGGAAGGGGCGCCTCAGCCGGGAGCGGACGGCCTCGGCCAGCAGGCGCAGCACGTGCTCGTTCTCCACCTCGCAGACCCCGAGCAGGTCGGGGCCGCGTCCGGCGTTCATTCCCGCGATGACCGACGCGAGCCGGTCGACCTTGCGCTCTAAGAGCCCGGCGGTCCAGCCCTCCAGTGACGACCCCAGGACACGGGTCAGTTTCTCGCTGCGGCGCGGGGAGTCCTCGACATCGAAGAGGTTCTCTACATTCCACCAGGCGACGTGGATCGCGGCCATACTCGGCCTCGCTTTCCTCCCCCCGGTGTCTTCCTCCCGCTGCGAATCGGCGTGGCCCCAGCATGCGCGCTGCAGGACAGGGTGTAAACCGGCACCGTCGCGCCGGGAGAATGGGGGCATGTCCCGACGACGCCCTGACACCACCGATGCCCCCGGCCGGCCCTGCCCGTGCGGCAAGGGCGGCGCCTATGCCGAATGCTGCGCTCCCCTGCACCGGGGGACGCGTTCGGCGTCCAGCGCAGAAGAGCTCATGCGCTCCAGGTACAGCGCCTTCGCAGTGGGCGACGCCGCTTACGTGAAGCAGAGCTGGCATCCCAGCACCCGCCCTCGGGAACTGGACCTGGACCCCGCCATGCGGTGGACGGGGCTGGAGATCCTGTCCACGACCGGTGGGACGGCCTTCCACACGGAGGGAACGGTCGAATTCCGGGCCTCCTACCGCCATGGCGGCGCCACCGGAAGCCTCCATGAGAAGAGCCGCTTCACCCGCCACGAGGGCCGCTGGACCTATGTCGACGGCGATGTCGAGGGGTGACGCGCCGGTTCAGGACAACTGAGGCGCTCTCCGCAGCGTCTCCCTCTTCATGACCATCCCCTCCCTCCGAAACCTCCGACCGACGACGGCCCCCATCGCGCTCGTCTCCCTCACCTTCGTGGCCACAGGGTGCGGAACGGCCACGCCGGAGGAGCCGCAGGACCTGTGCCTCGGGTCGGTGCCCGCGTCGTCCCCCTCGCCGGAGCAGGCCGCGTCCCCGAACGTGCAACGCCTCGACGGGGACGAGTACGCCGACCTCGTCATCGCCTACCCGGGGCAGGAAGGGAGCGTCCTGGTGGTCCCTGGCGGTGAGGACGGTCCCGACAGCGAGGGGGCACAGACCGTCGCGCCCGGTGAGAACGGGATCCCCGACTCCCCGAAGGACGACGCGCGATTCGGCGGAGATCCCCGGCTCGGCGACTTCGACGGGGACGGGCGCACCGACATCGCCGTGGCCGGGGGCCCCGAGAGCGAATCGGATGACGCCCCAGGGAGTACGGTCCTGGCCTGGGGCGGTGAGGAGGGCGTCAAGGGCGGGAGCGTGCTCCAGTGGACCGACGGTGAGAACCCGGGGGTGAACGCGGTCGGGGACTTCGACGGCGACGGCGTGTCCGACATGCTGGTCGGCGCCGAATGGTTCGGAGACCCGCCGCAGGTCCTGTACGGCCCCTTCGACCGCGACGGGGAGCCCGCCCGGACCGCCGCCTCCGGGGTCGCCCTGGGGGACCAGGAGACCTCGTTCGCCGTCGGCGACGTGGACGGCGACGAGTGCGACGACCTCCTCGTTTTCCACGCCTTCGAGGAGATGGCCTACGACACGGCCGTCTGGGCGGCCGACGGCGACGGCTTCACCGAGGCCGGGTCCGTGGCCGCCGCCGACGAGGGGCTCGTGGCCGACGTCGACGGCGACGGGTACGGCGACGTGGTCGTGCACGAGACGGGCGCGACGGTGGAGGAGGGGCCCTGGACGCCGGGCAGGGTCAGCGTCTACCCCGGCGGCCCCGACGGGCCCGCGTCCGAGCCGCAGGCCGAGCTGACCCTGGACTCCGCGGGGATGTCCCGCACCTCCGAGGACGGCGACCACTTCGGCCGCGTGCTGGCGGCCGGCGACGTCAACGCCGACGGCTACGCCGACGTCGCCGCGAGCGTGAACCGCCCGGTCACCGGCGGGACCCCCGTCGACGAGGGCGACGTCGTGGTCCTCCCGGGCGGCCCCGACGGGCTGACCGGCGAGGGCGCGTGCCTGCTGCGCCCGGAGGACGCCGACCGGTACCCGCAGCGGTCCGGGCCGGCCCCGGGGGACGGGTACTGGGACGAGTACGACGAGACCCCGCGGACGCTGCTGCGCCTGCTCGACACCGACGGCGACGGCGCCGACGACGTGGCGGTCGGGGCGCCCTCGGCCGACGACGCCGCCGACGGGGGCGCCCCGGGCCCGGTCCGGGTGTACCGGGGCCTCCACGAGGAGGACGGGGCCCTGGTGCCGGGCTCGGCTCAGGGCGTCGGCCTGCCCCACCGGGGCGAGGGGAGCCGGCAGTTCGGCATGTGAGGCCGAACGGCCGTCAGGCCGCTTGCCCGCGGCGCATAGGCTCGTCGGCGTGGTTCAGATGACGCAGGCCCAGAGCCCGGCCGCGGCGGCCGCGCGGTTGCGGGAGGTTCTGGGGGACGGGCCGATCGCTGTGGTGACCGGGGCGGGGATCTCGACCGACTCGGGGATCCCGGACTACCGCGGCCCGGATTCGCCGCCCCGCACGCCGATGACCTACCAGCAGTTCGTCGGGGACCCGGCCTTCCGTCGCCACTACTGGGCCCGCAACCACGTGGGATGGCACTACATGGAGGCGACCCGCCCCAACGGCGGGCACACGGCGCTCGCGCGCATGGAGGCGGCGGGCGCGGTGTCCGGCGTCATCACGCAGAACGTCGACACCCTGCACGAGGAGGCGGGGAGCCGCAGGGTGATCGACCTGCACGGGCGCTTCGACCGGGTGGTGTGCCTGTCGTGCGGGAGGACGATCGGCCGGGCCCACCTGGCCGAGCGCCTGACCGAGCTCAACCCCCGCTTCGCCGAGAGCGTCGCCGACGTGGAGGTCGCCCCCGACGCCGACGCGGTCCTGGCCTCCACGGAGGGCTTCCGCGTCGCCGACTGCGAGTTCTGCGGGGGCATGCTGAAGCCGGACATCGTCTACTTCGGCGAGAACGTCCCCAAGGAGCGCGTGCTCGAGGCCTACGCACTGGTGGACGCGTCGACGTCCGTGCTCGTGGCGGGCTCGTCCCTGACCGTCCTGTCGGGCCGCAGGTTCGTCAGGCACGCGGCCAAGCAGGACAAGCCCGTCGCCATCGTGAACCGCGGCGAGACCCGCGCCGACGAGTCGGCGACGGTGAAACTCGACGCAGGCTGCTCCGAGGTCCTGAAGGCCTTGGCGGAGGCCTACGGGGCCTGAGCCCTGTTCCCTCTACCGGCCGAGGCCGATTGAAGATCGCCATGTGTTCGATTCTGTACACATAGCGCCCCATGAATGGGCGAAGGTCGGGGGCGTGCATTTGCACGGCCGCACCCCCGACCCATGAGGAGTTCCGACGATGGCGGACACCCCCCGCCGCGCTGGCACACCGGAATCAGGCACCCCTGAGGAACCCAGGGCCGAGCCCCCAGGCGAGGAGGCGAGCGGCCGCGAGGGCCCGGGGCAGGCGGCCGAAGGAGGGCCGGCCCCGGGCGAGCCCGGCCCGCGGGATTCCGACGGGCCCCGGCCCGGGGAGGAAGCTCCGAAGAGCGGTCCGGACAACGGCTGGCCGACGCGTTCGCACATGGCCTCGAACAGAGGGCAGGCGGTCCAGGCCGGCCAGGTCAACGGCGGGATCTCCTATCACTCGTACGTCTACTCCGATGAGGTCGCCGAGCGGGTCCGCAGCGCGCTGCGCATCGACGAGCGGAAGATCGCGACCATCCGCGCCACGTACGTCGCCTGCAAGGGGTACGACCGCTTCGAGGGGGACCTGAGGGAAGCCGGGGTCGGCATCGTCGTGGGCGAGCCGGGGACCGGCAGGGGCGCCAGTGCGATCCACGCTCTCGCCGTGCTCCGGCCGGACACCCCGATCCAAGAAGAGATGCCGGACCTGAGTGAACGGGATGCCGGCCTGTCCTCTGTCACCGTCGACAAGGACCGGACCTACCTCATCGACGTCTCGCACGCGGGCGACATCGGTCGGACACAGCAGGCGGCCGTCCGGTCCTTCGCCGCCCGAGTGCGCGAGGCGGGGACCGTCCTCATCGTGATCGTGAACCCCAGACAGTGGACCGAGGAGTTCGGGGAGGCGTACGCCTGGCTGGAGATCGAAGAGCCGCCGCCTCCGTTGGAGGTCTTCCACGCCTCCATGCGGTACCGGACGAGCGCGGCCGATGCCGACCGCTGGTGCGGCAACGGGGCGGTGCAGACCGCGCTGGAGAACGCGGAGCCGGGCCGGGCCACTCAGCTCGCGGGTCTGGCGGCACGCGATCGCCCGGAGGGGGAGACCTTGGGCCAGGACGCCTACCGAGCGTGGGTCGATTCGGTCGTCGAGACCTTCGCGGACTCCGCGAAGCGGCTGCGCACCTGGTTCGCCTCCCGCGACCACGCCGATGAGTTCCAGCGCGTCCTGTTGGAAGCGGTCGCCCTGCTCGAAGGCGCTCCCTGCCCGGTCGTGCTGGAGCGGGCCCATGCCCTGGCCGACCGCTGGAAGATCCCCTCGGTATGGAGGACCCCCATCTCCGGGCGGGGACTGTCCGAACTGCTGCGCGATTTCCCCGCGGAGGTGACCGACGACCGGATCCGGTTCACCCGTCCCGAACTCGGCGGTGCGGCCCTCGATCACCTCTGGCGCGAGCACCCCCACGCCCGTTCCGGTCTCCTGGAATGGTCCAGGGAGACCGCCGAGGCCCTCTCGGTCCAGGACAAGAGGGGTCTCGCCGACCGCTGGCTCCGCCTCGGGCTGCGCCACTCCGACCCTGCCCCCGTCATCGAGCTGATGAGGGAGTGGGGAAGCACCCCGAAGCTCATATGGTCGGCGGTCCCCGCCGTCGCCGAGGCCGCCGTGACCGTGGAGATCGGGAGCCGGGTCCGAGCGGAGCTGTACCAGATCGCGCACAGCGGAGGCACCTGGAGATTGCGCATGGCGGCCGAGGTGTGCGGCGTATACGGGCGCGCCCAGCCGCGGTCGGCGATGGTGCGCCTCCGCCTCATCGCCGCCAGGGTCCCCCACCAGTGGGCGGACTCGATCGTCGGGATCATTGAGAACATCGCCCAGGAGCAGGACAACCTCGAAGCGGTTCTCGAAGAGCTCACCACCTGGGGTGGCGACTCGGCCTGGCACGGATACCGGCGGCACTTCGCCGTTCAGGGGCTGGCGCGTCTGCTGACCCGTAGGGAGGGGCAGAGGGGCGCACCGGTCCCCTCGATCTTCGCCGACCTCGCCGCAGGCAGGGTCGCTCAGGACACCATCACGGAGTGCTGGAAGACGCTCTCAGCGGATCCGGGACAGGCGTCTAAGGCCATGTGGGCTTGGCTCGACGCCTTCGAGGCACAGGTGAACCCCGCGGATCCCGTCCCGGCCTCCCTGCGCGCGGCCGCGTCCTCCGATCCGGAACTGGCCGCCCTGTCGATCCGGGCGATCAACCGCTGGCGCCTCGCCCATGGGCGGCGGGTCGCGGCCGTCGAGCGACTGTACGCACATATCAACGACGAGCGCTGAGCATGCCCTGAAAGGTGGATCGTATGCCGTTGTTCAATTCCGGCCCCAGGGGAGAGCGGCCTTCCATTCCGTCATGGAGCATCGCCTTCCGCGCTCCCGAGGATTACGTCGAGTTCGAGACGCGTCTTCCGAGTGGGAACGACGGGCTTTGGTTCGACGCCGCCTTCGCGATGGAGGTCACCTGGAACGGTTTCGGGAAAGCGGAGCGGAGGCGGGCGCTGGCGGAGCTGCAGCGGGAGGTCATCAAGTCGGCGGGTGCGCACTCTGCACGCTTCAGCCTCGGGGACAAGGGGGCTGCTGAAGCGGAACTGAAGTGCGAACTGGCCGATGACCCCATCTTCGAGAGGGCGGAGGTCAGGGCCCACCAAGTCGCAGTGGAACTCGCCGTCGACCCCGAGGACATGAAGCTGGCCAAGGAGCTGGAGGTCTTCGGCCCCAGGAACGAGATCCGATCCGCCGCGCACCGCGCGCGGATGGAACGGGTACGCGAGCTCCAGCGCGATGTCCTGGTCGACTCCGTTCTCGCCCGGGTGTGGTGGTTCGAGCAGCACCCCGAGCAGCTGCACGCCATCTCGGAGATCGGAGACAAGCTCGATGAACTGCTGACACCTCCGGAACAGGTGGGAGGCATCACCGCCGAGGGGGGCCACGGGACCGAGACCCCCGTGATGGACGCCTTCCTCGCGGACCTGGAGGTGTGGGAGAGGTCGGCCATTGTGGATCGGCTGGTCACCATCCTCGAAGGGTTCGAACGCACGGACTTGGCCGAGCGTCTTCGGCGCCAATGGAGTGCCGGGGAAACGGCACCGTCTGCCTGACTCATCTACCATCGGCCCGTGGCCTATTTCAGGATCGTGCGTCGTGTCGCGTTGGGGCCTGAGGAGGCGTGGGGGCGGATCACGGACTGGCGGCGGCATGGGGAGCGTATTCCTGTGACCCGTGTCACCGTCGAGCCCCCGGGGGAGACCAGGGCCGGGACTCGGGTCTCGGCGCGTACGGGGGTCGGGCCGCTGGGGTTCGACGATCCCATGGAGGTGGTGCGGTGGTCCCCTCCCGCGGAGGGAAGACCGGGCTTCTGCCGACTGGAGAAGCGCGGTTCCGTGGTCACGGGATGGGCCGAGATCGTCGTGGGCGGGAGCGGCGGGCGCTGCCGGGTGCTGTGGCGTGAGGAGGTCCGTGTCGCCGGGCTTCCCCGTGTCCTCGACGCTCCGGTGGCCTTGGGCGGCCGCCTGGTGTTCGGGCGCCTGGTGCGCGCCCTGCTCGCCGGTTAAGGGCCGGCCAGGGCCGGAGCGGCTGTCGGAACCGGCCGGCGCAGGGGGCTGTGGAAGCGCCGGCCGGCTCCGCGTCTACGGGTCCGGCCTGGGGGTCACCTCGGGGCCGCCATAGGCGTCGGGGACGCCGTCTCCAGGGTGATCCGTTCTCGGCCGGCGTAGACGTTCATGGAGTCCCCCCTCAGGAACCCGACGAGGGTCAGCCCGTTCTCCCGGGCCAGCTCCACCGCCAGGGACGACGGGGCGGACACGGCGGCGAGGGCGGGGATGCCCGCCATCAGGGCCTTCTGCACCAGTTCGAAGGAGGCCCGCCCCGACACCATCAGGACCGTGCGGCGCAGCGGGAGGCTCCCCCGGCGCAGCGCCCAGCCCACCAGCTTGTCGACCGCGTTGTGCCGTCCCACGTCCTCGCGCAGGCACAGCAGCTCCCCGTCGGCGTCGAACAGGCCCGCCGCGTGCAGGCCCCCCGTGCGGTCGAAGACCCGCTGGGCCGCGCGGAGCCGCTCGGGCAGGGCGGCCAGCAGACCCGGGGACAGCTCCAGCGGGTCCCGGTCCACCTCCCAGCGGGCGGTGGTGCGCACCGCGTCGATCGAGGCCTTGCCGCACAGCCCGCACGCCGAGGTGGTGGAGAAGTTGCGCCGGAGCGAGGGGTCCGGCGGCGGCACGTGCGGGGCCGGCGCCACGTCCAGCACGTTGTAGGTGTTGGACCCGTCCTCGGTGGCGCCGGCGCAGTAGCGGATCGAGGCCAGGTCCTCGGCGGCGGCCACCGCGCCCTCGCTCACCAGGAACCCTGCGGCCAGGTCGAAGTCGTCGCCGGGGGTGCGCATCGTGACCGCGAGCGCCTCGCCGCCGAAGCGGATCTCCAGCGGCTCCTCCACCACGAGGGTGTCGGCGCGGTCGTCCGACGCCGCACCGCGGATCCGCAGCACCTTCTCGCGGGTGGTCACCCGTCCCATGAGCCCTCAGCCCTTCCGGCGTCGCGCCCGCCCCGGCGTTCCTGCCCGGGGCGGCTCACACCATTGTCTCCCCGCCGCCCCGCGCCTGTCGCTTCCCGGGCGCGTTCTGCACGTGCTGGTAGCCGAACCGGCCCTTGATGCACAGGTTGCCGTGCGTGACCGGGTTGTCGTGCGGCGAGCTGGTCTTGACGATCTCCCCGTCCTGGACGTGCAGGGTGACGTTGCAGCCGACGCCGCAGTAGGTGCACACGGTCGTCGTCCGCGTCTGGCGCTCCTCGTCCCAGGTCCCCTCGCGGCGCATGTCGAACTCGGTGGCGAAGGACAGCGCCCCGGTGGGGCACACCTCGATGCAGTTGCCGCAGTACACGCAGGCCGAGTCGGGCAGCCCGACGTCGAACTCGGTGGACACCCGCGCGTCGAACCCGCGCCCGGCGATGCCGATGGCGAAGGTGTTCTGCCACTGCTCCCCGCACGCGTCCACGCACTTGTAGCACATGATGCACTTGCCGTAGTCGCGGACGTAGAGGTCGTTGTCGTCCTTGGCGGGCTGTTCGACGGTGGCGGCGGCCGCCCCGTCGACGGGCGCGTGCTCACCGGCGTGGCGCGCGTCCCGCTCGCCCAGGGGCGCGGGGTCGGCGCGCGGGCCGAACCGGTCCGGGGCCGCCCCGTAGCGCTCGTTCCACTCGGGCACCCCCGGCGTGGTCGACAGGTCCACCGACGACCCGAGCAGTTCCAGGACCAGCTTGCGGCTGTGCCGGACCCGCTCTGAGTCGGTGAGGACGCTCATCCCCTCCTCGGCCTTGCGCGAGCAGGCCGGGGCGAGCGTGCGCGCCCCCTCGACCTCGACGACGCAGATCCGGCAGGCATTGCGCGGGGTGAGGGTGTCGCCGTAGCAGAGGGTCGGAACGTCGACCCCCTTCGCCTCGCAGGCGTCGAGCAGGGTCGAGCCCTCAGGGACGCGGATCTGCTCCCCGTCCACGGTGACGTCGACCAGGCGGCGCGGCGGCGCGAGGGGGACCGGTCCGGAGCTTACGGGGGTCTCAGGTGCGGCGGTCACTGCGCCTCCTTCGTGTTCGACGGGGCGGCGGTGGTCAGGGGAAGGGACGTCCTCGCGGGCGGCGCCCCGGCGAACACCCCGAGGCGGTCGATCGCCGATTCGACCGCGTTCCAAGCGGTCTGTCCGAGGCCGCAGATGGAGGCGTCCCGCATGGCGGCCCCCACCTCGCGCAGGAGGGCGACGTCGGATCCGTCGCCCGTTCCGCCGGAGAGCCGCGCCAGGGCCTCCTCCTGGCGGACGGTTCCGACGCGGCAGGGCACGCACTGGCCGCACGACTCGTCGCGGAAGAACGCGGCGATGCGCACGAGCACCGCGGGGAGGTCCACGGTGTCGTCGAGCACCAGGACCACGCCTGAGCCGAGGGTCGTCCCCGCCTCCCGCGCGCCCTCGAAGGTGAGCGGCACGTCGAGCTCGTCTCCGCGCAGGAAGCCGCCGGCCGCCCCGCCCAGCAGGACGGCGCGCGGAACCGGGGGCGCCTCCTGTCCGGCGTTGGCCAGGTCGATGAGCTCGCGCAGTGTGGCCCCGAACGGCACCTCGTACACCCCTGGGCGCCCGACCGTTCCCGAGACGCAGAAGAGCTTGGGCCCGGTGGAGGAGCCGGTCCCGATGCCGGCGTAGGCGGGGCCGCCCATGTGCATGACGGGCAGGACGTTGACGAGGGTCTCGACGTTGTTCACGGCCGTCGGGCGCCCGAACAGGCCGCGCTCGACGGGGAAGGGCGGCTTGCTCCGGGGCTCGCCGCGCAGGCCCTCGATCGAGTTGAAGATCGCGGTCTCCTCACCGCAGATGTAGGCCCCTGCGCCGCGCCGGATCTCGATGTCGAAGGAGAACCCGCTCCCGAGGATGTCGGGGCCGAGCAGCCCGCGCGCGCGGGCGCGGGCGATGGCGTTCTCCAGCCGGGTGAGCGCCAGCGGGTACTCGCCGCGGATGTAGAGGTAGCCCCGGGCCGCGCCGATCGCGAAGCCCGCGACGGTCATGGCCTCGATGACCGAGAACGGGTCGCCCTCCATGAGGACGCGGTCCTTGAAGGTCCCCGGCTCGCTCTCGTCGGCGTTGCAGACGATGTAGCGGGGCGCCTCGGGGCGCTGGGCGGTCCCGGCCCACTTGCGCCCGGTCGGGAAGGCCGCGCCTCCGCGCCCCACGAGCCCGGAGTCGGTGACCTCGCGGATCACGCTGGAGGGCCCCAGGGCGATCGCGCGGCGCAGGGCGGTGTAGCCGCCCGCGGCGCGGTAGGAGTCCAGGTCGGTGGGGTCGGTGGTACCGATGCGCCCGAGGAGCAGGAGCCCGGGGCCGCCGGCCTGGGGCACGGCGGCGTGCGCGGGCGGCTCGGCGGGCAGCGGGGCGAGCCTCCCGGGGGCGAAGGTGGTGGGGGAGAGGGCGGTGGGTGCGCCCTCGGGCGGGCGCCCGGAGGCCTCCGCCGAGCAGAGCGCGTCCGGGTCGGCGGGGGCCGAGACCGCGTAGGCGGGCGGGTCGCCGGCCTCGATCGCGAGCGCCGCGGGGGCGCGCTCGCACATCCCCAGGCAGGGGCTCTCCACCCAGGCGGGCTCGGAGCCGGAGGGCGCCCCTTCCGGGCCGGCCCCGTGCCCGGGAGGCCCCAGGCGCGCCTTGAGCGCGTCGCACACCCGGCCCGAGCCCTTGGCGGCGCACGCGATGTCGGTGCACACGTGCAGGACCCGCTCGGGGCGCTCGTGCAGGGAGAACATGGAGTAGAAGGAGGCGACACCGTAGGCCTCGGCCGGAGGGACGGTCAGCCGGCGGCAGATGTAGCCCAGGGCGCCCTCGCTGATCCACCCGATGCGGTCGTTGACCGCGTGCAGGGCGGGCAGCAGCAGGTCGCGGCGGCCGCGGGCGGCCTGCCCCCCGTCGGCCCGGCGCAGGTCGGTCCCGGTGCGCTCGCCGCCCTCCCAGGCCGACTCGGGCGGGCCGAGGAGGGCGTCCACGGCGGCGCGCTCGGCGTCGCTCGGAGGCGTGTCCAGGTGCTGAAGGTCCACCTTCTCCGCTCACCTCTCACTGTGTCGCTCACTGTCGCGGCTGGATGGGGCGGCGTCCGGGCCTGGGGCGCGGCGCGCGGCCGGTCGTGGTCCAGATCACAGGATTTTGTATACGGGCTACAGTATGCCTTCGATCGGACGGGGACAACCCCTGTCGGCAGAAGGCGGAAGTGGCCCGTGAGCGCTTTTCGTGCACGCATGGCCGCGGCCGGGGGAGAGGGGCCCTCGCCCCCGGCCGCGTACTGCGGAGTGCCCGTCACGCCGCGGGCGCGCGGTCTCCGGTCTCGGCTCCCTCGACTTCCTCGGCCCTCTCGACTTTCTCGACGCGGACGGCCGCCGCCTTGTACTCGGCGGTGCCGGCCACGGGGTCGGTCGCGTCAATGGTCAGGAGCTGGGTGTCCACCTGGTCGGGGAAGTGGAACGTCATGAACACCAGTCCCGGCCTGAGCCCCGCCGACACCGACAGCGGCGCCACGACCGAGCCGCGCCGGGAGGAGACCCGCACCGCGTCCCCGTCCTCAAGGCCGAACCCGGCGGCGTCCTCAGGGGACATCTCCAGCAGCTCCCCGCGCCTCAGGGGCGAGGAGAACCCGCTCGTCTGGACGCCCGTGTTGTAGTCGTCCAGGCGGCGGCCCGTGGTGAGCCGCAGCGGGTACTCCTCGTCCAGCAGGTCCACCGGGGGAGAGTGCCCCACGATGCCGAACGGCGCGGGCGTCCCGCGCTCCTGCGGGTCCTCCGACCACAGGCGCCTGTGCAGGTACGTCGGCTCGGTCCGGTCCTCGGAGTAGCACGGCCACTGCAGCCCCTGCTCCTGCTCCAGCCGCGTGTACGTCATCCCGCGGTGGATGGGGGACAGCGCCCGGACCTCGTTCCAGACCTCCTCGGCGGTCGGCGTCTTCCACGCGTGCCCCAGCCGGTCGGCCAGCGCGCACAGGATCTCGATGTCGTCGCGCGCCCCGTCCGGCGGCTCGACGGCCTTGCGCACCAGCTGCACGCGGCGCTCGCTGTTGGTGAAGGTCCCGTCCGACTCGCACCAGGCCGCGCTCGCCGGGAGCACGACGTCGGCCTGCTCGGCGGTGCGGGTGAGGAAGATGTCCTGGACGACCATGTGGTCCAGGCGTCCGAGGCGGCGCAGCGTCGTCTCCGTCTCGGGCTCGGACTGCACCGGGTTCTCCCCGATGACATAGAGCGCCTTGACCTCGCCCTCGTCCATGCCCTCGAACATCTGGGTCAGGTTCTTGCCCTTGTAGGGCTGGATGGGGGTGTCCCACGCGCGCTCGAACGGCTCACGGGTCCGTGCGTCGAGGATGTCCTGGAAGCCGGTCAGCCGGTCGGGGATGGCGCCCATGTCGCCCCCGCCCTGCACGTTGTTCTGGCCCCGCAGCGGTTGCAGCCCCGACCCCGGGCGGCCGACGTGCCCGGTCAGGAGCGAAAGGTTGATCAGCGACCGCACATTGTCGGTGGCGTTGTGGTGCTCGGTGATGCCGAGCGTCCAGCACATCTGCGCGCGCTCGGCCAGGGCGAAGGCGTGCGCCAGCTCCCGGATGGTCCCGGCGGGCACGCCGGTCTCGGCCTCGGCTGCGCTGAGCGTCCAGGGCTCCACGAGTTCGCAGTACTCGTCGAACCCGGTCGTCGCGCGCCTGATGAAGGTCTCGTTGACCAGTCCGGAGCGGATGATCTCCCGGCCCACGGCGTGCGCCAGGGGGATGTCGGTCCCGACGTTCAGGCCGAGCCACCGGTCGGCCCACTCGGCGGTGGGCGTGCGGCGGGGGTCGACGACGAAGAGCCGCGCGCCGTTGTGCACCCCTTTGAGCACGTGCTGGAAGAAGATGGGGTGCGCGTTGCGGGGGTTGCCGCCCCAGATGACGATGAGGTCGGTCTCCTCGACCTCGCGGTAGGAGGAGGTGCCGCCTCCGGAGCCGAACGCCGCGGCGAGCCCGGCGACGCTGGGGGCGTGGCAGGTCCGGTTGCAGGAGTCGACGTTGTTGGTGCCGATCACCGCGCGGGTGAACTTCTGCGCCATGAAGTTCATCTCGTTGGTGGAGCGGGCGCAGGAGAGCATGGCGAAGGAGTCGGGGCCGTGTCGCCGGACGGCCCCGCGGAACCCTTCCGCGGCGCGGTCCAGGGCCTCGTCCCACGTCGCGGGGCGCAGCTCGCCGTCCTCGCGGACGAGGGGCCGGGTCAGTCGTTGGTAGGCGGGACTCCGCCGGTCCGATCGCATCGTTGCCTCGCAGGGGTGGAGGGGTGGTCCGGGGGTGCGGCGGGCGGTTATTGATGACTGTCTACAGTATTCAACTTCCGGCAGGTGGCGGCAAGGGGGCGATGGGCCCGTGCGGACGCGGGCCCGCACGGGCCCCGGTCAGCCGACGGGCGCGCCCTCGGCGGCCTTCGGGCGCTCCGTCCCCTGTTCCAAGCGCTCGTTGAGCAGCGACGCCAAGGCGTTCACGGTGCGCAGTGTCGGGGCGCCGACGCCGGTGAGGTCGGCCAGCTCCACCACGGCGCCGAGGATGACGTCGAGCTCCATCGGCCGCCCGCGCTCCACGTCGTGCAGCGTCGACGTGCGGTGGTCCCCCGCGCGCTCTGCGCCCGCCATGCGCCGTTCGATCGAGATCGAGGTGTGGACGCCGAGGCGCTCGGCGACTTCGAGGGTCTCGCGCATCATCAGCTCGGCGGTGGTGCGGGTGTCGGGGGACGAGCAGATCTGCGCCATGGTCGACCGGGTCAGCGCGCTGAGCGGGTTGAAGGTGGCGTTGCCCATCAGCTTCACCCACACGTCCTCCCGGATGTCGGATTCGACCGGGCACTTGAGGCCGCCGGCGGTCATCGCCTCAGAGAAGGCGCGGCACCGGGCGGAGGCGGACCGGTCGGGCTCGCCGATGGAGAACCGGGTGCCCTCCATGTGGCGGATGACCCCGGGGCGCTCGATCTCGGTGGCGGCGTAGACGACGCAGCCGATCGCGCGCTCGGGCGGGATGGTGGCGCTGACCGCGCCGCCCGGGTCGGCCGCCTCGATCCGGCGGCCCTCCCAGGGGCCGTCGGCGCCGAAGAAGTACCAGAACGGCACGCCATTTTGCGCGGTGACGACGGCGGTTCCCGGGCCCATGAGGGGCGCCAGCATCGGGCCGCAGGAGGCGTAGTGCTGGGCCTTGAGGCCGAGCAGGACGTAGTCGACCGGGCCGACCTCGGCCGGGTCGCCGGTGGCGCGGGGGCGGGCGGTGAAGTCGCCGCGCGGGCTGAGCACGCGGACGCCGTGGGCCCGCATGGCCTCCAGGTGCGGGCCGCGCGCGATGAGGTGGACGTCGGCGCCTGCCCGGTGCAGGGCGGCGCCGGCATAGGCGCCGATGGCGCCGGCTCCCAGGACGGCGATGCGCATGGGGGGTCCCTTCTCTCGGGGAAAGGAATACTGTATACAATAACCGTGTGCGGGAAGGGTGACCCTCCGCGGAGGGGGAGAAGGAGGCGGGAACACGTCCGGTCCGGGAAGTTCTCGCCTTCTTTCCCCGCGGCCCGCCGCGCGTTTCGTACACTGTCGACAATGACCGCCGAGGAGCCGGAGGACCGTCCATGACCTCTCCGACGACCACCGCCGGCGGCGCGGCCGACCCCGTGCGACGCCCGGCCCCGCTGCGCGAGGCGGTATACGAGGCCCTCCTCGACCTCATCACCACCCGTGCCCTGCCCCCGGGGCGGCACCTGGTGGAGACCGAGCTGGCGGGCCCGNTGCAGCGCCTCAGCAACGAGGGGTGGGTCGACCTGCGCCCCGGCTACGGGGCGTTCGTGCACACCCCGGACGAGAGCGAGGCCGAGCAGCTGCTGGCCGTGCGCGCCCTGCTGGAGACCGAGGCCGCCCGGCTGGCCGCGCGCAACGCCGCCCCCGAGGACATCGCCCGCCTGCGCACCCTGTGGCGCCAGGGCGCCCGGGCCGCGGGCGAGGAGCGGGTCGAGGCGGCGGTCACCGCCAACGCCGACTTCCACCGCGCGCTCATCGCGTCCTCGGGCAACACGGTCCTCGCCGAACTCGCCGCCCAGGTGGACCGGCGGGTGCGCTGGTTCTACGCCCCCATCGCCCGGTCGCGCGGCCAGGCGTCCTGGGACGAGCACGCCCGCATCATCGACGCCGTGGAGGCCGGGGACCCCGCGACCGCCGCCCGCCTGATGGCCGACCACACCGAACGCACCCGCGCCGCCTACCGGGAACTGGGAGAGGGCGGCGACTCCTCGAAGGCCGTCTGACTCCGCCGACTCCGCTCACTCTGCGGGGGCGCGAAGCGGGTCACTCCCGGCGCTTGTAGACGCCGCCCTTCTTCATGTCCAGGTCGGAGAAGAGCTGGGAGACCGTGACGAAGTGGTAGCCCTCGTCGTGGAGGCGGCTGAGGATGTCGGGGACCGCGTCCACCGTGGTGCCGTGGATGTCGTGCATCAGCACGATGCTCCCCGGGCGCGTCTGCTCGACGGCCGTGTCGGCCACCTTCTCGGCGTCGCGGACCTTCCAGTCCAGGGTGTCCACGTCCCAGATCACGATGGGCGCGCCCACGCTGCGCTCGGTCGTGGCGTTGAAGGAGCCGTACGGCGGGCGCATGGTGTGCGGCCACTGGCCCGAGGCCTCCTCGATCGCCTCGGCCGTGCGGACCGTGTCGTCGGCGACCGCCGAGGCCGACATGCCCGTCAGGTCGTCGTGCCTCCAGGAGTGGCCGCCCACCTCGTGGCCCTCCCCGGTGATCCGGGCCGCCAGTTCCGGGGACTCCCCGACCAGGCTGCCCAGCATGTAGAAGGTGGCCCGGGCCGAGTACCCCTCCAGCATGTCCAGCAGCCGCCCGGTGTGCTCGCTCGGGCCGTCGTCGAAGGTCAGCGCCACGCACGGCACCCGGTCGCAGTCCAGGTCGGCACGGGCCGGCCCGTCGGCCTCCCCCAGGTCCAGCGGGGCCCGGGACAGCGCGGCCGCCCGCGCCCGCTCACCGAACTCCGACAGCAGGCCGCCCGCCGCACCGGCCGGGACCGCCACCCGCTGTCCGGCCACCGTCACCACCAGCCCGCCGGCGGTGTCGAAGGCCAGGTCGCCCAGGGGCGAGCCGTCGAGCTCGGTGCTGAGGTTCCAGGCGTCCCCGGGCCGGACCTCGGGGGCGTCCCCGGCGCCGCCCTGTGGGCCCTCTTCCAGCGGGGCGGCGGACCCGTCCGACTCCAGGCCCTCGGGCAGCTCGCCGGGCTCCAGCCCGCCGCGCTCCCGCAGCACCCGGGCCACCTCGGCGTCCAGGGCCTCCACCGCGTCGGGCCCGCGCAACAGCCCCGTCCACGGCAGGACG
>NZ_ANAD01000033.1 GCF_000341245.1 Nocardiopsis halophila DSM 44494
GGCGATCCGCACCCCCAGCACGTCCCCCGAGGCCGCCAGCGGCTCCGAGCGCTGCACCAGCTCGGCGGGCTCCCCGCCGTCCCGTTCCCGCAGGAACGCGGTGTGCGCCTCGGCCATGGCGGTGCGCACCTCTGTGCCGAAGCCGGGTGCCCCCTCCACCACCGGATAGGTGTGCGAGGTGCGCACCCCGCCGTTCTCCGCCGTCCGCTCGACCAGCTCCAGCCCGGGCACCTCCTGCGGGTCGGCCAGCGCCAGGGGCGGCGCCTCGTGGGCGGTGTCCCGGCCCACGGCGGCCGCCCCGGGGACGGCGAGCAGGACCAGGGCGGCGGCGACGGCCGGTGCGCGCCGCAGGTGGCGCCGGTTGAGCTCGGGCACGGGTCTCCACCTGGGGTTCGGGGGCCGGAAGGCGACGCGCGGGGCGAGGAGCGGCCGGGGCGGCGCCCGTCCTCCCGCGGGCGGATCGCACCGTGAACATACGGGCAGGCGGGGCGGCCGTGCAATCGTGCGGTCGCGGCGCGTCGCCGTCCGTGCGCGCCTCGCCATTCCGTCCGTCATGCCCGGGATGAGGCCGCCGCAGCGGCGGATTCGGACACGTCCTGATAACGAACCGGCGGCAGTGGGAACCCGCGGACCGCCGGTTCCCGTCCGAGGTGAGATCATCGGCGGGCCGCCGGCGCGCTTCGGCGTCAGGCCGATGCAGAGATTCCCCGAGTCCAGGAGAAACCGAGTATGAGTTACGGTCCACCGCCACCGCAGGGACCGGGCGGCTACGGGCCGCCTCCGCCCCCGGGGGGCGGCTACGGCGCCCCGCCGCCCCCGCCGCCCATGGGGCCGTCGGAGCCGCCCGCGAACAAGGGCGCCGCGATCGCGCTGGCGATCTTGGGCTTCCTCTTCTGCTGCAACATCCCCGCCCTCGTGCTGGGTATCGTCGCCGCGTCGATGGCCGAGAGCAACCCCAAGGCCGCCAAGATCTGCATGATGATCGGGTGGATCCTCTTCGCCCTGGGCCTGGTGCTCTCCGTCTTCGCCTTCATCGTCGAGCTGGGGACGGCCTCGACCTACTAGTCGCGCCGCCTGCGGAGTACACGGACCGACCGCCTCGGCCGAACGGCCGAGGCGGTCGGCTTTTCCCCTGCCTAATCTGACCCCATGGCATCGAGAAGGGGAGCGGGCCGCGTCGCGTCGGCCCTGGACGACCTCGCCCGCAGCGGCCTGCCGCTGGTCCTGGCCATCGCCGGCGTCCTGGTGCTGGCCCTGGCCAGCGACCTGGTGGAGCTGCTGACCCGCCCGACCGGGGCCGACTGGGGAGGGCCCGCCCCCTCCTGGCGGGACTGGCTGCCCATCGTCGGCGGCCTGGCGGCCTCCTCCGCCGCCGTGGCGATCTCCCCGCCGGGCGCACCCCCGCGCCGCATCGCCCTGGTCGGTCCCCTCGCCCCGACCGCCGTGCTGGCGGTCTCGCTGGTGCTCTGGCCCGCCGAGCCCGGCCTGTTCGGCTACACCATGGACCTGACCGAGGTCTTCGGCGTCTTCTTCGCCGCCAACCTCGTCGCCTGGCACGGTCCCCGCCGGGCCGTGGGCGCGATGGCGGCCCTGACCTCGCTGGCCGTGCTCTCCCAGACGCTGCGCAGCCCCGGGTGGGGGCTGGACCAGCTGGGCTGGATGCTGTTCCTGACCGGGCTGGCCTTCCTGCCGGGGCTGGTGCTGCGCTGGCGCGAGCGCGAGCGCACCTGGCGGGTGGAGGAGGCCCGGCGCGAGGAGCGCCTGTCCCTGGCCCGCGACCTGCACGACGTGGTCGCCCACCAGGTCAGCGGCATGGTGGTGCAGGTCCAGGCGCTGCGCCACGTGGCCGACCGCGACCCCGCCCTGGTCGCCGCGGCGCTGCCCGGGATCGAGGACGCCGGGGCGGCCGCGCTGACCGCGATGCGGCGCATGGTCGGCGCCCTGCGGGAGGAGGGGGAGGCGGCCCCGCTGGAGCCGCACGACCTGGCGTCCGCGCTGCGCGCCCTGGAGGAGCCCGCGGACGTGGGCCGGCCCCGGGTGGAGGTGGCCGTGGCCGGGGACCCCGCGGCGCTGCCGGAGGAGACCGCCGCGGCCGTCCTGCGCATGGCCCAGGAGGCGGTCACCAACGCCCTGCGCCACGCCCGCGGCGCCACGCTGGTGCGGGTGGAGCTGGAGGCCGGCGGGGCCGGGGCGCGGCTGCGGGTCGGCGACGACGGGCGGAGCGGCGGTTCGGCGCACCCCGCCGCCTCCGGATACGGTCTGATCGGCATGGCCGAGCGGGCCAAGCTGCTGGGCGGCTCCTTCTCCGCGGGCCCGGCTGCCGACGGGCCGGGCTGGCGGGTCGAGGCCGGGCTGCCCGCGGCCGGGGACGGGGAGGGACGGGGACGGTGACGATCCGGGTGCTGCTCGCCGACGACCAGGCGATGGTGCGCACCGGCTTCCGGTACATGCTGGAGGCCGAGGAGGGCATCGAGGTCGCCGGAGAGGCCGGGGACGGCCTGCAGGCCCTGCGCCTGGCCGCCGAGCTGCGGCCGGACGTGGTGCTGATGGACATCCGCATGCCCGGCGTGGACGGGCTGGAGGCGACCCGTCGGCTGGCCGGTCCGGGGGTGGCCGACCCGGTCAAGGTCGTGGTGGTGACCACCTTCGACCTGGACGACTACGTGCACGCGGCGCTGGAGGGCGGGGCGGTGGGCTTCCTGCTGAAGGACGCGGGCCCGGCGCTGCTGATCGAGGCGGTGCGCGCCGCCGCCCGCGGGGACGCCCTGGTCTCGCCCAACATCACCGTGCGCCTGCTCAAGCACTTCGCCCGCCCGTCCCGTCCGCCCCGGCGCCCCGAGGAGGAGGCGCGCCGCCACGGCCTGACCGACCGGGAGGTGGACACGGTGCGGGCGGTCGCCGAGGGGCTGACCAACACCGAGGCGGCCGAACGGCTCTTCGTGTCCCTGAGCACGGTCAAGACGCACCTGGCGAGCGTGCAGGCCAAGCTGCACGCCCGCAACCGGGTGGAGATCGCGGCCTGGGCCTACCGCAGCGGCCTGATGGACGGGGAGGCGGGCTGAGGGCGGGCCCTATCCGGGCGCCTCGGCGCGCGCCCTGACCGCGGCCATCACGATCGCCCTGAGCTGCTCGGTGATGTCGGCGCGGTCGCGCTCGAACTCGGGGCCGGTGACCGCCTCGGGGTCGTCGGTCCGCAGCTCCAGCATCGGCGTGTGCACGTGCCCTGCGGGGATCCCGCGGCCCGCGGCGTCGCGCATCAGGGTGTTGCGGTAGGCGATCTCATTGGACAGGTAGTTCCCGCCGCCGCCCGCGCGCGCTCGGGACCCCTCGGTCGGGCCGTCTGGGCGCACGACCGGCTCGGTCCCACCGGCCGGGATCTCGGTGACCTCGGTGTTGTCCACGACGGGGAAGCGGCCCGCCACCTGCTCGATGATCGCCCGGCGGGGCAGGGTGGAGGAGCACCACTGCGGGGGCGCCTCGGGAAGCCCCGGATCCGCGGGCAGCGGGACCGGGCCGTGCTCGGCGCGGTCCTCGTTGTCGGGCCGCCCGCCCCGCCAGGCGGCGTTGTAGGCCTCCAGGTCGAACCGGTCCGCGCGGCCGCGGCTGACGGTGACCACCGCGTCGGCCGGTGCGGCGGTCGCCCCGTGGTGCGGCATCAGCGTCTTCTCGGCCATGCCCTCGGAGAAGTCCCGCCAGCGCACCGGGAAGACCGCCGCGCGCACCACCGCGGTGTGCCCGCCCGCCTCGAACGAGGTGCCGTGCAGGGCCAGCGCCGCCGCGCCCGAGGGGTTGGACCGGCGCACATCCTCCTCCAGCCCGAACGGGTCGAAGCCGGTGACGATCACCCGCAGCTGCCGGTCGTCGGGGGCGAACACCAGGTCGTCGTGGCCGCGCGAGGCGTACTCCAGGCGGCGCAGCAGCGCCGCGCGGCCCTCGGGGTCCAGGGCGAAGGAGGGCTCCCAGGTGCGCAGGATAGCGGCGAGCGTCAGCCGGGCCCAGTACAGCGGACGGTCGTCGCCGGCCTCGGCGGTGCGGGCCGCCTCCGACCAGAGCCGGTGCCCGTGCGAGGTGACGATCCGCGCGGCCTCCTCGGGGTCGGACGCCCCCGCCAGGTCGGCGGTGAACAGCGGGGCCGCCGGGGCGAACCCGGAGCGGCGCAGCAGCTGCCGCGGCGCCTCCAGCCGGGCGCGGTCCTCCTCGGCGGTGGTGCGGGTGGCGTCCATGGCTCCAGGCTCGCGGGTCGGCTGTCGGAACGGGGCGTGAGTCTACATGCCCGCAGCGACACCGGCCCCCTCGCCGCGGGCGCTCCGGCGGGGCGGGTGAGGCCCGCCGCCGTTCGGGGTAGACCCCGCCTGTGGCAGCTGTCACGCTGTCGCCGACCGGACCCCACGGCTCTCGATGGAGAGAGAACACGAATGCCGCTTTCCCTCCCCCTCCCCGACACGGCCGACCTCGTCGAACGCGNGTGGCAGCTGTCACGCTGTCGCCGACCGGACCCCACGGCTCTCGATGGAGAGAGAACACGAATGCCGCTTTCCCTCACCCTCCCCGACACGGCCGACCTCGTCGAACGCGCCCACACCGCCCTGGAGCGCTGCGGCGTGGCCCACCTGCCCGAGGACGGGGGCGCCCCCGGCGCGGCGCGCACCCCCATCACCGGCGGCGAGCTGTTCCGGGTGGACTTCGGCACCGCCAAGACCACCGAGCAGGCCGTCACCGCCGCCCACGACGCCTTCCGCCGCGACTGGCGGGACACCCCCGCGCCCGTCCGCGGGCAGCTGGTGCGGCGCCTGGGCGAGCTGCTCCGCGAGCACAAGCAGGACCTGGCCGACCTGGTCTCCATCGAGGCGGGCAAGATCCGCTCCGAGGCGGCCGGCGAGGTGCAGGAGATGATCGACGTCTGCGACTTCGCGGTGGGCCTGTCCCGCCAGCTCTACGGGCGCACCATGCCCTCCGAGCGGCCCGGCCACCGGCTGATGGAGACCTGGCACCCGCTGGGCGTGGTCGGCGTGGTCACCGCCTTCAACTTCCCGGTGGCGGTGTGGTCGTGGAACACCGCCATCGCCCTGGTCTGCGGCAACACCGTGGTGTGGAAGCCCTCGGAGCTGACCCCGCTGACCGCGCTGGCGTGCGACGCCCTGCTGCGGCGGGCCGCCGCCGACACCGGCGCCCCCGAGGGCCTGCACCGGGTGGTGCTGGGCGCGCGCGAGGTCGGCGAGCAGCTGGTGGACGACCCGCGGGTGGCGCTGGTCTCGGCCACCGGGTCGGTGGCCATGGGCCGCGCGGTGGGGCCGCGGGTCGCGGCCCGGCTGGGCCGCTGCCTACTGGAGCTGGGCGGCAACAACGCCGCGGTGGTCGCCCCCTCGGCCGACCTGGACCTGGTGGTGCGGGGCAGCGTCTTCGCCGCGGCCGGCACCGCGGGGCAGCGCTGCACCTCGCTGCGCCGGCTCATCGTGCACGAGGACGTGGCCGAGGAGGTCACCGAGCGCCTCGCCGGGGCCTACCGGCAGCTGCGCGAGCGCATCGGCGACCCGTTCGCCGACGACACCCTGGTGGGGCCGCTGATCGCCGAGCGCGGCCACACCGCCATGCGCGACGCGCTGGCCCGGGCCGAGGCCGAGGGCGGGACCGTGGTCACCGGGGGCGGCCGGGTCGGCGAGGACGCCGCGCCGGGCGCCTACTACGTCGAGCCGGCGCTGGTGCGCATGCCCGCCCAGACGCCGGTGGTGGAGGAGGAGACCTTCGCCCCGATCCTGTACGTGATGACCTACCGCACCTTCGAGGAGGCGGTGGAGCTGCACAACGGCGTGCCGCAGGGCCTGTCCTCGGCGCTGTTCACCCGGGACCAGGCCGAGGCCGAGCGGTTCGTCTCGGCGGCCGGGTCGGACTGCGGCATCGTCAATGTCAACATCGGCACCTCGGGCGCCGAGATCGGCGGGGCGTTCGGCGGGGAGAAGGAGACCGGCGGCGGCCGCGAGTCGGGCTCGGACTCCTGGAAGGCCTACATGCGCCGGGCCACCAACACCGTGAACTACGGCGGCGGCCTGCC
>NZ_ANAD01000034.1 GCF_000341245.1 Nocardiopsis halophila DSM 44494
GGTGCCCTGCTCGGCGATGCGCCCCTCCTCGACCACCAGGATCCGGTCGGCCGCCTGGACCGTGGACAGCCGGTGGGCGATGACCACCGCGGTGCGCCCGTCCAGCGCCTCGGCCAGGGCCTCCTGCACCGCCGCCTCGGAGGTGGCGTCCAGGCTGGAGGTGGCCTCGTCCAGGATCACCACCTGCGGGGAGGCCAGCAGCAGCCGGGCGATGGTCAGCCGCTGGCGCTCGCCGCCGGAGAAGCGGTAGCCCCGCTCGCCGACGATGGTGTCCAGCCCGTCCGGCAGCCCGGCGACCAGGCCGTCCAGCCGGGCCCGGCGCAGGGCGTCCCACAGGAGGGCGTCGTCGGCCCCGGGCGCGGCCAGGCGCAGGTTGGCGCGCACGGTGTCGTGGAAGAGGTGCCCGTCCTGGGTGACCATGCCCACCGAGCGGCGCAGCGAGGCGGCGGTCAGGTCACGGACGTCGGTCCCGCCGACGCGGACCGCGCCGCCGTCCACGTCGTACAGGCGCGGGATGAGCTGGGCGATGGTGGACTTGCCCGCGCCTGAGGAGCCCACCAGGGCCACGGTCTCGCCGGGCGCGGCGCGGAAGGAGACCCCGTGCAGGACGCGCCCGCCGTCGCGGTCGTCGAGGTCGGCCACCTCCTCCAGGGACGCCAGGGAGAACGCGGAGGCCTTGGGGTAGCCGAACACGACCCCGTCGAACTCCACGCCGGCCGGGCCCGGCGGGAGCGGGTGCGCGTCGGGGCGCTCCTTGACCAGCGGATCCAGGTCGAGGACCTCGAAGACGCGGCTGAAGCTGACCAGCGCGCTCATGATCTCCACACGCGCGCTCGCCAGGGCGGTCAGCGGCGCGTACAGGCGGGTGAGCAGCAGGGCCATGGAGACCACCGAGCCCGAGTCCAGGCCGCCGGTGAAGACGTAGTAGCCGCCCAGCGCGTAGACCAGGGCCAGGGCCAGGGCCGAGACGAGGGTGAGGGCGGTGAAGAAGACCTCCTGCACCATGGCCGTTCGGACCCCGATGTCGCGCACGCGCCGCGCGCGCGTGGCGAATTCGGCCGACTCGTGCTCAGGGCGGCCGAACAGCTTGACCAGGGTGGCGCCCGGGGCGGAGAAGCGCTCGGTCATCTGGGTGCCCATGGCCGCGTCGTGGTTGGCCGACTCGCGCTCCAGGCGCGCCAGGCGCGAGCCCATCCGCCGGGCCGGGATCAGGAACACGGGGAGCAGCACCAGGGACAGCAGGGTGATCTGCCAGGAGATGCTGACCATCACGGCCAGTGTGAGGAGCAGCGTCACCAGGTTGCTGACGACGCCGGACAGGACGTCGCTGAACGCGCGCTGGGCTCCGATGACGTCGTTGTTCAGCCTGCTCACCAGTGCGCCGGTGCGGGTCCGGGTGAAGAAGGCGACCGGCATGCGCTGGACGTGGTCGTAGACGGCCGTGCGCAGGTCCAGGATGAGTCCCTCGCCCAGGCCGGCCGACAGCCAGCGGTTCAGCAGCCCGAACGCCGCCTCGCCCAGGGCGATCAGCGCGATGAGTCCGGACAGGCCCATGACCAGGGACAGGTCCTCGCCGGCGATGATCGCGTTGACCACCCGCCCCGCCAGCACCGGCGTCGCCACGGCCAGCACCGCGAGCGCGACGCTGAACAGCAGGAAGGCGACCAGGCGTGCGCGGTGCGGCCGGGCGAACCCGATGATGCGCCTGATCGCCTCCTTGGAGAAGGGGCGCCTGTCCTGTTCCGCGTGCATCGCCGTGTACAGCGAGTGCCACGCGGTCATCTCCATGCTCATGTCCGGATCCCTCTCGGTCGGCGCCCGGGGCGCGTCGTCACACCGAGGAGACTAGAACCTTGAGCTAACTTGAGGTCAAGGCCGGTCCAGGGGCACGACCCGGCCGAGCGTGCCCCACTCGTCGCGGCCCAGCCGGGACAGCGGGCGCAGCCGCTCCACCTGCGGGGGGGCGGCNCGAGGCGTCCACGGCCACGTGCACGACCCGCCCGAACACCACCGTGGAGTCGCCCAGCAGCACCGTCGAGTGCAGCCGGCACTCCAGGGCCGCCGGGCTCGCGGCCACCCGCGGGGCCTTGACCACCGCCGACGGCTCGCGGTCCAGGCCGGCCGCGTCGAACTCGCTGCTGCCCCGCTCCAGCGCGGCGGAGGTGGCGTTGACCTGCTCCATCAGGGGCTCGGGGGCGAGGTTCACGGTGAACTCTCCGGTCTCCTCCACATTGCGCAGGGTGTCCTTGCGCCCGACCGAGGTGAACTGCACGATCGGCGGGTCGGCGCAGGAGACGGTGAAGAAGGAGTGCGGGGCGAGGTTGTCGCGCCCCTGGGCGGACACGCTGGCGACCCAGGCGATCGGGCGCGGGACGACCACGGCCGTCAGCATCCGGTAGAAGGCCCGTCCGGGCAGGTCCTCGGCGGTGAACTCGGTACGCATCACCCCCATTGTCCGCGATCCCTCCGCGATGCCGGGGACGCGGGCGGCCGCCGGGGAAGGAAGAGGGGCATGGAACGCAGTGGCATCGAGCTCATCACCCTGGCCGACGTGCAGGCGGCTTCCGGGCGCATCCGGCGCAGGGCCGTGCGCACACCGCTCGTCACGTGCCCCTGGGGCGAGGGGCGGCTGTGGCTCAAACCGGAGAACCTGCAGCCGGTCGGGGCCTTCAAGATCCGCGGGGCCGTCAACGCCGTCCGCTCGCTGCCCGCGCGGCGCAGGGCGGCCGGGGTGGTCACCCACTCCTCGGGCAACCACGGCCAGGCGCTGGCCTTCGCCGCGCGCTCGGAGGAGGTGCCCTGCGCCGTGGTCGTCCCCGAAGGCGCCCCGAAGGTCAAGCTGGACGGGATGCGGCGGCTGGGCGCCGAGATCGTCCCCGTCGCGCCCGCGCGGCGCTCGGAGGCCGCCCGCGACATCGCCCTGCGCCGCGGCATGGTCCTGGTGCCGCCCTTCGACGACCGGGATGTGATCGCCGGACAGGGCACGGTCGGGCTGGAGATCGTCGAGGACCTGGCCGGCGTGGACACGGTGGCGGTCCCCGTGGGCGGGGGCGGGCTGGCCTCGGGGACGGCGACGGCGGTCAAGGGGCTGCGTCCGGACGTGCGGGTGGTCGGCGTCGAACCGGAGCTGGCCGCCGAGACGGCCGAGGGGCTGGCAGAGGGGCGCCTGGTCGCCTGGGAGCCCGAGCGCACCGGGCGGACCGTGGCCGACGGGGTCCGGGTGGGGCCCTCGGAGCTGACCTTCGCGCACATGAGGGAGCGGCTGGACGGCATCGTCACGGTGACCGAGGAGGAGATCGTGCACGCCATGGGGGTGATCGCCCGCGAGGCGCGGGTGGTGGCCGAGCCCAGCGGGGCGCTCGCCGCCGCGGCGCACCTGGCCGGGCGCCTCCCGGGGGAGGCGGTGGTCGCGGTCGTCTCGGGGGGCAACACCGACCCCGCGCTGCTCCGGCGCGCGCTCGATTGAAAATGAAAACGGTTATCGTTCTAGTGTAGGGTGGCCCGGTCAGGAACGACCCGAGAGGACGTGCTGTCCATGTCACGCGTGTGCCAGGTGACGGGCAAGGGGCCCGCGTTCGGCAACAACGTCTCCCACTCCCAGCGGCGCACCCGCCGCCGGTTCGGCGTCAACATCCAGAGGAAGCGCTACTGGCTCGCCTCGGAGGGGCGCTGGGTGCGGCTGCGGGTGAGCGCCAAGGGGATGAAGGTCGTCGAGCGCCGGGGCATCGACCGCGTGGTCGCCGAGATCCGTGCACGCGGGGAGAAGGTCTGAGCAGTGGCCAAGAAGAGCAAGATCGCCAAGAACGAGCGCCGCAAGGAGGTCGTGGCGCTGTACGCCGAGCGCCGCGCCGCGCTGAAGCGGATCATCGCCCACCCCGCCACGGGGCCCGAGGAGCGCGCCGAGGCCGTGCGCGCCCTGTCGCGCCAGCCGCGCGACGCCAGCCGCACGCGGGTGCGCAACCGCGACGCGGTCGACGGCCGGCCCCGCGGCTACCTCCGCAAGGCCGGCCTGTCCCGGATCCGCTTCCGGGAGATGGCCCACCGCGGGGAGCTGCCCGGCATCACCAAGTCGAGCTGGTGAGGTCCGCGTAGCCGGACAGCCGCTCGAAGAGCAGGGAGGTGAAGCCCTCGGCGTCCACCCCGGTCGCGATCGCCACCGCGCGTTCGCGGCCGGGGGTGCGCACGTCGGCGACGAGGGCGCCGCGGGTCAGCTCGCCCGCGCACTCCACCGACGCCCACCCCCGGCTCCACTCCAGCAGGTCCGGGTGGGAGACCGCCGCGACCGCGAGCGCGTCGTGGACCGGAACCGCCGTCAGCCCCGAGCGCTCCTCGTAGCGCATCGCATAACCGCGCAGCAGCTCGCCCGCGGCCCCTGCGGCGCCTCCCATGGACGCCAGCCTGTCCGTCCGGTCCAAGGGGAAGAGGGCCGAGCGGGTGACGTCCAGCCCGACGACCCGGACCGGCAGCCCCGACTCCACCACGAAGCGCGCGGCCTCGGGGTCGCAGTGGAAGTTGTACTCGGCGGCCGCGGTGATGTTGCCCTGGGTGAACGCCGCACCGCCCATGAGGACGATCTCCTTCAGGGCGCGTCCGGCCTCCGGGAAGCGGGCCAGCATGGCGGCGACATTGGTGAGCGGCCCGAGCGCCACCAGCGTCAGCCCGCCGGGCTCGGCGAGCGCGGCCTCGGCGAGCCGGTCCACGGCGTGGCCCGGGTGCGCCGCCCGGGGCGGGACGGCCGGGACGAGCCCGCCCAGGCCTCCCTCGCCGTGGATCGCCTCGTCGCGCTCCCTGCGGCGCCGGGTGAGCGGCCCCGCCATCCCCGCCGTCAGCGGCAGCGCGTCCGGCGCCCCGGCCAGGTCCAGCACGTGCCCGGCGTTGCGCACCACGTCGTCGAGCGAGGCGTTGCCCGCCACCGCGGTCACGCCGCGCACGGCCAGCTCCGGCGAGGCCAGGGCGAGCAGCAGGGCGACGGCGTCGTCGACGCCGGGGTCGCAGTCGATCACGACGGGCACGGGCACGGTGCGCCTCCTCCGAGCGGGGTCCGGGGCTCCAGTGTGCCCGTGCCGCCCGTGCGCTCAGGCGGCGGTCGGCCCGGCGACGGGCTCCCGCGGGCGCTCGGCCCGGCCGGGGGCGGCCGCCTGCGGCGCCGGTGCCGGGGCGCCGGGGCGGGGGACGCCGGCCCTGTCGTCCAGGCGGTCCTGCACCGCCTGGTTGGCGATGTAGCCGATCGCGCCGAGCACGACCAGGGCGATCCCGCCCAGGACGACGGCCAGGACGGTGGTGATCAGTGCGATGTCGACCATGTTCGACCTCCCGGGGGTGGCACGGCCGGGGCGGTCGGCCCCGTACCTTCGAGCGTAATCACCGTTCACTGAAATTCGCACCGTTTCCGGAAGTGAACCGCGTCATATCTTCGCCCCGGCCCCCGCGGCCGCGTAGGTTCGGGGCATGGCCGATCTGCGCGAGGTCCAGTCCGTCATCGACCGGGGCGGCCACCGCGCCGTCGTCTCCGCCGTCCGTGCCGACGGCTCGGTCCACTCCAGCGTGGTGGCGGCCGGACTGACACGGCACCCGGTCACCGGGGAGCCCGCGGCCGCCTTCACCAGCGCGGCCGGGGCCCTCAAGCTCCGGCTGCTGCGCGAGCGCCCGCAGGCCGCCCTGGTCTTCCAGGCGGGCCCGCACTGGTCGAGCGTGGCCGGGGCCGCCGACCTCATCGGCTACGACGACCCCTACGAGGGCGTCGACACCGCGCACCTGCGCGCGCTCCTGCGCGAGGTGTTCAGCGCGGCCGGCGGCGAGCACGAGGACTGGGAGGCCTACGACCGCGCCATGGAGGAGCAGCGGCGCTCCGCGGTGCTCATCGCCCCCGAGCGCGTGTTCGCGATGTGAGCCGCGGGGCGGGATCAGGCCCGGCTCAGGCGGAACCCCTCATAGCCCGAGGAGGCCACCCCCTCCAGCACGTCCCGGTAGACGTCGACCCCGCCCGGATAGGGCAGGAAGACGCGGGGCTTGCCGGGGACGTTGGCGCCCGTGTACCAGGAGTCCGCGCGGGGGAAGAGCGTGGCGGCGGCGACCTCCTGCACGTGGTCGGTCCACCACCGCTGCGCCGCGGGCTCGGCCTCGACGACCCCGGTCCCCCGGTCGCGGGCCCACGCGATCAGGTCGGTGATCCACTCCACGTGCTGCTCGATGGAGACGACCATGTTGCTGAGCACCGACGGGCTCCCCGGCCCCGTCACCGTGAACAGGTTGGGGAACCCGGCCACCGCCGCCCCCAGGTGGGCGGCGGGGCCCCCGGCCCAGGCCCGGCGCAGGGGTACCCCGTCCCGCCCGTGCGGGTCGAGGGCCGTCAGCGCCCCGGTCATCGCGTCGTAGCCGGTGGCCAGCACCAGGTCGTCCGCCGGGTACTCGCCGCGGGCGGTGGCCACGCCCCCGGGGACCGCCCCGGCCAGCGGCTCGGCGCGCAGGTCCACCAGGCGCACCCCCTCCCGGTTGAAGGCCGTGTAGTAGCCCGAGTCGATGCAGGGGCGCTTGGTGCCGAAGGGGTGGGTGCGCGGGGACAGCGCCTCGGCCGTGGCCGGGTCGTCGACCGCCTCGGAGATGCGGGCGCGGATGAAGTCCGCCGCGGTCGCGTTGGCGTCGGCGTCGGTGGTCAGGTCGCTGTAGGAGCGCAGCATCCCGAAGAGACCGCCGTGCTCCCAGGCGTGCCGGTAGGCGGCGGTGCGCTCGGCCTCGGGCACCTCCAGAGCCGAGCGGCCGGCCCGGGGGCCGGGGATGCCGGTGGGCGACCTCCGGGCCTGTGCGCGGTGCTCGCGGTAGCGGGCCTTGAGCTCCTCCTGCTCCCCGGGGGCCAGGGGCCGGTCGTTGGCGGGGAGGCTGAAGTTGGCCGTGCGCTGGAAGACGGTGACCTCGGCGGCCTCCTCGGCGATGACGGGAACGGCCTGGATGCCCGAGGAGCCCGTGCCGATGACCGCCACCCTGCGCCCGGCGAAGGACACCTCCTCGTGGGGCCAGCGGCCGGTGTGGAACACGCGGCCCCCGAAGCGCTCCAGCCCCTCGACCCCGGGGGCCTTGGGGACGGACAGGCAGCCGGTCGCCATGACCAGGTAGGGGGCGGCGCAGGTGTCCCCGGCCTCGGTCCGCACGCGCCACAGACGGTCGGAGGCGTCCCAGGCGGCGGAGGCCGCGCGGGTCCGGGTCCGCACGTCGCGCCGCAGGTCGAAGCGGTCGGCGACGTGTTCGATGTAGCCCAGTATCTCGGCCTGGCCGGGGTAGCGCCGTGTCCAGGACCACTCCTGCTCCAGCGCCGGGTCGAAGGAGTAGGAGTAGTCCATGCTCTCCACGTCGCACCGGGCGCCCGGGTAGCGGTTCCAGTACCAGGTGCCGCCGATGCCGGCCCCGGCCTCCAGGGCGAGCGCGCGCATTCCGAGCTCGCGCAGGCGGTGGAGCAGGTAGAGCCCGGCGAAGCCGGCGCCGACGACCAGGACGTCCGGCCGGTCGTGGGGGGAGGGGCGGGGTGCGGACGGCATGCGGCGCCTCCGGGGGCAACGGCGTCGGGCACCGGGGGAGGGGTGCGTGCGCCGAACGTAGGCCGGGGCCCGGCGGGGGTCAACGGCCCCCGGCAGCCGCATCCCGGCGCCGGATATGCACGATGATGGAGGCGAATTTGCACTAGTAAGTAATGGAGGGCTGGCCGTGTACGTCCCCGCGCACCGCGCACTTCCGCGCCCCCGAGGGCGCCGTGGAGCGTCTGCTCGGCGCGCCCGTCGCCGCGGACCTGGTCACCGCCTCCGACGACGGGTTCGAGGCGACGCCGGTGCCCTTCGTGCACGTGGCGGGCGGGGCGGACGGGGGCGGCGTCCTCGTGGGGCACCTCGCGCGCGCCAACCCGCAGTGGCGCGCGGGCCTGGGCGGGGGCGGCCGCGCGCTGGTCATCGTGCGCGGCCCCGACGCCTACGTCTCGCCCTCGTGGTACCCCTCCAAGCACGACCACGGGCGCACCGTCCCCACCTGGAACTACGTCACCGCCCATGTGCACGGCCGGCTCGTCGCCCACGACGACCCCGAGTGGGCCGAGTGGGCCGTGCGCCGCCTGACCGTCCTGCACGAGGGGCCCCGCGCCGCACCCTGGTCGGTCGACGACGCCCCGCGCGCGTTCACCGAGGGGATGCTCAGGGCCGTCGTCGGCATCGAGGCGCGCATGGACCGGGTCGAGGGCAAGTGGGAGCTCGGGCAGAACCGCCCCGGGGCGGCCGTCGCCGAGGAGATGGGGCGTGCCGGGCCGTGAGGCGCGAGCCGGACCGGCGGGGGGGGGGCGGTANCCCGGGGGCGAGAGGCGGCGAGGACGCGTTCCGACCCCTGGACGGTGCACACCGAGGAGGAGCCGATGGACGCCTACCACGGCGGCGGGGACTTCGGGGCCCGCATGCGCGACCGGCTGGAGGAGGCCCAGCGGGCCAACGCCGGTGTCCTGGAGGAGGTGGCCGCCCTCCTGGTCGAGCGTGCGGTGCGCGGCGGGGGCGTGGTCATGGTGGCCGGCTCCGGGCACTCGATGATCGCCGTGGCCGAGGCCTTCTTCCGTGCCGGGGGCCTGGCGCCGGTCAAGCCCCTCTACCACCCCGAACTGCTGCCGCTGCACGGGGCCGCCGCGGCCACGGCCGCCGAGCGCAGGAGCGGGCTGGCCGATCAGGTGCTCGCGGGCGCCGAGGCGGGCCCCGCCGACACCCTGTTCGTCTTCTCCACCTCCGGGGTCAACCCCTACCCGGTGGAGCTCGCGCGCGCGGCGCGCGGGCGGGGGCTGCCCGTCGTGGCGGTCACCTCGCGCTCCTGTGCGGCGGCCGCGCCGCGCCGGGCGGGCGGCACCCTGGCCGAGGAGGCCGACCTGGTGGTGGACACCCTGGTCGACCCCGGGGACGCCGCCTACCCGCGGGCCGACCCGGTGACCGCGCCGCTGTCCAGCCTGGTCAACTCCTACCTGTGGAACCTGCTGCTGGCCTCGGTCCACGACCGGGTGCGCAAGGAGGGCCTGGAGCCGCCGCTGTGGCGCTCGGCCAACATGCCCGGCGGCGACGAGGCCAACCGGCGCTTCTTCTCCCGGTACGCGCCGCGCATCCCCGAACTGGGCTGAGCGAGCGGCCGCCCGGCGTCCCGCCCCTGGGGAAAGGGGGCGGGACGGCGGGCGACCACGGGGTCACCCCGTGCAGTTGAGGGTAACCTCATTCTCTCTCGATGGCGAGAGAGGCCGCCGGTGTTCCCCGGTGTTCCTCCGGGCCGACCCCGTTGCGCGTCGCGCCGCGGGGTGTGGCAGGCTGCAGGCGCAACCGGGCAGAGGAGGTCGGGCGACCGTGCGGCAGAGCACACAGACCGTGGTGACCAGCGCTTTCCAGGCTCCCGGGGCGGTCCCCGTGGTGGGCGCCCCGATGGCGGGCGGTGCGAGCACCCCCGAGCTGGTGGCCGCGGTCAACGAAGCGGGCGGGATGGGCTTCCTCGCCGGAGGCTACGCGTCCCCCGACGCGCTGGCCTCCCGGATCGCCCGCACCCGGGAGCTGACCGGGCGCCCCTTCGGCGTCAACCTGTTCGTGCCCGGCCCCGACACGGCCGACCGGGAGCGCGTCCAGGCCTACGCGCGCGAGATCGCCCCCGAGATGGACGCACTGGGCGCCGCGGCCGGCGAGCCGCGGTGGAGCGACGACGACTACCCCGCCAAGCTCGCCCTCCTGCTCGAGGACCCCGTCCCGGTCGTGGGCTTCACCTTCGGCGCCCCCGCCGCGGCCGAGGCGGCGGCCCTGCACACGGCGGGCAGCGCCGTCATGGTGACCGTCACGACCCCGGACGAGGCGCGCGCGGCCGCACAGGCGGGGGCCGACGCCCTGTGCGTCCAGGGCGCCGAGGCCGGCGGGCACCAGGGGTCCTTCGACGACGCCGAAGAGCGCACCCTGCCGCTGCTCGACCTGCTGGGGCGGGTCCGCGAGGCCGTGGACCTCCCGCTGGTGGCGGCCGGAGGCATCGGCGACGCCGCCGCGGTCCGCAAGGTCCTGTCCCACGGCGCCGTCGCCGCCCAGGTGGGAACGGTCCTGCTCCGGACGGACGAGAGCGGGGCCTCCGCGGCCCACAAGCGCGCGCTGGCCGACGAGGTCTTCCCCGGCACGGCGGTGACGCGGGCCTTCAGCGGCCGCAGAGCGCGCGGGCTGGTCAACCGCTTCCTGTCCGCGCACACGTCCGAGGCCCCGGCGGCCTACCCGCAGGTGCACTACCTGACTGGTCCCATGCGCGCCGCAGCGGCCAAGGAGGGCGACACCGACCGCCTCCACCTGTGGGCGGGCACGGCCTACCGCTCAGCGGAGGAGTGCCCGGCGGCCGACGTCGTCCGTTCCCTGGCCGAGGGCGCCGACACCACGGCCCCCGCCCGCCCCTGAGGCCCGCCCGCTACGCCCGGGCCCGCCCGGGTGCGGGCCCCAACTGTTCGAGGATCTCGGGGGCGAACGTGGAGACCTCGGTGAACAGGGAGTACGCCCGGGACAGGTCGGGTGTGTCGTCCAGGGGCATCTGGTCGTGGGCGACGCCCACCAGGTGCCCGTCGACGACGAGCGGCGAGCCGCTGTCGCCGGGGCCGATCACCGGGCCGCCCGAGGCGCACCCCGCGCCGACGTAGTGTTCCGGGTCGTAGAGCAGCCCGTAGGCCTCGGCGCGCTCGGTCCACGCCTCGTCCGTGGTGACCGGGAGCCCTGCCTTGAGCAGCTCCGGCGAGGCCGGGTAGGGCGGGTCAGGGCTGGTCGACCCCCACCCCAGGACCGTGCCCGTGCGGCCCGGGGCCGTGAGGGCGCCGTCTCCGGGACGGGCCAGGCGGAGGGTCGGTCCCGGCAGAGGGCGGTCCAGGGTGACCACGGCGACGTCGCCGCCGGGGCGCGGCTGCAGGTCACTGCGGGGCTCGGGGAAGACGGGGCCGTGGGTCCACACGTCGACCGCCTCGCGGGTGCGTCCCCCGTCGGTGCGCAGGTCGGTGCGCCCTGCGATGATCCGGAGCCCGTCGCGCTCCTCGGCGTCGTCCACGCAGTGCGCGGCGGTGACGACCTTGTCGGGCCGCACCAGGGCGCCCCCGCAGACCTGGCCGGAGGGACGCTCGGGGCGGAGCCGCGGATTGGCCACCGCGACCGTCCACGGGTGGTCGTCGGTGCTCGCCGGGGTCCCGCCGATGACGGTCGTCCGCGGCGGGCCGTCGGGCGGCGTGTCCGCGTGGGCGGGGGCGCCCGCGGCGAGTGCGAGGAGTGCGCCTGCGGCGGGCGGGGGCGGCNGCCGGGTGCATGATCGACCTCCTCTGAAGGGGGGCGGGTGCTCAGCATGAGGGCCCGGGGGCGGCCCCGTCGTCCTCCGGGCGGAGGACCCCGCCCTCCTCTTTCGATGGAGCCCGCGCGGGGTGCCTACGGAGTGAGTCGTCCGTGGGGGTGCTTCCGCCGCGGTGGCGGGCGTGCGACGATCGCGGTACTTCCCGCGGCCGGGCACGCGCGGTGCCCGGCCGCGCGCCTGTGGCGCGGAAGGGAGGCACGGCCATGCCCCTTCCCGTTCTCGCTCCCACCGGGGAGCAGACCACGATCCAGTCCACGGCGTTCACCACCGACGCGCTCGGGCGCCACCTGTGCAACACCTGGGACGAGGCCACTGCCGGCGGCCCCCCGTTCTCCGCGGTCATCGCGGGGGCGGGCGCCTACGGTGCCTACCTTGCGGTGCGCATCCGCCGGGCCCGCCCCGGGGCGCGGGTCCTGCTGCTGGACGCGGGGGGACTGCTCATCCCCGGGCACGTCCAGAACATGGGCCGCCTGGGCCTGGACGTGCCCGCCCCGATCCCGCCCGAACAGGACCCGGGCGCGCCCCGCGAGGCCGTCTGGGGCCTGCCCTGGAGGGGCAACGTCGCCTTTCCCGGAACCGCGTACTGCCTGGGAGGCAAGTCGGTCTACTGGGGCGGGTGGTGCCCGCGCCTGACCGCCGGCGACCTGGTCCACTGGCCCGGCGAGACCGCCTCGGACCTGGAGAGGTACTACCTGGAGGCGGAGAGCGAGACCGGGGTGGTCCCCGGGACCGACTTCATCTTCGGCGAACTCAACGACGCATTGGCGCCGCGCTTCGCGCAGTCGGCGGCCGGCACCCCCTTCGTCGAGGGCGCGCTCGGTGACCAAGGGGTGGAGCCGGCCCCGCTGGCGGTCCAGGGCGAGCCACCCGTCTCAGGGCTGTTCTCCTTCGACAAGTACAGCGCGCTGCCCCTGCTGTTCGACGCGCTGCGCGCGGACGTCGCCGCCTCGGGCGGGGACGACGCCCAGCGCGGGCTCTTCCTGGTCCCCCGTGCGCACGTGGTGCGCCTGCACGCCTCGGGGGGAACGGTGCACACGGTGGAGGCCGACGCCGAGGGCGTGCGCCGCTTCCTTCCCGTCACGCCGGACTGCGCGGTCGTCCTGGCGGCGGGCGCCGTGGAGAGCACCCGCATGGCGCTGCTGTCCTTCCCCGTGCCGCTCATGGGGCGCAACCTGATGGCGCACGTGCGCAGCGACTTCACCGTGCGCGTGCACCGCTCGGAGCTGCCCGCGCTGCCGCCGCGGGTCCAGACGGCGGCGGCCCTGGTGCGCGGCCTGGCGCCCAGCGGGCGCTTCCACGTGCAGGTGACCGCCTCCACCAGCGCCGCGGGCTCCGACGAGCTGCTGTTCCGCATGGTGCCCGACATCGAGCAGCTCCGCGCGCACCTGGCCAACACCGACCCCGACTGGGTCGCCCTCACCCTGCGCTGCGTCGGCGAGATGCACGGCGACCGGACCGCCCCCGTCCACGACCCCGCCAAGAGCTGGATCGACCTCAGTCCCTTCGAGAGCGACGAGTTCGGCGCCGCGCGCGCGTTCGTCAACCTCGGCCTGCCCCCTGAGGACGAGAAGACCTGGCAGTCCATGGACGAGGCGGCGCTCGCCTTCGCCTCGGGCCTGGCCGAGTCGCCGCGGAACGTGCAGTACCTCTACGACGGGGCGTGGCAGAGCGCGCCCTTCCCCTTGCAGCGGCCGTTCCCCGAGTGGCACCGGGGGCTGGGCACCACCTTCCATGAGGCGGGCACCCTCTGGATGGGGGAGGACCCGGCCTCCTCGGTCACCGACCCGTCGGGACGGTTCCACCATGTCTCCAACGCCTACGCCTGCGACCAGTCGGTATTCCCGACGGTCGGTTCGGCCAACCCGGTCCTGACCGGCCTGGCCCTCGCGGCACGCCTGGCCGAGCGGCTCCCGGCGTGAGCGCGCAGGCCTCCGCTCTCCGAGGGGAGGCCTGCGGCCCCCGGTCCCTCACACGGGGGAGGACGCGCGCGGGGCCGGGGCGGGAGCCTGGAACGGTCCGCCTGCGCTCAGGCGGTGGACGGTTCCGAGGCCGAAGGGGGACGAGCACGATGGCGGCGGTGGACACGAGGAGGAACCCTGTACCGGTGCGGGCGTACGCCGCCGCCTATGCCATCCCGCTGTGCCTTCTGCCCTCCGTGCTCTGGCGCGTGCACCTGATCGCCTATCCGGGCGGGTGGTACCCGGTCGCCCTCAGCGGCGCCGAACTCGCCCTCGGCCTGTCGGGGCTCGTCCTGGTGCACCGGTGGGGAGAGGAGGTGCCCGGACGGGTGCCGCTGGTCGGAGGGCGCCGCATTCCCGTCCCCCTCGTCGCGGTCCCGGCCGGGCTGGGGGCGGCCGCCGTCACCCTGCTCACCGCGTACTGGCTGCTCAACACGGTCTTCGGGTTCGTCACCCCCGAGCAGGCGCGCGCGATCAGCCCGGACATCGCCGGCTCGGGCGGGACCTTCGACGCCGAGGCGCCCGGCGGCTGGGTCCTCGCCGCGTACCTCCCCATGCTCCTGTGGGGACCGCTGCTGGCGGCCCTCACCGTCGCCTACGTCCGCCGCCGCGTCAGCCCCGTTTGAAGTGCTCCAGGATCGGCGGGATGACCCGCTCGGGGTCCTCCTCGGGGAGCCAGTGGGAGGCGTTGTCCAGACGCACGTACTCGTAGGGCCCCTCCACCCACGCGCCGGTCCCCTCTGCGGCCTCCGGGCCGAAGGCCAGGTCGCCCTCGCCCCACATGTACAGGGTGGGGGCCTGCACGGGGCCGGCGTCGGCGGCGTCGCCCTCCAGGGCGCGGTACCAGCTCAGCGCCGCCGTCAGCGCGCCCGGCTCGGCCAGCCGCCGCACGTTGTCCTCGACCAGCGGGGCGGGCACCCGCCCCTCGTAGACGCCCCGCAGCGTGGCGGCGCCGCCCTGCAGGAGCACGTCCTCGGCCTTGCCCTCCATGCGGAACAGGCCGATGTAGGACAGCTTCTCCTGCTGCTCCTTGGACACGCGCACGGCCTCGTTCAGCGCGCGCGGGTGCGGGGTGGACAGCACCGTCAGGGTGCGGATGCGCTCGGGGCGCCGCGCCGCCGCAGGCCAGGCCAGTACCCCGCCCCAGTCGTGGCCGATGAGGTGGAAGCGCTCGTACTCCAGTGCGTCGGCGAAGCCGAAGACGTCCGTGACCAGCTCGTCCACGGTGTAGGCCCCGGTGCCCTCGGGGCGGGCGCCGGGGGAGTAGCCGCGCTGGTCCACGGCCACGGCCCGGAACCCCGCGCGGGCCGCGGCGGCGAGCTGCTCGCGCCAGCACGTGGCGAACTCGGGGAAGCCGTGCAGGAACAGCGCCAGGGGGCCGTCGTCGGGCCCTGCCGCGAGCGCGTCGAAGGTCATGCCGCGCACGCCGAGGGTGATCCGCTCGGCGCCGCCGGAGGGGAGGGGGTCCATGGCGCTCCTCGGTCGAAAGGGTCGGAAGGGTACGGTGCGGCTCGACAACGGTTCCCAATCTAGCGGTCGCCGCCGTCGGACCGGACGCCCGCCTAGAATCGTGCCCGGGGGACACCGCAAGGGCCGCGGGCACCGCGGCCGGAGGGAGCACCCGCATGGAGCAGCCGACCGCCGTCCCCCCGGAGAGCGTCACCTGGCGCCTGCACATCGACCGGTCGATGTGGGTCGCCGGTGTGCGGGGCCTGATGCTCCAGGCGCTGCACCCGGTCGCGATGCAGGGCGTCTGGCAGCGCTCGGACTTCATGGACGACCCCACCGGGCGGCTGCTGCGCACCGCCGACTTCGTCGCCACCACCACCTACGGCAGCCCCCGGGAGGCCGAGGAGCTGGGCGCCCGGGTGCGCGCGGTGCACCGGCGCCTGCGCTTCACCGACCCCGCCACCGGCGCCCGGCACCGCGTCGACGAACCCGACCTGCTGCTGTGGGTGCACTGCGCCGAGGTGGTCTCCTACCTGGAGGTCGTCGCCCGCGCCGGGGCCCGCCTGGGGCCGGGCGGGGCCGACCGCTACTTCGCCGAGCAGGCCCGCACCGCCGCCCACGTGGGCCTGGACCCCGCCTCGGTGCCCGCGTCGGCCGCCCAGATGCGCGCCTACCTGGCGTCGGTGCGCCCGCGCCTGCGCGCCGGGGAGCAGGCCCGGCAGGCGGTGCGGTTCCTGCTGTGGCCCGAGGTGCCGCGCCGCATGCGGGCGCTGGCGCCGTTCAAACCGCTGTGGCTGCCCGTCGGCGCGCTGTCCTACTACACGCTCCCGGGGTGGGCCCGCCGGGAGTACGGGGTCCTGCCCGAGCCCCCGGGGACGCAGGCGGCGGCGACCGCCTCCCTGCGCGCCCTGCGCGCGGGGCTGCACGCCCTGCCGGACGAGGTGTACAACCGCGTGTTCGACGAGGCCACCGTCGAACGGGCCCGGACCGCGCGGCGGCGCCTGGAGGAGGCCGGGTACGACGTCTCCCGCGGCTTCGCGGGCCTGCGCGACCCGCGCACCTGGCCGGAGCGCGCCCGGAGTAGCCTGGGGACATGAAGCGGCGCATCCGCCGGTACGCCTGGCTGATGGGGGCCTGCCTGCTGCTCTTCGGCGGCTCCCTGCCCGTCTACTACCTGTTCGGCGTGGGGTGGGCGGTGGCGATGTGCGCGGTGGCGATGGTCCTGCCGCCGGTCGCGGCGGTCATCGGCAACACGCAGGACCCGGGCGACCCCCGGGACCACGACGCCCGCTACGGCCCCAACGCCGACTGAGCCCGCCGAGTCCACCGGGCAAGCAGAGGACGGGGCGCCCCGCACGCGCGCGGGACGCCCCGGTGTCGCCCGGTGCCGGCGGTCAGCCGCGCAGCACGGCGCGCAGCGCCCCCAGGACCAGCTCGGCGCGGTCCAGGCGCGCGTTGTGGCCCATCAGGCCGATCCGCCAGACCGTCGAGGCGTAGGGGCCCACGCCGGCGCCGATCTCGATGCCGTACTCGGTGAGCAGGCGCTCGCGCACCTTGGCCGAGTCCACGCCCTCGGGGACCTTCACCGACGTCAGCTGCGGAAGGCGGTGGCCCTCGGCCGCGAACAGCTCCAGGCCCATCTCCTGCAGCCCCTCCTGCAGCACGCGCCCCGCGGCGCGGTGGCGGGCCGCGACCTCCTGCACGCCCTCCTGCTCGATCCGCTCCAGGGTGGCGTCGAGGGCGGCCACCATGCCCACCGGCGCGGTGTGGTGGTAGGCGCGGCCGCCGCCGGGGCCGCCGCGCACGTAGGCGCCCAGCAGGCCCAGGTCGATGTACCAGACGGGCGGGTCCTCGACCCGGCGCTCCCACGCCCGCTCGGAGAAGGTGAAGGGGGCCAGGCCCGGGGGCACGCCCAGGCACTTCTGGGTGCCCGAGTAGGCGGCGTCCACCTTCCACTCGTCGACGGCGACCTCGGTGCCGCCGAGCGAGGTCACGCAGTCGGCGATGAGCAGCGTGTCGTCGGAGCGCGCGCGCAGCGCCGCGCCCAGCGCGCCGATGTCGCTGAGCGCGCCGGTGGAGGTCTCGGCGTGCACGGCGGCGACGATCGCCGGCGCCGGGTGGGCGTCCAGCACGCGCTGCACGTCCACCGGTTCGCCCCAGGCGTGGTCGACCCGCACGACCTCGGCGCCGTAGCGGCGCGCGACCTCGCACATCCGCTCGCCGAAGAGGCCGTTGACCGCCACGACGGCGGTGTCCCCCCGGCGCACGGTGTTGGCGAAGGCGGTCTCCATGCCCAGCGACCCGGTGCCCGACAGGGGCAGGGTGAGCGGGTTGGCGGTGCCCCACAGGGCGCGCAGGCGCTCACCGGTGCGGTCGAGGACCTTGATGAACTCCGGGTCGAGGTGGCCGAGGATCGGGGCGGAGAGCCCCTGCACGGCCTCGGGGTAGGGGTTGCTCGGTCCGGGACCCAGGAGGGTGCGCTCGATCAAAGGCATGGACGCCACTCTAAGGTGCCGCCGGGAGCCGCGGGGGAGCAGGGGTGCGCGGGGCGCCCGGCGTGTGCGCCATCCCTCGCCGGACACCGGGATGAAGCGGCGGAGACGCCGTGTTCTGCTTCCGGTGGACGGAATCCGGCGGAAAGGGGTGCCGATGGAGGCGGTCGCGCAGCGGCGCGGAGGCGACGGGGTGCGGATCGCGGTCCGCGAGGCCGACATGGGCGACCCCGGGGTCGCCCCCCTCCTGGACGGGCTGGCCGCCGAGTACGCCGCGCGCTACGGCCCCGAGGCCGCCGAGCGCGAACTGGCCGGGACCCCCGACGCCGAGTTCAGCGCCCCGGACGGGGGCGTGGTGCTCGTCGAGGACGGCGGACGGCCCGTCGCCGGAGGCGCCTTCCGCCGCAAGGACGCCCGCACCGCCGAGTTCAAGCGCATCTGGACCGACGCGGGCCGCCGGCGCCAGGGGCTGGGCCGCCGGGCGATGGCCGGGCTCGAGCGGGCCGCCGCCCGCTGCGGGTACGCCAGGGCCTACCTGACGACCGGCCCCGAGCAGCCCGAGGCCGTGGCCATGTACGCGCGCCTGGGGTACGCCCTGTCGGAGGACGAGGGGACCGGGCCCGACGGGAGCCGCCGCTACTACGCCTTCTCCAAGGAGCTCTCCGCAGAGTTCTCCACAGAGCTCTCCACGGGGCCGACGGGCCCGGGGGCGTCCTACGATTGACGGCGAGCGCCGCCACAAGCGGCCCGGAAGCAGCAGCGAGCGAGCGATGGAGGCCAAAGCCGTGACCGAGCAGCACGACCCCCAGGGGCAGGAGGCGCCGGTGTTCCGGCCCCGCAAGAACGGTCAGGAGCAGAAGGTCTCCGCGGAGCTCTCCGACTGGATGCGCACGGGCTGGGCCGACACCGAGTCCCGCGACCTCGCCCCCATCGCCCAGGCCGCCCACACGGCGCGCCGCAGGGCCGCGCTCAGCGCGCGCTTCCCCGGTGAGCGGCTGGTGGTCCCGGCCGGCGGGCTCACCACCCGCTCCAACGACACCGAGTACCCGTTCCGGGCCGCCTGCGACTACGTGTACTTGTCCGGCGACCAGTCCGACGACGGCTGCCTGGTCTTCGAGCCGCGCCCCGGCGGCCACGACGTGACCGTCTACTTGCGGCCGCGCTCCAACCGCGAGAACGGCGAGTTCTGGCTGGACGGGCACGGCGAGCTGTGGAGCGGGCGCCGCGACAGCCTGGCCGAGGGCGCCGCCCGCCTGGGGCTGGCCGCCCACGACGTGCGCGAGCTGCCCGCCATCCTGGAGAAGGCGGCCGACGGCGCGGCCACCCGCATCGTGCGCGGGCACGACGCGGCGCTGGAGCGGGTCGTCGACGGCCTGCGCGGGGACGCCGGAAAGGCGGCCGAGCGCGACGAGGAGCTCGCCGTCGCCCTGCACGACCTGCGCCTGGTCAAGGACGAGTGGGAGGTCGAGCAGCTGCAGAAGGCCGTGGACTCCACGGTGCGCGGCTTCGAGGACGTCGTGGCGGCGCTGCCGAACGCCAAGGCGACCTCCGAGCGCTACATCGAGGGCACCTTCTTCCTGCGGGCGCGGGTGGAGGGCAACGACGTCGGCTACGGCACCATCGCCGCCTCGGGGCCCAACGCGACCACCCTGCACTGGGTGCGCAACGACGGCCCGGTGCGCGACGGGGAGCTGCTCCTGCTCGACGCCGGCGTGGAGACGCACGAGCTGTACACCGCCGACGTCACCCGCACCCTGCCGATCTCGGGCACCTTCACCGACCTCCAGCGCCGCGTCTACGACCTGGTGTACAAGGCGCAGGAGGCGGGCATCGCGGCGGTCGCCCCCGGGCGCCCGTTCCGCGACTTCCACGCGGCCGCCCAGCGCGCGCTGGCCGAGGGCCTGGTCGAGTGGGGCCTCCTGGAGGGGCCGGTCGACCGCGTGCTGGAGCTGGGGCTCCAGCGCCGGTACACCCTGCACGGCACCGGGCACATGCTGGGCCTGGACGTGCACGACTGCGCCCGCGCACGCACCGAGGAGCACCTGTACGGCGAGCTGAAGCCGGGCATGGTGCTCACGGTCGAGCCGGGGCTGTACTTCCAGCCGGACGACCTGACGGTCCCCGAGGAGCTGCGCGGCATCGGCGTGCGGATCGAGGACGACGTGCTCGTGACCGAGGACGGCAACCGCGTCATGTCCGCCGGCCTGCCCCGCCGCTCCGACGAGGTCGAGGCCTGGCTCGCCGAGCGCCTGCCCAAGGCGTAGGGCCGCGGCGCCCCGCCGGGCCGCTCCGGCGGGGCGCCGTCTCAGCCGGCCATGGGCGGGTCAGTCGGCCATGAGCGAGAAGGGGGAGATGTCGTCGGCCGCAAAGGCGATGCGGTTCTCGGCGTGCACCACCCCTTCGATGTGGCGCACCGCCCGGCCCAGCGCAATGGAGCTGGAGCGGAGCCGCACCTTGCCGTGCAGCGTCACGATCCCGTTGCGTACCTCCGCCTTCACCTGCGGCTCGTCGAACTCCAGCAGCAGCAGGCGCTCGACCCGCCCCTGGATCCAGGAGTCGGGCCGGGTGTAGATCCTGACCAGGTCGCTGCGGCTGACGATGCCGATCAGCCTTCCGTCTTCGGAGATGACCGGCAAGCGCTTGACCCGGTGCTTCTCCATGATCCCCGCCGCCTCGGCCACCTCGGCGCGGACATCGACGGTGACGGGCGGCTCGGTCATCAGCCGACGGGCGGTGACCGCCGAGCGCTTCGTCCTGGCCGAGGCGTCGCCCCGGTCCTGGTCCTCGGTCAGCTTGTACAGCAGGTCGCTCTCAGAGACCACTCCGAGGACCTGCCCGTCCTCGTCCACCACCGGAACGGCCGAGATCGAATAGCGGGAGAGCAGGAGGGCGATCTCCCGCATCCCGGTACTCGGCCGGACGGCGATCACACCGTTGGTCATCACGTTGCGCACTCGGATGGTCATGGTCCTCCCCCTAGGGAACGATCGGCCTGCCCTTCCGGGGACGGTGCCGTCGTGTCGATGCTCCCGCGGCCATCATCGGATTTCGCGTGCCGGAGGTCCCGGCGGACCAGGCCGTCACCGGGAGGGATCCGGTCCCGAATCCCCCGCCCTACGGGCGGAAGGTCTCTGCTCCGCCACAGGGCGGCCTGGGCAGAGTGGGCGTCATGGCGACCCCCGACACCACCTCCGGCACACCGCTCCATGCGCGCGCCCATGCTCTGAGCGGGGCCGACGTCGCCGAGGCGCTGGCGGCCGACCGGGAGAGGGGCCTCACTCGCGACGAGGCCGCCCGGCGGCTGGCCGCGTTCGGTGCCAACGCCCTGCCCCGGACCGAGGGGACGGGGCGCCTCAAGCGCCTGCTCCGCCAGTTCCACAGCCCGCTGGTGTACGTCCTGCTGGTCGCGGCGGCGGTGACCCTGGCGATGGGGCACTTCGTCGACGCGGGGGTGATCTCCGGCGTCGTCGTGCTCAACGCCGCCATCGGCTATGTCCAGGAGGCGCGGGCCCAGCGCGCGTTGGACGCGCTGGCGCGCATGGTCCGGGTGGAGGCGGTGGCCGTGCGCGACGGGGCCGCGCGGCGGCTCCCGGCTCAGGACCTGGTCCCCGGCGACCTCGTCGTGCTCCAGGCGGGCGACCGGGTCCCGGCTGACCTGCGGATCGTCGGCGCCGAGGAGCTGGAGACCGACGAGTCCGCCCTGACCGGTGAGTCCGCCCCGGTCGCCAAGTCCGCGGAGCCCGTGGCCCCGCGGACCCTGCTCGCCGACCGCACCGCCATGGCCTACTCGGGAACGGTCGCCACCCGCGGGACGGGCCGCGGCATCGTGGTGGCCACCGGCGCCGACACCGAGGTCGGGGCCATCGACCGGCTCGTCGGGTCCGCCGACCGCCGCCCGACGCCGCTGACCCGCCGGCTCGGCGTGTTCAGCCGCCGCCTGACCGCCGTCATCGTCGCCTTGGCTGCGCTCACCTTCGCGGTCGGCACCCTCTACGGTGAGGCACCGGACCGGATGTTCACCGCCGCGGTCGCCCTGGCGGTCGGCGCGATCCCCGAAGGCCTCCCGGCCGCGATCACCATCGTCCTGGCCATCGGCGCGGTGCGCATGGCCCGGCGCAACGCCGTCGTCCGCACGCTGACCGCCGCCGAGACCCTCGGCGGAACCACCGTCATCTGCACCGACAAGACCGGAACGCTGACCACGAACGAGATGACCGTGGTGCGCGTCCTGGCCGAGGGGGCCGCGGCGCGCGCCTGCCTGCTGGCCGGGGTCCTGTGCAGCGACGCCGAGCCGACCGGCCCGGACGGGCGGCGGGCCGTGGGCGACCCCACCGAGACCGCGCTGCTGGCGGCGGCGCAGGCCCAGGGGGTGGTCCCCGCACAGGAGGCCGCCCGCGCGCCCCGCGTGGGGGCGCTCCCCTTCACCTCCGAGCGCAAACTGATGGCCACCGCCCACCGGGGCGCCGACGGCCGCCTGGCCGGCTACGTCAAGGGGGCGCCCGAGCGGGTGCTCGAGCTGTGCTCGCGAGCCCTGGGCCCCGATGGTCGGGAGGGCGCCCTGGACGCCGAAGGCGCCGAGCAGGTCCGGCGCACCGCGGCCGAATGGGCCGGGCAGGGCCTGCGGGTTCTCGCCTTCGCCCGCTTCGCCCCCGAGCGCGCGGGCGCGGTCCGCGAGGACGACCTGCCCGGCCGCCTCACCCTGCTGGGCCTGCAGGCGATGCACGACCCGCCCCGCCCGGAGGCCATTGAGGCGGTGCGCGCCTGCCGGGCCGCCGGCATCGGGGTCCGGATGCTCACCGGCGACCACGGAGCCACCGCGCGTGCCATCGCCGACCGGTTCGGCATCGGAGGCGAGGTGCTGGTCGGCGACGGGATCGACGCCGCGGACGAGGAGTCGCTGGCACGGGCGGGCGTCTTCGCCCGGGTCTCGCCCGAACAGAAGCTGCGCCTGGTGCGGCTGCTGCAGCGCCGCGGCGAGGTGGTGGCGATGACGGGCGACGGCGTGAACGACGCGCCCGCCCTGCGGCAGGCCGACATCGGGGTGGCCATGGGGCGGGTGGGCACCGACGCCGCCAAGGAGGCGGCCGACATGGTGCTGGCCGACGACGACTTCGCCACCATCGAGGCCGCGGTCGAACAGGGCCGCGGCGTGTTCGACAACCTCCGAAGGTTCCTCGCCTGGACCCTGCCCACCAACATCGGCGAGGGGCTGGTCGTGATGGCCGCCGTCCTCGCCGGGGCGGTCCTGCCCATCCTTCCGGTGCAGATCCTGTGGATCAATATGACCACCGCCGGCTTCCTCGGCCTCACCCTGGCCTTCGAGCCCCGCTCGCCGGAGACCATGCGGCGCCCTCCGCGGCGGCCCCCCCC